>CAZFFW010000205.1:0-10164 GCA_964518125.1 uncultured Porifericola sp.
CATTCATCATCATTTATCAAAAACCAACTACCCTGGGGCCTTCCCGGTTGATGGGTGAAATGTATACTTCACTATCGATGTTGAGCATTCCGAAGGCGTTCTGCATCTTACGGCCTACTTCTTCGGCAATGATCTCATCACGACTGAGAGAGAAAATAGAAGGGCCCGAGCCGGAGATCCCACAGCCTAAAGCCCCGGCCCGCATAGCATTGATTTTTACATTATCAAAGCCAGGAATGAGGATAGAGCGGATGGGCTCAATGATCACATCCTGCATGGAGCGGCCGATCAGTTCGTAGTCGCACTTCCAGAGACCAGCTACCAGGCCGGCGGTATTGCCCCACTGGATAGTGGCATCCTTGAGCGAGATCTGCTTGCGCAGGATAGAGCGGGCATCGCGCGTCTGCACCTCCACCTGCGGGTGGATGACCGTCACCCAGAGCGAGAGCGGCGCAGGTATGGTGATCACATCCAGGGGGTCGTAGCTCCGTACCAGTACAAAGCCACCCATCAGGGCGGGTGCCACATTATCGGCATGGGCGGATCCGCAGGCCAGGCGTTCGCCTTCCATGGCATAGGGCAGCAGGTCTATCCGGGCGGGAAGTGCCTTATCGGGTTCGTGGCGGGTAAGCAGCTCGTTGACCGCATACAGGCCAGCTACCGCGCTGGCGGCACTGGAACCCAGGCCACTGCCCAGGGGCATATTTTTATAGAGGATGATGCTGGCTCCGTGGCGGGAACCCACTTTCTGTAAAAGCTGCTGCACTACCAGGCTTACGGTGTTTTTTTCCGGGTCCAGCGGCAGCTTGCCTTCATCACCAATGATCTTCTCTATCCTCACCACTCCGGGTTCGTCAGTCAGGCGCATGAGGACCTCATCACCGGGCTGCTCTATGGCAAAACCCATAATATCAAATCCGCAGGCCACATTGGCTACCGTAGCGGGGGCAAATACACGTATGCTTTTTTCCAAAGTACAGAAAGGATTATCAGCCAGAGTGGCCAAATATGCTACTCTTATGCTGGCAATTTGCAAAAATAGTGGATTATCCCAAAATGTGATTATTCGGGGGCAATAAAGGGCACGTTCACGGAGAATCTGTACCTGCTAGAGATGCGCTGGCTGTGGCAGCCTGATCGTAAACCTGGTGCCTGTACCCGCCTGGCTACTGACCTCTATACTTCCCTGGTGGGCCTCCACAATTTTTTTGACAATGTACAAACCCAGTCCCGCTCCTTTTTTCTTTTCCATATCTTTGGGTTGCCAGAATTTATCAAAGATTCTGCTGATCGCGGCAGCCTCAATACCTCTACCACTATCTTCAAGGTCAAATACTACCGCTCCTGCCTCGCGGTAAACCCGGAGGCTGATCCTTCCGGGAGGGTTGGTAAATTTTACGGCATTGCCCACCAGGTTTTCAAAAACCTGCTGTATACGATGCAGATCCACCCAGATTTTGGTCTGCTGTCCTGTACTTTCGTTCATGTGCCAGTCCAGGCCCGCAGCTTCTACCAGTGGGCGCTGTGTGTCATCAATATCCCTGATAAGTTGCTCCAGGGATACCTGCTGGGGATTGACGCTTCCACCACCGGCCTCAAGCTTGGCCAAATCCACGAGGTCTTCCATCAGGCGTGAAGCTCTTTTTAAAGCTTTTCCCATATACGCCAGCTCTCTGTTGATATCGTGGGTATCGGGTTTTACTTTGTCCACGATGATATCAAGCAGTGCCTGTGCCGAATTAATCGGGCTGCGCAGGTCGTGGGTGATAAGGTACACCATTTCTTCCTTATCAGCCATCGCCTGCTGCTGGTCGGTAATGTCTCGAAAGAGGGCAAAAACCTGAAACGGCCTTGGTTCGCCCTCCCTGTACTGCGGCATGGCATCTACCAGCAACCAGCGGTACTGATTTATTTTAGGATTAAATACCTGCATGTAAAAGCCTATCACTGGCTGACCACTTTCCAGTGCCAGGACAGAAGGGTGACGGTCTCCGGGCAGCTCAAACCCTTTCTCATCCATGGCTTTCCAACGGGGGTCGGCAGATACACGTCCTGCCATCTCATCTAAGGAGAGGCCCAGGATATGCTCTGCCGCAGGATTAGCTGCGGTAATCTTCTTATCACTGTCCTGGTATACTACCCCCAGAGTCATGTTATTGAACAGTGTGCGAAAAGTTTCTTCGCTCTGCCGGAGTTTTTGTTCGGTAGCTTTGAGTTCGTTGATATTGTTAAAAAAAACCAGCAGTCCATTAACCTTATCCGGATAAGCCTTGACAAAGAACCAGGTATCAAGGGGAGGGTAATATGCTTCAAAGGCGACTTCCTGCTGCTTTTCACGCGCTTCGTGGTACTTTTGGTAAAAAACAGATTCTACCGCTTCGGGAAAAGCATCCCAGATTCCCTGGCCAATCAGTACATCTCGTTTTTTCTGCAGTAGACTTTCGGCAGCGGTATTCATATAGGTAAACTGCCATTGCTGGTTCAATCCAAAAAAAGCGTCATTCACATGCTCTAATAGCTCAAGGGGATCCGTTAAGGCATGATTTTTCTTCATAAAAAATGCTGTTAATTGTACGCCTGTATAATAGTTGGCTCTTTACTAAGAGCGCTAATACCTACCGCTACTGGCAGTTTATGATAAAAATTAGCAAGAAAATATACTCAAGAAGCCACAAATCATTAATTACCAAAATAAGATATTGTTGCTTACTGAAGAAACTAAACAAGGGCCGATTAATAAAAAAAACCGGCATCCGTAAAACAGATACCGGTTCAGCTCACGAACACTCTATTCAAATAAACCTAATCAATTTCTTAGTGGCTTGCCGCCCTGCAGCAGCGACTGTATCCTTTCCAGGGTTTTCTTTTCACCAGTCAGAGCGAGGAAGGCTTCTCTTTCCAGGTCCAGCAGGTACTGCTCTGATACCAGTTGAGGATAGGAAAGCTCCCCACCGCACATCACATAGGCGATCTTTTCGGCGATCTTTTTGTCATGGTCAGAGATATAATGTCCCTGACGCATGCCGTAAACACCGGCCAGGAAGAGTGCGATACCAGCTTTGCCCTGTACTTTAATATCCTTACGCTGTACCGGCTGTGAATAACCTCTATCGGCCATCAGCAGCACAGCCTCCTTGGCATCGGCGATCAGCCGGTTTTTGTTCATACTGATCTTATCCCGGTCACGCAGTATATGCATGTCAAATGCTTCCTGCGCAGAAGTGGCTACCTTGGCGGTGGCAATGTTCATGAAGGCGTTCTGCAATGCATTGAATTCCACATCACCAGCCTCGAGGCTATCAGAAACCCTCAGCGTCAGTTCTTTGGTACCCCCACCGGCAGGGATAAGACCCACGCCTACTTCTACCAGGCCAATATAGGTTTCGGCAGAGGCCTGTACCTGATCGGCATGCATGGTCAGTTCGCATCCGCCACCCAAAGCCAGGCCATGGGGAGCTGCCACCACCGGAACAGATGAGTAGCGGACCCGCATCATGGTATTCTGGAACTGACGGATCATCATTTCAATCTCGTCGAACTCCTGCTCAATGGCAAACATGAAAAGCATGGCCAGGTTGGCGCCAGCGGAGAAATTCTGGCCTTCATTACCGATCACCACGCCGCGATAATCCTTTTCGGCCATATCTATGGCCCGGTTGATGGCTTCCACCGGATCATTACCTAATGTATTCATCTTGGTGTGGAACTCTACGTTCAGCACGCCATCGCCCAGGTCCAGGATGGTAGCGCCATCGCTGGTCCAGAGTACCTTATTTTCGCGCAGCGTGTCCAGCAGGATAAAATCATCCGTACCCGGGACTACTTTGTAGCCTTTGCTTTCAATGTCGTAGTACATGCGCTTGCCGTCCTGCGCTTTGTAGAAGCTTTCGGCACCGCTTTCCAGCATTTCGTACACCCACTTTGCAGGCTTTTGACCAGCTTCTTCCATTTTGCCGAGTGTCTTCTTCACTCCCAGCATATCCCAGGTCTCAAACGGTCCGGCTTCCCAGCCAAAACCTGCGCTTACGGCCTGGTCGATCCGGAAAAGCTCGTCAGCAATTTCCGGGATGCGGAAAGTACAGTAGCGGAAAAGGTCATAGAAATGATCGCGGTAGAATTCTCCGGCCTTATCCTGAGCGCTTAGCAGTATTTTCAGCCTTTCCTGCAGATCATCCTTAGGCTTGGCCATTTCCAGGGAAGGAAATTTTGCCTTAGTCCGCTCCACATACTCATAGGTATTAAAATCAAGCTCCAGGATGACGGACTTACCCTTCTCGTCTTTTACTTTTTTGTAGTAGCCCTGCCCTGTCTTATCACCCAGCCATTTGCGGTCGTACAGTTCTTTAACGATACCGGGCAGTTTGAACTGGTCCCGGGACTCATCATGCTGCAGCGCCTGGTAGAGGTTATTGGATACATTGACGGTAGTATCAAGCCCTACCACATCCATGGTACGGAAGGTGGCTGACTTGGCGCGGCCGATCAGCGGGCCGGTCAGGCGGTCTACTTCGCCTACAGTCAGTCCCATCTTTTCTATGGTATGCATAGCCGAAATAATGCCGTATACGCCTATGCGGTTGGCAATAAAGGCGGGCGTATCCTTACACAAAACAGTCTCTTTGCCCAGGTAGAGGTCTCCGTAGTGCATCAGGAAGTCTACGATCTCAGGGTCGGTCTTCTGCGAAGGTATGATCTCCAGCAGGCGCAGATAGCGGGGCGGGTTAAAAAAGTGCGTTCCGCAGAAATGCTTCTGAAAGTCTTCGCTACGACCTTCCAGCATCATGTTGATGGGGATACCGGAAGTGTTGGACGTGATAAGTGTAGCAGGCTTACGGTATTTTTCTACCTGCTCGAATACCGTTTTCTTGATGTCCAGTCTTTCTACCACTACCTCCATGATCCAGTCATAGTCGGCAATGTCCTGCATGTTGTCTTCAAAGTTTCCCAGTTTTACCCTTTGCGCATAAGATGCGTGGTAAAGGGGGGCGGGATTGGCTTTCAGGGCTTTTTCAAAGGAACTGCTGACGATCCTGTTTCTGACGGCAGGATGCTCCAGCGAAAGTCCTTTTTTCTGCTCAGCCTCGCTCAGTTCCTTGGGGGCAATGTCGAGCAACAATACTTCTACACCAATGTTGGCGAAGTGGCAGGCTATCCGCGATCCCATGATACCGGAGCCCAGCACAGCTACCTTTTTGATATTGAATTTCTTCATTCTTCAGTAAGGGTTTGATGTACGTCTTTTTCTACTATACGATTTACTTCGTTGATTACTTCAAAAAATATTTTCAGCTTATGTTCAGGAATCTGTTCTCTTACATAATTGTTAAAGCCCAGCACTGTCTTCCGTGATATCTCTTTTTTTTCTTTACCGATATCCGTCAGAAATATGCGTACTGAGCGGCGATCGATAGGGTCAGGTTTCTTCTCAATAAAACCTTTCTCCTCCATATTTTTCAGCATGCGGGTCAGGCTCCGGGATTCCAGGCCGATCAGCGGCGCAATTTTGGTCGCTGGCGTCCCTTCTTTTGAATCAATATTCAGCAGCACAAAACCAATGGACGTCGTAAAATCACTCTTCAAAGCTTCCTGGTTATACATACGATAGATCGCATGCCAGGCAGTTTTGATATTATAATCTACAGTTTCTTCCTTTTTCATCGTTTTCAAATATACACAAATTATTATGCATGCATAACAATTATTATGAAAATAATTCCCATTTATAGGGCAGGCGTTGAATGATTAACAGATTAGCTCGATATTGGGCGGCGATAGGAAATTACATTTGTATGATTGATGAAGCGATAGAGCAGTATGTCCTTGCCCATAGCCGTCGGGCACCCGAATACCTGCAGGAACTGGAACGTGAAACACGCCTCAAGGTGCTGATGCCCCAGATGATATCCGGCACACTACAGGGTAGTACACTGGCCATGTTTGTACATATGCTACGCCCGGAAAGGGTGCTGGAAATCGGGACTTTTACCGGCTATGCCACCCTCTGGATGGCGGAGGCTTTACCGGAAAATGGCCTCATTACGACCATAGACGTCAACGAGGAACTGGAGGATATGGTCAGAAGCTACATCGCCCGCTCGGGACTGGCTTCCAGGATAGAGTATATCATCGGTAATGCCCTGGTAGTGGTGCCTTCCCTGCAGGGATCTTTTGATATGGTATTTATTGATGCCGATAAAATCAACTATAAAGTTTACTATGAAATGGTATTGCCGAAAGTCAGGCCGGGTGGATTCATTATTGCCGACAATGTGTTATGGGGAGGAAAAGTGGTAAGTGAAGAGATATTGAAAAACAATGGCGAGGCCATTCGGGAATTTAATGACTATGTGCATAATGATGAGCGCGTAGAGAACGTTCTGTTCCCAATAAGAGACGGATTGATGATTGCCCGAAAACTTTGATGCATGCGTAAGACTGCTTTCCTGATTTTTACATTCCTTTTTACTTTTGCCGGATTACAGGCACAGCATAAGGTAGAGGTCCCTTCCCGGATACACTTTGCCGATATTCGGCTGGATCTTACGCCAGAAGCACGCAAAAAAATACAGACGGATGTGGATGCGCTGTTAAGGCACGAAAAGTACTTTACTGCCAAGGTAAATAAGGTAGACTCCTACCTGCCGCTGATTGAGCAGGTTCTTCGAGAAGAAAACGTACCGGACGATATTAAATACCTGGTGATACAGGAAAGCGCCCTGGTAGGCGATGCCGTTTCGTCTTCCAATGCCGTAGGTTACTGGCAGTTTAAGGCGCCTACCGGGCGGGAAGTAGGGCTCACGATCAACAATGAGGTAGACGAACGGATGAATATCATCACAGCTACCCGCGGAGCTGCCCGATACTTCAAGAATAATAATACTTATTTTGATAACTGGCTTTATGCCTTGCTGGCCTATTATGCCGGGCCCGGCGGCGCGCTGAAAATAGCCGACAAAAAGTACTACAGTAAGCGCGAGATGAGGCTCGACGGCAATACCCACTGGTATGTGATCAAGTTCCTGGCACATAAAATCGCCTTCGAACAGGCAGTAGGCAAAAACCCGCGGCCCGAGATGCTGCTTTTTACCTATACCGAGGGCAATGGCAAAACGCTGGCTCAGGTAGCCCGCGAATTTGATCTGCAGGAAACAGACCTGGAACCTTATAACAAGTGGGTGCGCAGAAACCGCATTCCTGATGACAAGCGCTACTATGTGATCATTCCTGACTACAGCGGCCGTCGCACTGAACCAATCCTGGCGCAGCGTCCTGACAGACCCCAGCCTGACCCGGAACCAGCAGAAGTGAACTTCGCCACCTCGGATAAGGACACATACGTATCGGTAGAGGATACCCGCCGCTTTCCTCTTATACAACAGACTACCCGCTGGGGTAAAAAAGTTACCTTGATCAATGGCATTCCAGGGGTAGTGGCTGCTGCAAACGATAACGTGAGGGCCATCAGCCAGCAGACGGGCGTTTCCCCTTCCCGCCTGGTGAAGCTCAACGACCTCACCAGCCGACAGGCAGAGGTTTCTGCCGGCGTAGCGGTTTACCTGAAGCGTAAGCGCAGCAAGGCGCAAACGCACTACCATGTGGTAGAGCCGGGTGAAAACCTCTGGACTATTTCCCAGCGTTTTGGTATCAGACTCAATAAGCTGCTTCGCAACAACCGCATGCGGAAGGAAGAGCCTGTCAAGCCAGGGCAGGTGCTTTGGCT
The DNA here is from genome assembly GCA_964518125.1 of uncultured Porifericola sp. Taxonomy (GTDB): domain Bacteria; phylum Bacteroidota; class Bacteroidia; order Cytophagales; family Cyclobacteriaceae; genus Catalinimonas. The sequence goes on from CAZFFW010000205.1 coordinate 7,721, forward strand.
ACGCTTTATCCGCCCGCCACATATTCCGGTAGAGTATCGTCCGGTACCTGATGCACGCCCTGCTTCCAATACGGTAGCCAGCCGGAAGCCGGTACAAAGTACTCCTCCAAAAGGTTATCCTGAATCCGCTGCAAAGCAGGAAACCGTTATCCCAGAACCTGCGGAGCGGGCAGAGCCAGAGTCCCGGCAACAGCCTGCCCCTTCTCCTGACACCCGGCCTGCTCGCCAGGAGCAACCAGAAGCAACGATAGTAACTGAGGTAAAACCAACAGAAACAGCAACAGAAAAGCCGGTTGCGTTCCCGGAAACCCAACAGCAGGAGGCAGATAAACCCCTGGTGCCGGTCATCAGCAGCACGGTTAAGGCTGGCAAAAAAGAGGCTGTGGATTCCCATACTGTCCAGGCCGGCGAAACCCTCTACAGCATTGCCCGGCAGTATGACCTCACTATCCCGCAGCTGACCAGTTATAATGATATTTCCTGGGAAATCCCTCTCGCAGTGGGACAAAAGCTGCGGCTCAGCCCTGCTGCAGCAGAAGGGCAGGACATGCAGTCCGGAAAAAGCGAAGCGTATGGCGAAAAGACGCTGGTCCATGAGGTACAGTCCGGAGAAACCATGTACAAAGTTGCCCGGCAGTATGAGGTCACCATCAAGGAACTGATGGAGTGGAACAACAAAGAAGATTTTAACGTAAGCGTTGGCGAAAAGCTCACGATCAGGAAGCATCCCTGATATAGTTTTCCGTTAAATATTACCTCTTTTCAGATTGTCCCTACTAGCATTTTTATTTTCTGCTTATTGTTTGAATCTTCGCTACTTAATTGTGTATTCCCAGCGCATGCCATTGACCGTATTTTCTGAAGGAGAGAGATGATAGATTTAGTAATGCTCATAGACGACAATGATACTGATAACTTTATCAGCAAGCGTATCATTGAGCTTACACAGTTTGCCCGACAAGTGGAGGCCCAAAACAGTGGACAGGGAGCTTTGGATTACCTGCAGCAATACCAGGATAAACCTGAAAAGCTGCCTGACCTTATTTTTCTGGACATAAATATGCCGATCGTAGACGGTTTTATGTTCCTGTACGAATTTGAAAACCTTCCCCAGGCCATCCAGAATAAATGTAAAGTGGTAATCCTCTCCAGTTCTGATAACCAGCGCGATATCAACCGCCTCATCAACAATGAGCACGTGATCAAGTACGTAACCAAGCCGCTTACCCAACTGGCATTGGACGAGATCAGAAATTTATAGACTCCCCATTCATTTTTTTTTGCTTTCGGCAGAAATGATATTTTTGCCCCATCTTCCTAATCTATCTACCTTGTTCATGAGACAAATTGCCTTACTGTTTGTCACAGTAATCCTTATGCCCCTTATAAGCCTGGCCCAGAACGATACCGCTGAAGCGGAAGAAGAAACCTTCTGGGAAAGCGGGGGCGAGTTCAATGCTACCTTTCAGCAGGTGGGGCTTAGCAACTGGGCCGGAGGAGGCCAGAGTACCGTCGCTATCGGCGGTGTAGTGAGTGGATTCTGGTCCTATGACGATACTACCAAAATACGCTGGGAAAATAACCTGGAAATCAGTTACGGCATCAGTCGGATTGGGAGCAGCGAAAATGCCAGCTTTACCAAAACCAAAGATAACCTCATCTATACATCGCGTTTCGGGCGTAAGCTTTCGCAGAATATCTACCTATCTGGCCTTGCCGACTTTAGAAGCCAACTGGCACAGGGCTTTCGTTCGGTGCAGGTAAACGACAGCGTGCGTGACGATAAGCTGGTGTCCAGGTTTATGGCCCCCGGGTTTCTGATAGCCTCTCTGGGACTTACCTATTCTCCTGTAAAAAGAAAACTTACTGATAATATCGTGAAGCCGGATAAAAAAGATGGTAATTTTTTTGCCATCTCAGTCTCCCCTTTTTCCGGTAAATTCACCTTTGTGCTGGATGAGCAGTTGGCGCGGAATGATCTTTTTAACACAGAAGGAAAAAATGTAAGAGCAGAGGCGGGTTCCAGCCTTACCCTGGGCATCAGGCGAAAAGTACTGGAAAATGTAGTGTTCACCTCTAATCTTAATCTATTTGCCGGCTATGAGGAGTTTCAGAACGTGGATTTCAACCTGGAGTCACTGCTGGTGATGAGGGTCACGAAATACATCGTTTCCAACATTTCCCTGCAGATGATCTATGACGATGACATCAGCGTAGAGCGCGATGACGGCTCTATAGGCCCGGCGCTGCAGGTACAAAATGCTATCAATGTGGGCTTTTCTTATGGGTTTTGAGAAATGGTCTGCTACTCACTTGTGAAGCAAACCCTAAAGGTACTGCTGATCCTAATACCTCAACTGCCAAAATGTAGGATAACACCTGATTATTCTAATAATCCGGGTCCAGCCCCAGCTTCTCTTTCAGCATTCTCACCTGCGGATTCT
>CAZFFW010000206.1:0-10093 GCA_964518125.1 uncultured Porifericola sp.
TTCCATAGTGGCCAAAAACCCCTTTCAAAGTAAGAAATTTATCCTACTGTTTTTCAAGTAGTTAGCTTTTCGTTCAAGATGAGTTCTTTCACTATTTTGTCTTTCAACTACAGAACCCACTGTTTTTGCGATCGGTTGTCTGGGTGAAAAAATTTCTTTTTGACTTTAAGGTATGGCAAGCCATATGGTGGTAAAATAACCTCCTCCTCAATGAAAAATTGTATCTCTTGGGCCACTTGAAGATAACCAGCAAACTAATCTTTTTCTACCTAAAGGCGTCGGCCGCCGAGAATTTCACCCAGCCAGGGTGGCCCGTTTGTGTAGATGGATCCAACAGTTTGGGAGCGGATAAATCTTATGAAGGAAAATATACACGGAAAGTGGTTCCCTCACCCTCTTTACTTTCTACTTTAATAAGGCCACCGGCATTTACAACTAATTTCTTGACCATGTACAGGCCTATACCAGTACCTTCCACTTGGGTGTGAAAACGTTTAAACATGTTGAAGAGTTGGTCCAGACTATTCTTTCTCATACCAATACCATTATCCTTTACTGTCAATATCTGATATTCACCGCTCCTTTCGCAACGAATGTGGATTTTAGGCAAGCGTTCTGGAGAACGATATTTAATAGCGTTTGAAATCAGGTTATAAACTACCGAACGTAGATTTTTTTCTGAAAAGCGAATGAATGTACAGTCTATAAGATCTACTTCCAGCGTTGCACCAGATTCCTGAATCATTGGCTGCAAGTCTAGTTGCACTTCCTGTATCACTGCTTCAAGATTGACTAAAACAACATCTCCTTGGTATTCTTTCTGCAGTTTAACCACATCGCTGAGACTGGTAATGGTCTTTTTAAATCTAGTTACTGACTCTTGCATCAGCTCTATTGTTTGTTGAACTAGTTTTACACCCAGGGCTTCAGTAGGCAAATTATCCTGCAAAATCATGATAAGACCTTCAATATTGGTAATTGGCGTTCTCAGGTCGTGGGAGGCAGTGTAGATAAAATTATCCATGTCGTTGTTTATATGGACCAGTTCCTCATTTTTTAACCGTAATGTTTCTTCTACTTTCTTGCGTTCACTAATATCCCGCGCGATGGCAAAAACATAAGGTTCGCCATCCAACTCCAATCCAACAGCATTCACATCTACGGGGAACAGTTCTCCACCTTTTCGTTTATGCCAGGTTTCAGCTGGAGGGATACTTTCCTTTTGTGCCTTTTCAAATATCAGAGCAAACGGCTCTTCCTGAAAAGTAGGTTCTATATCAGCTAGCCGCAAATGTTGGGCTTCTTCTTCTGAGTAACCCCATGACTCCAGCGCATTTTTATTCAGGTAGGCAAAAGTCCAGTCCTTTCTAATCAGCACAAAGGCATCCTGAGCCTGGTCGGCCATGAACTTAAAGCGCCTGAGTTCTTTCTGGCTTTCCACTATTTTCTTCCTGGCTACTACCTGCTCAGTCACTTCGTTCGCTACCACTGTTACGCCTTTGATCTCTTGCTGATCATCTCTAAAGGGATAATAAACAAAGTTCCAGTAGACTGTATCCTGTCTATCGTGTCGGTTGATCTGAGAGGGTAGCTCGTTAGCCAAATAAGGTTCACCGGTGGCCATTACATGGTCTAATAGTTCTTCAAAACCCTGGCCGGCAGCTTCCGGAAGTAGCTCAAATAAAGGGGTATTCAATGCCTGTTGCTGCGTCCGTCCCCACAAAGCACACACTTTCTGGTTGGCAAGGTCTATCACATAGTCTGGTCCATTGAAAACGGCAATTGCCACGGGCGCCTGTTCAAACAAATTAAATAGCTCTTTCCACTGCAATTCCGCTTTCTGATGAGCTATTTCTAGCTGTTTTGTGCGCTCCCTGACTCTCTTTTCCAATTGCTGGTTCAAGCTTTGCAGTGCTTTTTCTCTTTCTTCTACAGCCTTACGTGCCAATACCAGTTCGGTCACTTCCATGGCTACATCCACTACCCCGAGGATGGTTCCCTGCTCATCATACAATGGCTGATAGACAAAATTATAGTAGGTTGTCTCTAAGTTCCCATTGCGAGTCATCTGGGCTGCTACCTCCTTACCAGTGACTGGCTCTCCAGTATATAACACCTGCCGAAGCAGTTCATCAAAGCCTTGCCCCTGAAGCTCGGGCAAGCCTTCCAGCAAGGGTTGGTTTAACACCTGCTCGGCAGAACGACCCCATATCTCACACATAAGTTGATTGGCTGAAACTACCTTCAGGTCATCGCCGACAAACAGACACATGGCTACAGGAGCCTGATCGAGTATTGCTTGCAAATGGTTTCGCTCAGACGCTAATTGTGTTCGGGCTTTTTGCAACTCTCCTGTCAGGGATTTTACCTTATCCGTTATGTCTGTAGCGGAATGGATAATGTAGGCAATTTGCCCCTCTCTGTCCAGTACTGGTTTGTTGCTGACTGACCAGTAACGTTCCTCAAATTTGCCGGATTCAGTTTGCACATCATAGCGCACCATGGGCATTGAATCCTTAGTCAAGTAATTTAGTACATACTGGAGCGAATTTCTGAGTGCTAATGGGCCTGATCCAGTATGCGCCTCTCCTTTTGCAGGGTAAATCTCAAAAATACCTTTACCCACTATCTCTTTTCTTTCTCTGCCGGTAATTTGCAACTGCTCATCACTAAGTGCCAGGATGGTATACACAGGAGCATCAGGCTTTAAAATAATAAAGTTACCAGGTAAAGCATTAAAGGTTTCCTTAAAATCTATTTCTGGTTCTGTCACTTGGTTCCAATTTCTTAGGTTGATGAGTAAACTGAAAAATTAATCAATTCGTTTAGGAGAGCATAAAAAACCGTGGGGCAAATAAGCTAACTGTTTAAATTGGGTATCTGTACACAAACGGGCCACCATGGCTGTGACGGAATTATCGGCGGCCGACGCGGTAGGATGAATGAATCACATGTCATCTTGAATTGTTTTAATCGTACTTCAAAAAATACATTATGTGATTGGTTTTGATCTTTTGAAAAGTACTATGGCAATATTTTGCCATTAGATTACTTAATTATTCTTAAATAAGGTGACGCTATTAGTTCAAATCATTTATCGTAGCAAGATACTCGCTTCAGTTTCTAACTGAAGTGGCCAAATAAAGCAAAGTCTCAGACTTTGCCTTCATTCATGATTTCAGTCTTGAAGACTGAAACCAGTTTTGAGTTTAATATAAATGAGTCTTGATACTTATGTTCATTTATTTAGATATATTTCAACACAGCCTGGATACAAACCCAAATATTGAACAAAAGCTTAGTTAGTAAAAAAGTTTTTATAATGAACAAAAACTCATTAAAATTTTTCATTTCGGTATTCCTTTCGTTGCTTTTTTCCTGCGGGGAAAAAGATATGGTGTATACCATCAATCCACCGCAAAACAGTAGTATAATTTTTCTGGGAAATACTTTCGCTGTAGCACTTCAGGATCACAATTACTTTGAAACACTCCTGTATAAAAGTTTTCCTGATCGTAACCTTACAGTAAGAAATCTTGCATGGAGTGCTGATGAAGTAAATTTACAAGTGCGGCCCGTCAATTTCGGTACCCTGGATGAGCATCTGCAGCTATATAAAGCCGATATTATTTTTGCCTGCTTTGGGTTAAATGAATCGTTTAAAGGGCCGGATAGGCTGGAAAGCTTTAAGCAGCAAATGGAAGATTATCTTAGTCATTTACAGCAGCAAGAGTATAATGGTCATTCTGGCCCCAAAATCATTCTGGTTTCACCGATTGCTCATGAAAAGCTGGGAGGGTTCTTACCGGATCCCACTGTTCATAATGAAAATCTGAAACAGTATACCGAAGGTATGCGAGAAGTTGCTAAAGGCCTGGGCATTCCTTTTATTGATCTGTACGAACCTACCAAGGAACTGATGGAGAATGCTTCTGATTCCCTAACTACTGATGGAATTCATCTGAATGACAGGGGGTATAGGGAAGTAAGCGAAATAATGGCTAACACTCTGGAATTTCCGGTTTCTGAATGGAGCGTAGACTCCCATTCTAGCAATTTAAGGAAAGCTATAGCGATAAAGAACCAGCATTTCTTTTACAAGTACAAAGCTGTGAACGGGGAATATATATACGGCAGACGAAGAGAATGGCCGGGAGGGAAGTCTCTTCAGTTTGAATTATCTAAAATTGAAAAACTCGTACTGAGGCTCGACACTGCCATCTGGATGGGTATTAAAGATGAAAGCGGGCCGAATATTAAAAAAGTTAATAATATTATCAGAAGGACCATCATAAAGGAAAATGAACTGCTTAAAGACGCAGTGAAATCTCTTGAAGAGGAAAAGTCACAGTTCATGCTGCAGGAAGGTTATGAGATAGAATTATTTGCTTCAGAGAAAGATTTCCCCATTCCCAACCCAGTATCATTTACTTTTGATCCGCAGGGAAGGTTATGGGTAGCTACTATGCCTTCTTACCCTCATTATTATCCTGGTAATCTTCCAAATGATCAAATTGTCATCTTAGAAGATACAGATCATGACGGAAGGGCCGATAAGCATAGCGTATTTGCAGACAGTTTGTATCTGCCTCTGGGTTTTGAACTGGGGGACGGCGGAGCATATGTGACCCAAGCGCCCGATTTAGTTTTTTTAAAAGATACTGATGGAGACGGTCATGCCGATTTAAGGAAAACCCTGCTTAGTGGTTTCGGGACCGAAGACGCCCACCACGCTATCAGCAATTACACTTGGGGGCCTGATGGTGCCTTATATATGCATGATGGTACTTTTCTACATTCCCAGATAGAAACGCCCTATGGCCCTAAAAGAGGAGCAAACGGAACAACATGGAGATACGAACCCCGAACTATGAAATTAGATCCCTATATCTCTTATCCCTATGCCAATCCATGGGGAAATGTTTTCACCAAAGACGGCACCCATTTAATAGCGGATGTTTCTACGGGAATGAATTATTTTGCTCCGCCCATGACCGTTGCAATTAATTATCCCATTAAGCATAAGGCGATGAAAGATTTTCTTACGACACAAGTCAAGCCAAAAACCTGCGGTATGGAAATTATTTCAAGTCGGCAATTTCCTGAGAGTGCCCAGGGTAATGTCCTTTTTAATACATTTATAGGATTTCAGGGCATAAAGCAGCATAAGTTATCCGAGGATGGGAGCGGTATTATAGCGCATGAAACAGAACCTCTGCTGCAATCAAAGGATCCTAATTTCAGGCCAGTGGATCTTAAATTCGGACCTGACGGAGCCTTGTATGTACTAGATTGGTACAATCCCATTATAAATCATGGAGAAGTTGCCTTTCGTGACTCTCTAAGGGACCATACCCACGGCCGTATTTGGAGAATTACTTATAAGCATAAAGAAGCTTTGAAGTCCGTTGACCTTACACAGCTCGGTATCAACGAACTCCTGGACCAGCTTAAGGTTTATGAAGATAGGACTAGGTATAGAGCAAGGATTCAGCTAAGGGAATTTCCTAAGAATCAGGCCATTACTTCCCTCCAAAAATGGCTCAAAGAGTTGAATCCTGAAGATCCCGAACATGAGTATCATAAGCTGGAAGGACTTTGGGTTTACCAGCAGTTCAATCATCCGAATGAAGAGCTGCTTGATGAACTTCTAAAAAGTAACGATTATCATGTAAGAGCAGCGGCCACCCGGGCATTATTTTATTGGAGTGAACAGGTTGAAGCCCCAGCGGAAAGGCTCATAACCATGTCTAAGGATACTACCCCCAGAGTAAGACTAGAGGCAATAGCAGCATTGAGCCATTTTGAGTCTGAAGCTACTGTAAAAGCTTTGCTTGCTGCCACCGAGCTTCCCATAGACGATTATATAGCGTATGCTTTCGAAGAATCATTCAAGCACCTGAAACCTGTGTGGGTGGCAATGTTTAAAAAAGATAAAGATTTTCTTGCAAACGATCCCGAGAAAGCAAACCGTTTACTCCAACCGCTTGCTTCACAAAAGACATTGGATGCAGAAGAGTATTTCGTAAAAGACGACCCTTTATGGCATGCATACTCCTATAGAGCCCTGTCGCAGCAGGATTATAGGGCATTATCAGGAGTAACCGCCGTAAGTAAGTTTAGACAAAGCTTGGAAGAAGCTAAGCAGGAGCATAAAGGTACTGTACCTCCCTCTGGATCAGAAGATGAAGGAATAGTTATTAAGCTGGCAGCCGTCCCTGGAAAAATGCTTTTTGATAAAAATGCCATTACAATTCCGGCGGGCAAGTCAATATCTCTTATTTTTGAGAATCAAGATCATATGCCACATAATGTTGTAATTATTACGCCGGGTAATAATGAGAAAGTGGGAAAAGCGGCTGATGATATGGCAAGCTTGAAAGATGGTTATGAAAGGAACTTTGTGCCAAGCATACCTGAGGTATTATTCGCTACTCCACTGGTAAATGCTGGCAAAACTTTTCAACTGGATTTTACAGCGCCCGTAAAGCCTGGGGATTATCCTTTTATTTGTTCTTTTCCAGGCCATTGGAGAATGATGAAAGGCATCATAAAAGTAGTTAAGGATGAACAAACTAGTATTTAATCTATGAAAAATTTGCCATCGTTCCCGCTGTGGAACAGTTGGAGAAGATGCTCACTGCGGGGCAGCCCCTGCCTTTTTAAGATACGGTGGCCGCCTTCACGTTCAATCTCTGCTTCTCGTAATTGCCTCTTTAATCTAACTATTTCTGCCTGCTCAGATGATAATGCTACTTTGCCGTTACCTGAGAAACTTCCTTCTTTTTTCTGTTGATACTGGGGCGGCCCCCGCCTCTTTTCCAACGGCTTATTTGTTCGGTGCAAATACCTAATTCATCAGCTACTTTACTAATCTTATGGGTTTACCTGATAGACATAGCTCCACCGGGCCTCGGGGACAGCCATTAATTTAAATTCTTTGTCTTATTGTCGTCTTTCTTTTTTCATGACAGCAAAATTAAGTGATTGGCGCTTAACTTAGTGTCCAGTCAAATGTAGCAGGTCCACTATTCTGCGTTCTGCCACATCCATAAACATGACTACCTCAACGTAAGCATAGAGGAAGTTATAAAACTTACTTCTCACGTTTGGGTATTTATTCATTTGATTTAAAGCTTCTTCAAGTAAAAACGACAGCTGTATTACCCATAAACTGACCCGCAGTGGAACTGATTTCCCTGGCTCATAGAGAACATCAATCCATGATACGCTTGGTTTGGATTCTCCGCGGCGTCCGCTTTCATGTAGCTTAAAATGAAAAATAACTTTTTGACTGAACCACTTAAACTACTGTCGCTTCTTTCTTGATAACAAACCATCTTACGCCGTTGACCTTTCATATCATATTGGCGATAGTGTTCTTCAACTATTGGTGCAAAATGGTACAATAAATCCATAAATTCCTTTGGCCTTAAGCCAGTTATTGCGTTAAGTAGACTAGGGCTGTTCATTATGCTGTTTGTTTTTGTCATAATTAATTGACATCGCGGTCCCCGCCGGGAAACAGCCCTATTTCATTCCCTTACAAAATCAACCGTAATATTCTTTATTGATTATGGATGTTTTTGAATAGCATTTCAGGCACCAACTACAAATTGGTGCCTTTTCTTTTTCAAGAAACATAACTTTACGAGCTTGAAGATCCTCGCGCGCTAAATCCAGGAACCTACGCACCACGGTTTTGGTCTCCTCATCCATCTGCTGGATGACCTCTATTTTTTATACCATAATAAAAATTATTCGGTTAGACCTTCTCCCTTTATTCCAAAACACCTATTGATTTAGGCAACTTTTTGTCATATTATTGAGTATGAATAATTAGTATTATTAAAAGTTATTAATATGACTGAAAGAGCAACATTTTCTTTGGATGAAGAAGCTTATAACTTCCTCAACAAAGTAAGCGGCACTAATAAAAGCGCATATATTAATGAGCTACTAAAAAGAGAGAAACAAAGAATACTGGAAGAAGAGCTTCTAAAGGCCAATCAAGAGGAAGCCGAAGATGCAGACTATCAAGCAGAACTCTCTGAATGGGATTCCACGCTTTCAGATGGGCTTAACTCATGATGTTCAAGCAGCTAGAAATACGCTGGATTGATCTTGACCCAACACGTGGTGCTGAAACCCAGAAAAAACGTCCATGTGTTATTCTGCAATCAGATATAGTCAATCGTGGCACACGTACAGTCGTAGTAGCGCCCATTCTTACCGGACATAAACAATGGCCCTTCGCAGTTAATGTCAGGCCCACTAAAGCTAATGGACTGGATAAAGATCGTCATATCAATGTAAAGCAACTTAGAGCTGTTGATGTGTCCAGAATTGATAATAAGCAGGGAGTATTGGAAAGCCGATATCTCGGCCCAATAGAGGACGCTTTAAAAATTATTTTCGGCTTAAGTTTATAAAAAGTAGCTGCCTACCTTACATTCATAATTACTATTCTCTCCCCGGGATCGCTGCTTCCAAAGACTGATCTAGCTATCTGTCCCACTGGAACAGAACTCCTCCCCCTTCGGGCTAACGCATAACCAGAAACCAGAGCGAAATCTCAGCAACAAATACCTCTACAACGGTAAGGAACTCCAGGATGAACTAGGCCTCAACTGGTATGACTACGGCGCCAGGATGTACGATCCTAGCATTGGAAGGTGGCATGTCGTGGATCCTTTGGCAGAACAGATGCGTAGGAATTCTCCCTACAATTATTCCTTTGATAATCCGATCCGATTTATTGATCCTGATGGGATGATGCCTGAGGACACCAATTGCCCGGAATGTCCGGGATATGTTGCCCTTCAACAAATAGGTCGTGAGGTTGATGTTTTGAAGAGCAGTATAGAAAGTACAATCAACGATGTTAGTAATGCTATGGATAAGCTTGTCGAAGCTTTTACACCTAATAAAGTTGAAGTGACTGCGGAGGTTCCTACTAAAAAGGAAAAAACTAATTTAGAAGATGGAATTGAAGTAGTACAAGAGGGTAACCAACCGGATAATGCACCTGAAGGTGGAGGACAGATAGTAGAAGAACCTGCAGTATCAAGTCTTGGTTTTAATAGCCCCAATGAATCATCAAGGGCCAAATAACTCTATGATACATTCGTCAAGCCCTGGATAAATATTATCGATCCTGATTTTGTTTCATCTGGTGATTCGGTGATCGTTCAGTTCGATAGAGAAGCAACACCCGGTGTAAGATCTGTCTTGACACCAGGTGGAGGGCTTGGTAGAAGAAGAGAAAGTCCGGTTACAAAACAGGATAGTTTGAAACATAGAATAATACAGAGATAATGAGTGTTTTTAATTTAATAGTATCCCTTTGCATAGCAATTGCTTTTATAGCCTGCAATCAAGCTAGAAAACAGGAAGAAACTGTAGATTTCTGTCAAACGACACAGTACTATCATTCACTTGAGGAGAGCAATCGTATTGTCTTCAAGAAGGTGATAGAGGAATATCACATTGATAGCGAACCGGCGAACTATTTGAATAGGGGAATTATAGACCTATACGACATAGTCGATAAAACTACTGAAGGTCTTCTTAATCAAAGTGGTGGCTACGATCCTGAATCCCTAGAGTTAATCAACTGTCTTGACACTGTAGTAACTGAGAAGGTGCTGAAGCAATTTGAGCTAGAAAAGAAACTAAGCCAAAAGTTGCAAGAACTGTCCAATAAAACCCCAGACGATAGCAGTTCTCTTGAACGCATAACACTGAAAAGAATAGAGAATTGTTTATATCCTATACTTCAGAAAGAGTCAATTCGGACAGGCAGCATTACAATGGCAAAGCTGTATTTGGATTTGATAATAGTTCAAAATAGGCTGTTAGTTACAGAACTGGAGTACTACGAACAGCTTAGGGATATAAATTCTAGCCAATAAGCCCCCCTGTCGCGCGTTTAGCTTTAGCGTAACGCGTGTCTTTTTCAATGCGCATAAGCCTTACGAGCCTAAAAATCTCGGACTGCCAAATCCAGGAACCTGCGCACCACAGTTTTGGCCCTTTCATCCTATTCAGCTGCTTATTCAGACTATCTGTAAATTTCCTTGTGACTTAATAA
>CAZFFW010000207.1:0-10085 GCA_964518125.1 uncultured Porifericola sp.
GATACTTATTTTACAGCCTTATGGAGATTTGTCCTTCTTTCGGTAGATCAGCGTCTCCTCATTGTTCCGGGAAATCAGCATCAGGCGCCCTTTAACGGTCTCTATCGTTACGGCATCTCTTACTTCACCTTCCACATATATACCGGCCTCAGCAGGCGAAAGGGCTTCAAAAGCTCTCTTTCCCTTTCCCATCAGCAGCGTTCCCCGGCTGGCATCATGGCGGCCTACCTGTGGCTTGAGGCCATAAAAATTACCGCCCAGCCAGATATCCTGGTGCCCATCTTTGTTAAAATCATCCACCGCGATAGCGAATACCGGGGCAATCTGTGCTTCTACCGGCAGGGCTTCAAGCTGAAAGCTACCGCCTTCATTCCAGAGAACGGCACTTTCCAGGTAAGTAGCCTGATATGCTAAAGACTGCTGCCTGAGTTCAGGGGAAAAAAGGGTTTCGTAGGTCTGTTTGGCATAGTCCTCGTACTTCAGTATCTGCTTGCGCAACTGGGGCAGTTGGCTGGTCAGCTCTCCCTTGGTGGCAAATGGATAGGACTGGCTATCCAGCGGAGCATACCAGTTGAGGATAAACTCAGTCTTACCATTGTTGTCAAAATCATTGACATAAAGGTTGAGCGGCCGTTTGGGGGAGGCCTGTAGTTTACTGTTCAGCCCCCAGTTGCCCAGCACAAAATCTATGTCACCATCCTGGTCCAGGTCGGCAGCTTCTACCCTGTTCCACCAGCCCTGGCTATCGCTTACTTCTATATGGCTGTTGAGAATTCCTTTGTCGTTGATAAAAATATATACCCCCATCCATTCGCCCACTACGATCAGGTCCTTATCCTGGTCACCGTCTACGTCTGCCCAGGTGGCATCGGTGACCATGCCGATACCCGCCAGGGCCTCAGGGGTCACATCCAGCCACTCACCTCTACGGTTTGCCATCAGAAAACTGCGGGGAGGCAAGCCATAGTTACCAGGGACGCACCTGCCACCCAGGAATACATCAGGGCTGCCATCGCCGTTAAAGTCTTCTGCTTCCAGGCAGGAGAAGTTCCCTACCAGCGGAGGGGCATTACGGCTGACGGGAAACAGCCCGCCCCGACCGTCATTTTCAAAGTACCTGAGGATGAAGCGCTGCCCACCGTCCTGGTACTCATTTCCGCCTGAACCCAGTATCAGGTCCTGGTCCCCATCCTGGTCCACGTCCATAAATGCGCCACAGCTACTTTCGAAGGATTTTGCCATTGCCAGTCCCTCGCTATCCTGGCGCATAAAGGTGCCATCTGCCTGTTGTACAAACAGCTTATCTTCATCGTCTCTGGCGCCGAGCAGCACAAAATCCTCTCTTGTGTCGCCATTAACATCCCCTTTAACGATTCTGGGACCTTCGGTAGAAAGCATCCTCCAGAGCAGTATCTCATGGTCGAAGTCATTGTAGCGGTTTTCCTGGTGTCGGGTATCACCCTGGATAATTTGCCCACTGATCTCCGACATAAGGGCCGCCGGACTTTCTTCAGCCGCCACTGATACGACTGCCGCAGCAGTTGCCTCGGAATGGTCAAGCGTAATGGTCTGATCGGCAGACAGATTGGTCAGCAGTTGCTGCTGCTTATCAGGCCAGATCACCTGCAGGCTTTCTATTTTATCTTTTTTTCCCAGGCCAAAAATCAGCTGGGGTTCAATACTGCTCTCAAAGCCCCGGGTATTGAAGTTCTGCAGTGTCTGTATACCTGCTGCTGTAGTAATTTTCACCTGCGCACCTATGCCGAAAGGATTTTCAGCATAGCCTTTGAACCTGAGCTTCAGGTAGTGGTGCTGTGTTTTTTCGGCTTCATTCTGGTAGATAAAGGCGGGCATATTTACATTGTTGATCACCAGATCCAGGTCGCCATCATTGTCCAGGTCGCCATAGGCAGCACCATTGCTGAAAGAGGGCTGTGCCAGTCCCAGCTGATCAGTATCATCGGTAAAGCCAAGATTACCATTATTGCGAAAAGCAAAATTCCTGACGGGATTGGAGGGCATCTGAGAAATCATGGCCGGATAATCAACCGCTTCTTTCAGGGCGATCTTACGGTATACGCCATTATCTGAGAGAAAATCCCGGAAATCCATGTACATGAGGTCACGCTGCAGGCCATTACTGACGAAAAGGTCTTTGTGGCCGTCATTTTCAAAGTCAAAGATCAGCGCTCCCCAGCTCCAGTCGGTAGCCGCTACACCGGAGAGCATACTCACTTCCTGGAAGTCGCCCCTGCCGTTGTTGAGGTGCAGGCAGTTCTGCCCGATCTGGTAGTGGTAGTTGGCCCGGTACTTCATATTTTCCAGATGGTAGGGATCAAAAGCTGACATAGCCTTGAGGCGGTAATTATCCCCGGCCAGCATATCGGTGGTGAATATCTCCGGATGGCCATCATTGTTGATATCCGCCATGTCCCCGCCCATGCTGGATATGGAGCAGAAGTCAATACGGTCAATCAGTTCTTCGGAGAAGGTACCGTCGCCCTGGTTGATGTAGAGGTAGTCCCGCTCCCAGAAGTCGTTGCTGATGTAGATATCCGGGTATATATCCTGGTTGATATCGCCTATCACTGCTCCCAGTCCAAAGCCGATAGCACTGCTGTAAATACCCGCCTGCTGGCTCACATCCGTAAACTTACCGCCGTCGTTGCGGTAGAGTTTATCACCGCCCATTTCGTCAGGCTGGTCGCGCATGCTGGTGAAAAGCTCAATTTTACCGGGATCTTTGAAGCTGTTGTTCAGCAGGTAGCAGTCCAGATCACCATCCAGGTCATAGTCAAAAAAGGCAGCCTGGGTGGAGTAGCCCTGGTTATTGAGGCCATACTTTTTAGCCTCTTCGCTGAAAGTCAGGTTACCCCGGTTGATAAATAGCTCATTTTCTTTATTATCTCCGGCGATATCCCCGGAATTACTGACATAAATATCCAGCCAGCCATCACCGTTGACGTCTGCCATGGTAACACCCGTACTCCAGGCCCTGGTCCCGGCTA
This sequence comes from uncultured Porifericola sp., assembly GCA_964518125.1. Taxonomy (GTDB): domain Bacteria; phylum Bacteroidota; class Bacteroidia; order Cytophagales; family Cyclobacteriaceae; genus Catalinimonas. The sequence continues at coordinate 3,009 of CAZFFW010000207.1, forward strand.
CACCGGCCTGTTCAGTAATGTCTTCAAACTGCAGGTTTCCTTTATTGAGGTACAGTTTGTTGCCGCTCATATTGGATGTAAAGTACAGATCAGGCAGGCTGTCGTTGTTGATATCACCGATGGCCACGCCGCCGCCATTGTAGAAGTTGCGATAGGTAAGGATATTAAAATCCTCCTGGTCCTCCACCTGGTTTACAAAATCCACACCTGTAGCGGCAGCGTCCAGCAGTTGAAAGTGGGTCTGCCCCGCTATAGCTGACTCGGCAGTCTGCTCCGCTGGTTCAGTAGTTTCCTTGGTACAGGCCGACCAGACCAGGCTGATTGCCAGAATTGAGTAAAAGTATTTTTTCAGAGAAATCATAAGCAAAATATTCTGTCAGAATAATTGGGCAGTTCCGTCTTCCATAAATGTTCCTTTGCTTTCTGTGCCCATGTATTCGCCCCATCGGGGGGCTATACCCATCTTGACTCCTGTACTGATCCGCTTGACCGTCATGCCCATAAACTGGAAGAGATCAGCCGGATTGTAGTATTGCGGGTACACAATATCCAGGTAGCCATCAGCATCCAGGTCACCGAGCCAGGGGGTTGAATACATATTTTTATAGCCCTCTGCCTGGTCAATGCGCTGCTGTTTTCCTGTCTGAAAGTCCAGCACCAGCAGTTGCATGCGCATGCTGGCGGGCGAACGAATGTCTTCGGTCAGTTGCAGGCCACAGTCGTAATCGTTGATGCTGAAGATGGCTTCATCAAGTCCGTCATCGTCCAGGTCATAGGCTACCGGACTTGACAGGTTAAAACAACCAATGGAATCATGGTAAATAAGGTTCCCACTGGCACCATCAAGAAGTACCTGAACGGCCGTTGCGTAATCCGGCCAGGTGCCCTTACTCAGGATCGTGAAGAAGTCCGGCACATCGTCCTCGTTAAAATAGCCCACAGCAAAGCTATTGCTGGATTCCAGGTGACTGAAGCGGTGTTCCCAGACGGGCTGAAACGAGCTGCCATCTACTGCCAGGGCATGGCCGGCATGGGACATAGCGATGATGTCGGGATGGCCATCGCGGGTGATATCGGCCAGTACCGGCGGAGCGATGAAACCATGGTTTGTTTCTGTGGCAATGACCTTTGCCCGCTTCAATTGTCGTTCCTTCAGATCGCTGAGAGTTGCCAGATACAGGCTGCCGCCTATGGTTTCGCCTCCCGTTCCGAAGATGATCTGTAGCTCACCATTTTCCGGGGAGGTAAAGCAGAGCGGCGACATATAAGTTTCTTTGCCATCGGGCATGGTATCGGCTGCGATAATACTGCCATTTACAGCATCCAGCAGCATGAGAACCCCCGGGTAGCGCTCACTGCTGTCGCCGGGCTGTGCGTCCCAGTTGCCACCGTTTACGGTCAGCAGGTCCATCAGACCGTCTCCGTTCTGATCAGGTACGAACGTACTGTTGTAAAAATTGAAGCGGGCGAATTGTAACAGGGGATCATTTTCAAACTGGTAGCGGTACTTCCAGATTATTGCGCCGGTTTTCCCATCCAGGGCCATCAGGTGATGCTTTCTGCCGCCGATAAACACATCATTTGTACCATCTCCGGTGATATCATAAAAGACTGCAGACCCGACAATATGCGCATCAGCTTCCTGCTGCCACAGTAGTACGCCGGTGCGGCCATCCAGGGCAATGACCGCCTGTTCGGCATAGCCCATTTCTGCTGTACCGGCGCCCATTACAATGTCCAGCACACCATCTGTATTGAGGTCTGCTGCTTTAGGCGAAGATTGGGAACCTATCTGGTAGAATGGCTGCTGCCAGGCCAGCGTGGTTTTTTTCTGGCTACAGCTTATGATCAATGTGAGACAGATACAACAGCAAATACACATCACGTTCCTGGACACTACATTTTTGGTCTGTTGGTACACAAAATATCTTAAAATGTACTGAGTATAACTTATAAAAGAAAGCAAGTGGAAGGTTTTACAGTAGCAAGCGGGAGAAATAAAAATAGCGGTACCGAAAGTTTCGGCACCGCTATGCTGTATTTTAAACCTTCATGCTTTTATTGCACATCCCACCAGACGCGGGTCATGACATTATCCGGTAGCGTACCACCCTCCTGCAGGTTGGGGTTGTTGGCTACTTCCTGCGAATAATACTCAATTCTGCGGAATATCTGCCCTCCCGAGACATTACCCGGATAGTTGACCGGTGTCAGTTCAGGATATCCGGTTCTCCTCCAGTTGCTGTAGCCTTCGTACCACTGCATAAAGCTGGCAGCCCAGTGCTGTTCACCGATCATCTCCTCGGTGCCATCAAAGGGATTAGCCGCCAGGTAAGCATCTACTTCGGCATCACTCACGGTAAGTGAAGGATCAAAGATATCCCACTGCTGCATGGATGCCCTCACCCCATTGTTGTAATGGGCAGTAGCATTGCCATTGTGCCAGCCTTTGAGAGCCGCCTCTGCCAGCAGGAATTCTACCTCAGCATAGGTCATGAAGATAAAAGGATCATCCACATTGAGCAAAGCGGGGTTGAGCCTTGAATAAAAAGTCTCCCGGTTGATCTCGGTAGCCACACCCTCAAAGACTTTAATGGTCTCGGTATCATAGCCATTGGGCATTCCCTTCTGCGCAGCAGGATCAGTATTATAAGGGCCACCCCATGTACCGATGCCACCGCTGTAGATCATCAGACGGGGATCGTCATGGTCTTTCAGGAAGTCTACCAGTGTTTTGCTGAGCATATTCTGCGCTCCCCAGTCATCGGGGATCAGAGCACGGGAGATACCGTTCTGGTTGAACCACTGGCTGGGGCCGGAAGCCATCTGTATCCAGGCCATATCCTCATTACTTTCCATTACACCGCCGGAGATAGCCTTCTGCACATAAGACTGCGCCGTACTGGGGTCTACATTGGAGATCCGCATGGCCAGGCGCAGCATCAGCGAATTGGCCAGCTTCTTCCACTTGTCAAAATCGCCTCCGTAGAGCTTGTCGGCCGCTCCTACCTGGTCAGGTCCGGTACCGATGGTAGCCGCCGCTGTTTCCAGCTTGGCCAGCATATCCATGTAAATAGACTGCTGGGAATCATACTTAGGGAAGAAAATTCCATCAACACCCCTGTTAGCTTCACTGTAAGGTACATTTCCGTGCAGATCGGTCATGATGTGCATAGGAATGATGTACATCACCTGTGCCATATGGTGCAGATTGGTCCAGCTGGGATTTGCGCCTTCCGGGCCGGTCTGGCGGATCACCTCTGACAGGGTTTTGAGCGAATTCTCGTAAATGGTAGTCATAAAGGCATTGAAGCTGTCCAGATGGCGCATGTACTTATCACCGCTGCCTCTTTCACCACCTACTTCCAGGGTGGCCATATGCTGGATCAGCCCGGAAGCAAGGTTGAGGTGTACCCGCCCATTGACAAAGCGGTTCTCTGCCGCCTGTACCTGGCCCTGGGTAAACATGAATTTCCAGTCCAGTTCGTTGGCAGCATTAGGATCTATGTTCATCTCTACCAGCGCGTCATTGTCGCAGCTGGCCAGCGGCATCATACAGATGATGCATATGATAGAAAATATATTCAGGTATTTCATTGTTCTCAGATTTTTAATTAAAAGCCTACTTTTAAGTTAAATCCATAAGAGCGGGTCTGTGGCACACCAAAGTAGTCAAAGCCCTGCGCATTGTCATTGCTGTAGTTGGACTCAGGGTCTACATTCTCCAGGTTGCTGTACAGCAGGAAGAGGTTTCTACCAACAAATGACAGACTCACCCGGTTGAAAGGCGTATTGCTCAACAGGCTGCTTGGCAGGCTGTAGCCCAGGCTCAGCTGGCGGAATTTGATAAAAGAAGCATCGTAGATAAATCGGTCAGATAGACTGCTGTAAGCACCCCAGAAGCCGGGAATTTCGGTTTCATCCAGCGTCTTGGTAAAAGCCTCCCCGTCAGGGTCTACACCGGTAACGGTCAGCGACTCTCTGCCTTCAGACACGAATCCCAGGCCGCTGGTCGGCTCTACGGTCATTTTATGCATACCTGCACCTACAAAGCGGGCATTGGTACCGGAATAGATATCACCACCGGCCTTAAAGTCTATCAGGAAATCCAGGTATATCCCTTTCCAGCTGAAGCTGTTGGTCAGACCTCCCACATAGTTGTGTACGCCATTGCCCAGGATAGATGTCTCATCAGAACGGATCGGCTGTCCGCTATCCGGATCAAATACCGGCTGCCCATCAATCATCTTCTGGGTAAATCCGGTAATGGTACTAAACTGCTCGCCCACGATCTGGTTGATAAAAGCTACCCTGGTACGCGGCTCGCCTACCTGTATGCTGGTAATACCATCGGAGAGCTCCAGCACTTCGTTTCTGTTGATGGAGAAATTGAAGGTCACATCCCAGTTGAAGTTATTACTTTGCACAGGCGAACCGTTCAGTAAGACTTCAATACCCCTGTTTTGCATCCTACCCACGTTGATGGTAGTACCACTAAAGCCAGAAGCTTCCGAGATAGTAGCGTTCAGGATATCATCGGTGGTCTCCTGACGATAGTAGGTGAAGTCCAGGCCGATACGGTTGTTGAAGAACTTCAGGTCGGCACCAATCTCAAACTCAGTAGAAGTCAAAGGTACCAGGAAGCGGTTCGGGATATTATTCTGGGAGACAAATGCCGTAGGGTTTCCGTTATGACCCTGACCCAGGCTGTAGGTCAGATATAGTCGGTAAGGATCGGTATCACCGCCTACCTGTGCCCATGAGCTGCGCAGCTTTCCGTAAGAGAGGAAGCTGCTCCCCGACATATCAAACAACTCGGTAAAGACAAAGCTACCTCCAATGGAAGGATAAAGAATACTATTGGTTTCCGGGTTCAGTGTAGAGAACCAGTCCTGACGGGCGGTACCAGTCAGATAGATAAAATCTTTGTAGCCAATGGTAGCCGATCCAAATACAGAGTTGATACCCTTTTCGCTAAAGCCATAGCCCGGGTTCTGATTTTCCAGGTTGGTAAAAGTATTGAAAAACGGGATATTAAAGTTGTTTCCGCTTAGTCTGAGCTGCTCAAAAGAACGCTGCATACGGTTTCCTCCCACAAAAGCATTGATAGAGATATCGCCAAAGTTTTCATCAAAACCAATCAGTCCTTCCAGGTTGGTCTCCCTGATCCGCTGCTCTGCTTCAGTCATGCCACCTCTACGCTGGTATCCGGTACCATAAGGAGTGATGTCCGTTTCTCTACGGGTGTACCAGTCCATTCCGAAGCGGCCCTGTACGTAGAGGAAATCGGTAACATCAAAGCGCGCTACGTTTGAGGTAATGATCCTGTCCCGGATATCACTATTTTCAAACTGGTAGGCGGCCCACCAGGGGTTCTGGTTCCAGAGATCGTTGGAAATCTGCAATTCTTCGCCGGGGGCCTTGTTATCGCCCGGAACAAAACCTTCTGGCACTGCGCCCAGCTTATCCGGATTTCCCCTCAGATCATCAACATTATAGTTGGGAGGCAGCCTGAGCAAGCCCTGGGGAGCGTTACCGGGAGAGTCGGAGATACGTGGCCGGTTTTGGGCATTCTCATTGGAGTACATGATCTTGGAAGTGATCGTCAGCTTATCAGCATATTTGCCATTATAAGACAAGGATAAGTTGTTACGATCGTAGCCGGAATTAGGAATGATACTCTCGTTTTGCAGGTTAGAATAATTGAGGCGGAAATTCTGGTTTTCATTGCCACCGGAGAAACCAATACTGTTGGTCCAGGTAGTACCAATACGGTAAAACCTGTCAAAATTATCACCAGCGTACGAATAAGGACGTTGCACCCCATCGAACTGGTGTACTGGCCTGCCATCCAGCCGGCCGCCCCATACACTGGTGCCCACGTTGAAAGCTTCTGTGGCATCAGCCGGAGCCCTTCCCTGGTTGCCCTGTCCGTATTCCTGTTGGAGGTCCAGCAGGTTCATGATGTCTTCAAAGACAAAGTTGGAATTGATATCCACACCGATACCCTTGCGGGCCTTACCGCTTTTGGTCGTGATCAGGATTACACCGTTAGAGGCACGGGAACCGTAGAGGGCCGCGGCATTGGCACCCTTCAGCACGGTCATCTCCGCGATATCGTCAGGGTTGATACTGGAGGTACCATCTCCTTCATCGGAGCCTCCCCACATACCTGCCTGTCCAAAGCCGGAATTATCAATGGGAATACCATCTACCACATAAAGCGGCTGGTTATTACCGGTAAGCGATACGTTACCCCGGATGACAACCCGGCTGGAACCTGCCGGACCGGAAGCTATATTGCTCACGTTTACCCCGGCTACCTTACCGGCCAGAGAGTTGGCAATATTGAGTTCGCGGGCTTCCTGAAAACTTTCGCCATCTATCTGACCTACCGAATAGGAAAGCGCCTTGGCACTTCGTTCCATACCCAGGGCCGTTACGACTACTTCGCCAAGTTCCTGGATATCGGGTGAGAGGTTGATGTTGATGGTACTGCGGTTACCTACCGTAACTTCCTGTATGGCATAACCGATGGAAGAGTAGGTGAGGATAGCATCTTCGCCGGGGACACTGATGCTGTAGTTGCCATCAATGTCAGTGACGGTTCCGGTGGTCGTTCCCTTTACCAGTACGTTGACACCCGGCAGAGGAGATCCGTCCTCATTGTCGGTCACTGTACCGGTAACCTGCCGCTGCGCCAGCGCACAGGACATACCAGCGACCATCATTAACATGATGAGTAGTAGTTTTTTCATGATGAGAAGTTTTAAGTTGTTGAATAGAAAGCAAGAGACGTTTCATGTATTAGTTAAGAAAATCTTAAAAAAAGCCCTTAAGTATTTGTTGTAAGTTTCATTCGCAAAATGAATGTACATATAATTAGCAAATCCTCAAACGCTCTAAGAAAAAATTGTTAAAACAAGCGAATTTCTTTGCTCACAGGAAAGAAGTGATGCCTGGAATCATCTCTATTGCTTATATCGTATATCGCTGTACAGCCATTAGCCGCCACACCTGTAAGGGCAGCGTACCTACCCAGCGAATTTATTTTTGAGCTAAGAATGGCTTTTTTAG
>CAZFFW010000208.1:0-9940 GCA_964518125.1 uncultured Porifericola sp.
CGCAATAGAGTTTATGTTTAGGTATGAGAGATAGGATCAAGGTCACCAGCCGTTGTTTGCCTCCATAGTAAGTGATGGGTGTTTTTTTGACAAAATCCAATCCGTCCAGAGGAGATTCCAGTCCGGCAAGTTTCGCCTGTTTCACTGTTTTTGCTTGTAGTGTTTGCTCAATATTGGTTCTGGCCATTTCACAGTAGTCTTTCTTGCCATCTATTCCGATAAACTTTCTGTTCAACGTTACTACAGCAATACCGGTGGTTCCCCGGCCGCAAAACGGATCCAGTACCACACCCCCTTTCGGGCAACCGGCCAGGATGGGTTTGTACACCAATTCCGTATTAAAACCAGCATAGTGATTATCCCGGTTGCCCTTGGTGCTGATCTTCCAGAAATCCGATACATCCCCAGGGTTCTTGCCTTTCGGATGCAAATGCTCACCGGGTGGAATCTCCCGGTTGACAGCCATCATTTTATTATCTGAAGCTGATCGCTTGTATTGATTTCTTTCAATACTGGCTTGGTGGTACTGCTCCCGGATGGCATCCAGATCAAAGTAATACTTCCGGCTTTTGGTGAAGAAGAAGATGTGTTCGTGTTTATTGGCAAAACGATCTTTTACACTTTCGGGCATGCTGTTGGGCTTGGCCCAAATGATATCGTTTCTCAGTACCCATCCCGCTTCCACGCATTGGATCGCAAACCGGGCGGGGATCATGGATAAGCATTTTTCCGGCAATCCCTGGTTTTGGATTCTTTCAGTCAGATAGTCCCGGTTTTTGCCTTTGTTGATGGTTTGAGGACGTTTCTTTTGTCTCGTCCACTTGAAAGCATTGTGATAGGTGTCGCCCAGGTTGATAAACACCGTTCCCTCATCTTTCAGCACCCGGTAGCATTCTGTCATTAATTGTTGCAGATGATTGAGGTATTCGTCAATGTTTTTTTCGTTACCCCACTGTCCTTTAAAACCATAATCCCGCTTTTGCCAATAGGGTGGCGAGGTGATGATACAATCAACAGAAGCGTCTGGGATACGTTTCATCATGGTGAGTACATCACCACAGAGGATTTGATAAAGATTCTCTTTAAAATTCAAGACTTTCACGATGGTAACCTCTCATTTTTTTCGCCTTCTGCCGATCGGCTTCTTAGTTACAGCTACTAAAGGATCTAGCACGACTTCGGTCTTGTGCAACTCGTCAATAAGTGCTTTGCGAATAGCATTGGTCTGGCCAATAGCATTGTGAAAGCTAATTTCTTCAGTCAGATGTTGTTGGTAACATTTCAGGGCTTTGATGATGATTGCTTCTCGTTGGGCTTTGGTCATGATTTTTTTGTTTTTATTGAATCGAGCTCATAGCGCACCGCATCGGTGGCTTTGCGCCTGAAGACCATCAAAGTGTGTTCCACTGCGTTACCGAAAACAGGTGGAAGGTTATACTCATCAATCTTTTCGGCAATCTTATTTAGTTCTTTGGTTGGCCAGTTTTCTTCATTTCGTGTGGTCAGAATAATTAATAATCCTCCAACACGTAAGAGTTGCAAAGTGTGATAGATGAAGGTTACCAACACCGGTAGTTGATCCGAATGCGGATAATCCGGATGGAAATACACATGATATGGCGGCCAACCCATGGCCAGCGTGAACGGATAACCGGGCAGCTTGCTAACCTGACTGTATGAATCAGTTGATGGCCAATCAAACAGCGATTCCAGGTGAAGGTGCTTATAATGAATGTATGAGCCAACCCTGTGTATATCGTTATTGGCCTTGAATAAAATGGCATTCTCATCCAGCTTATAACCGTGATAATTTGCCAGTTTCCAGAATATACCATCAAGTTTTTCCAGGCTCATTAGCGGATGTAAGTGTTTAATCACCTCCATAGCTTACCAGCTTAAAGCTTACCGGACCTTTTCAACTCACGGGTAGCTCGCTGGATCGCTTTCGTCCAGGCCTCCCCTCGTTTACGAGTGCGCTTGGCATGACGGCTGATCATTGTTACCCTTTGGGTATTGGCTGCTTTTCCGGATGATGATCTTTTTTTACGTGTTTTCTTCTTTGCCATGATTCCTTTTTTTATCAATCATAGCACAAAGGAGAAAACTGCTTTCGGCTTGATTCGGGATGAGGTGGGATTCGTATTTGCAGTCAGTTTTATTTCTAAAAACTGTGGTTTTTAGCAAAAAAGAGAAACGGAATATGAGACTTTTTCCTTAGTAAGGATTTGAAAATGGTACCATGGCATGATACTAAAAGCAACAATAGACTTAACTCAGCTAAACGTGATCAATAGTTTTCACATATAAAAACTGTATTTCAGCTGAGGCTTTTGATTCTCATCAAGATATTTCAAAATTTCTCCCACCTTTTTTGAGCACTCTATGGTGATAGGGAATTTCCTATCAAATTGGGTATTATTCCAGTTCATTTTTGTTAAAGAAAGTATCTCTTGACAAATGATTTGAGGAGATTCATCATGACTAAATAATCTAACTTCTATAGGATTAGGAATATACATCCCTGGATAGGTGTTGTAAAAAGGAACAAAACCCTTGGTATATAGTAAATGAGTATTATTGTCAAAAGATGCCCAGGTACCTCTGTAAGGGGGGTAATTGTTAGTGCTGTATAGCCTGAGAGGTGTTGGCATAATGGTTACCAAATCAAGGGCACTAATGTTATTTTTATAAGCAGCAGCTTTAAAACCTTCTATTTCTGCTTCGTTGAAATTTGAACTTTTGTGCAATACCAGCCTTTGAGGATAGATTTTTAATGCGTCATAATACTCCCGCAATGAATTGTTAAGGAGCTCATAGGCTTGATCTTCTTTAAGGTGTGGTTCTCTGTCTCCTTTTTTTAATTCAACCGGAGCTCCTCTAAGAATTACTCCTTTCCCATGCTCATTGAAAATCTGTGTGCAGCTGGTCTGTATGGTTTTTCTGTCCCTGCTTCTGTAAAAACTTATACCCGCATAGCATACAATGGATTTATTAGGTTTTTTCATAGCCCATGGGGTGCCGGATGCTTTGTAATATAAAGCGGTAAAAAGATTCCAAGCAATAGTAGCCTCATCCTGCATATCAGATGTCGGTTTTTTGATTCGGTCCCGAATAATCTGGATGGGTATGTTATACTCCATGGCTTCTGCCTTCATCAGACGCCTCAGGTCATGTTCTAAAAGACTACTCAATTTGGTTTCTACTTCGCTATCTTCTATCTCTTCTTCACTCTCTTCCTTTTTTAAATCAACGGAAAGAAGTGTTTTAACCAAGTCTTCTGGTAGTACACATATAATAAGATCGGGGTTTTTGTTCTTCGACAAAAACTTAACTTCGGCAAGAAATAATTTAGCGACCTCTGCAATAAGAACTGACTTTTCTGTGCATTTCTTCAAAAGTGATTCAAAGTCAGAATTATTGATTTTTCGTAAATAGGAATCATCATAAACTATTTGGGATTTGAAACTAGATTCTTGGTTAAAGCCATTAAAGCTTCTGAATAACTTATCAAGTTTACTTTCTTTTCCGATAATAGTAGTCTTTGCTTTCTCTAGCCAATTGATCAGTATCTCAATACTGCTACTTTTCCCGATTATACCAGTAATTATTTTTTCAGGACGAACACTCGTGATATCATAAGGGGAAAAATTCTCGACACCTTCCCGTGGACAGATGGATTCTCCGTTTCCAAATTCTAGTATCGGCTCATCTAACAGTTTTATTTCCATATCAAGTTTCAAAAGTTATCTCTCCCCATTCCGGATAACTAACTTCGAGGAATAGGTATCTATCTGACTTGGTCTTATATTTATTAAGATCATAGCCAATGAAGTTTACACTATTTCTCACGGCTGTGTTATTCTCTAGCCTCTTAATGCCCTGAAGATTTTTGGTGTGAAAAGGGCTTTTATCATAACCATTAGAGGTAAAATACCAGGATGGATTAATTATTACACACCAATTCTCATCGAGATATTTTATTACATTGCGAAATGCTAAATGTTTATAGTACATGACTCCTTGCTTTTTCTCTCCCACTTTAGCTGCTACCACAGATCGAGTAGAAGTACGTTTAGAGCTTTTCCAAGTTACCTTCCGGTTCTTGTTCTTAGGATTTCTGGAAGGCATATAATAAAATATATAATCACTATCTAACCATTTTACACCCTTTAAAAAACATTTTTCCTGAAAGCTGAATTTTAGAAGCTCTGCGAAAGCCGAGTGATGTTTTTCGTCAGTGCTATAAAACTCTTCGGTGCACAAAGAATCTATTGTACCTGCATCAATAAGATTGCGAAGAGCTTCTTGGTTGTTATTCAAATCCCTGAAAGTAATAAGCTTTTTTCCGAAAAGGTGCCAGTCTCGGAAGTAACCCATATTTAAATCACTGAGCGCCCGTCTAAATACTGTTCTGGCGGAAGAATTCATTTTAAGCCTAAATTCTGTCTCCCAAGTCATTTTAATAACTTCATCTCGATCAATATCAACATCCGCTATAAAAAGTCGCTCAGGGAAGGAAAGGTGAAGTACATTAGAATATATTCTTTCTGTGACAAGCTTTTTTTCTTCATGAATACTTTTCTCTCTACTTTTAATTTTTTCTTCGCTGAACTCTTTTTCAAGTAGATCCTTTAGGACGTTAATTTTCTCAATGGAATAGGAGGAATTGATCTGTTCAAAAAGGTCATTGTTGTCAATGATATGCTCATCCTTATTGAAATCTATCTTTCCATTGATAATATCGTCAAATCCTTTACCGGTATAGGACTTCTGTTTCTCAGAAATAATGTAAATAAACAAAAGGTCAAAATGATTCTCTTTTCCATATTTTACAAATTGTCTTAACGTATGTTTGACCTTTTCAGAATCCGCTGTGGAAGTAACCTGAAAACAAATTCGATTTTTGCTATCTATCAAATCGATAGCAGCCGCATTTTTCTCTTTTTTATTGGCGTTGACCACATTTACACCGAACACGGTATTGATGATAGGAACCAGTACATTTTCAGCATGAATATTAATATCGTATAAACCACCTTTATTTAGCGTTTTAACTTCTACCGTGAAGCGCGCCAGTAATTCTGCGATTCTATCTAATGCTTTCTTTCTATTCATTATCCTTTAATAATTTTGTAGCATGGTACCAATAAAAAAATGCCTCTGGATTACTTTTCTTTAGTTTATTCAGTCGAGTGCTAAATGGCTGTTCAACTTGCCAGGTTGCTATCTCTTTGGGGTTTGTAAAACGTTTAAAGGCTGTGATGCTTTTCTGTAAAAGGGCTGAGAGATAAGCCGCCTTGGCCGCTGGAAGCATTACTGCTTCAATGTGGAAAGGTTCTGAAAAAATAAATGTTCGGATATTCTTTATACCTCTTTGAAGCTCAGCTAAATTACCATTTCCTTCTTTGCCCCTGGTAGCAATATGCAGTGAGGTTTCCCATATGTCTTCCAAAACTATTTGAGGGTTTGCAGCAAGCTTACGATACTTTAGCTCTAAGCCAGCGATTGTTTGGAATACGTCAGCTACTGGTTTTAAGTCCTTTATCTGATCAAATAAATTGCCTATATCATAGAGTTGCTTGATGATCTCAATTTCTTTGTTCTTTCCATATGGCACACCCGTGGTGTTGGGTGCGTATGCGGTCAATTTGTCGCCCAAAATGGCTTCCGGTGTTGGAATGGTTACCTCAGTAAATATACCTTCCGCATCTGTCTGAATAAAATCTGATCGGATAGGATAAAGAGCAGTGAAGGTTGCATAAGGAGATGCTTCAAATAAAATATCCAACAATATATATTCTTCACTGGCCCGACTACTGGTAACGGGTTGGTAGTAGAATTTGTAATGTGCCTTTTGAATGTCGTTTTTATCACCCCTCACGTTCTTTTCAAGCCGGATAAAATCGGATTGCTCAATGACATAAGTTAAATGTGAGGACAAATCATCCGGCTTTTCCGGTACTATAATATCCACATCTATGGAAAGGCGTTTGGTCTGCTGGGTCAGCAGCATTAGGGATGTGCCTCCTTTGAAAAGAAAACGTAGGCCACTCAATTGCAATAGTTCCAGCAGGTAAAGTGCCCTGATCACTTTCTCCACTAGAATCTTGTCAGCATTTCTATTCGTTTTAGCTGTTTTTTCTATCCAAGCCAGTGTAAGCGATTCTACGTGGATCATTTCTATGATTTGGCAAATAATATAGTTATTTGCCGTTTCTTAGTTTTTTAATATAGGTTTCTAATTCTTGGCGTTTGTTCCTTCGGGCTGCATACCGAAGTAATTTCGTTTCTTCTACTGTATATTTATTTAATGCAGTTTCAAAAATGGCCCTCATTTCCTCACCTTGCTGCGCAGCAAAAATCACAGGGTCACAAAAAATATCTACCAACATTTTTTCCATGGTAACGGTAGTAACCTGATTGATTTTTTGGAGCGGGGCTTCCGTTATTAGATTAGTTACGATCATTACCTCTTTCTCTTGGGCATATCGCTCCAGTATGGTATCGGTAGGGTTCAGAAAAACCTGTTTCTTTTTCTCTTGCAGAAAGTAAAATACTGATGCAGTGGCTTCTTTTTCTGACTCGATTAGAATGTAAAATCGACCGGGCTGGTGGTGCATAAATTCATTCAACCACCGGGTATCCCAGGTGCAGAGGTTTAGATATGGAAACTCTTTGGTAAGCTGATTAAATAACCTTTTCAGTGAACCGGTGTCGGGCTGAAAGGTCAATCCGGCCTGTAAAGAATAAATTCCCCTGGCTACCGCATGCAGTACACCCCGATCTTTTAGGGCATATATTCTCCAATCCAGGGTTGAGCGACTAATATCACCTTCTATCTCTTGATAGAATGCAGCAATATCAGCAGTGCTAAAGCTTTTGCTTGTTTGAAAATAATTCTTTAACTGATCAATATGAAGTGTAGACTGGGCGATACTTCTCTTCGTTTTTCACAAAGATAAACAATCTAAGATTTGGCAGCAAAAACATTTTTTGCCAAATCTTAGTTTAACTTTGATTTCAACTTAATCAAACCAAATCAGGCTAATGACATAACCGTATTGATCCATATAAAGGCATTGTTCGTTTAATTCCCGGGTTCCATTTTTTGCAAAAAACCAATCCTCTATATATACCGTCTCAATTTCTGAATATTTGGCATCTTCCTTTGTGAAAGACTCGCCTGCAACAGTAGTTGGTGGTAGTTTGCTTCCTACTTTGAATCGAAAGGGGTACTTGGGAAAGTCTGAACTTCTCAAAAACCACTTCACGATATTATCTTTAGATACTACCACAAAAATTTCATGAAACCCAACTTCGGCAAAACGAATAAGCATGGCCAGTATACTAGTTTGAAATGTATCAGATAGATTGATAACCGTTTCAAATGAAAATCCCTTACCAGGAGATGCGTCTCTAAGTTTATAGGCTGGTATGAGAAGGCAGGTAGCAAAATAATCGGCTTCTATTTCTATCAAATTATTTCTTACCAGGTTCGTAAAAGAAGGATGTGGTTTGAACTTGCCTGACCTTAAGCCCTCACGATGTTCATCCAAAAAATAATGACCAAGCTCATGTGCCCAGGTAAATCGGCTCCTCTTCGATTGAGGTGCATTGCCACGATCAATATTTAAATGAATGTGGAATTTGGATCCATCAAATAGCAACATGCCATCAAAGAACTTTTCATAGTGATCATAATAACAAGGAATATCCTCTATAAGGGCTATACTTTCGAGATCGGTAACATATCCATTTGAATAATCACGTACAATGAATTCAGTAAACTGCTCAATTTGTTTCTTCTTCTGAATCGGTATCTCCATTGTCTTGATTGCGCTTCATTTTCTTCAAAATATGTTCCGGAATGTTCTCGAAATTCCTGGCGGCCATCCTCCAGTTTTGAGTCGTCCCTTGATCTTCCACACTCCCATCTACCTGGATATTCTCAAAATCTCCTGCCATTATTTTCTTGGGATCGAGTATATCTCCTGATAACTCATGGTCATATTCTTTATACAGCTTATCAAACCGACCTAATTCACGATGATCCCTTGGAAAGAGGAAGCCAAGAGAACCAAGCCATTCATTAATATTATCGGTAGTGATATGTTTCTTATCCTTAGCCATATATCTCTATGTACTCCTTTATTTTTTCATTTGCCTGATGTCTGTAAAACCTGACGGAGCTCTGTGTTAGATTAAGCTCTTCTCGTAGTCTTTTTAACAAGTGCCCAGGCAGGTTATGCCCTTCTACGAAATGCGCTTCATAAGTTAAGTATATAATTCGGTGTTTTTCGGAAAGTCTATCAAGCGCCTTCTTAACAATCTCATACCGCTTTTTAAGAACTCCCCTTTTTTCAACAGCATAGTTATTGTAATCAGGCTCAGGCATTTCACAAACAATTTCTTCTTCACCGGTATAAGGAGAATTTTGCTCATTTCGCCAATTAAGCAGTTCTCTTTGGGCAATTCTGTAGAGATAAAATTTAACACCTGTATCATAATCAGCTGCCCTTGATTTTTCATGGTTATATTTAGGATATTTCCAAAAACGGTGAAAAGTTCTCTGTGATATCATGGCCGCCACATGCTTATCAAGGCCATTATTTTTACATATGACCTCACATTTTCTTACCAGATCCTCACCAAAACGAAAACAGAACACATGGAAGGCAGCTTGTGCAGCTTCTTCAAAGCCATCATCTTCTTTCATTTTGATATACTCGATGATATCTTCTGTGGTTTCGTCTTCGTATTCCTGCCAGTTCACTAGGGTCTCATAAAGCTATACCAAAAAGCGTTTATAATGATTTTGGTATATGGGTGAAAGCATTCTTAACTTTAAAATTCAAAAAATTATGCAAAATCCAAAATTTCAAGTATTCAAAAGCTCGGCCAACAGCGAATATTATTATCGGTTAAGAGCAAAAAATGGTGAGATTATCCTGAATGGTGAGGGGTACAAAACCAAACAAGGGTGTCTGAATGGCATAGCTTCAGTCAAATCCAATGCTCCCTATGATAGCAGGTATGATCGAAGACAATCTGTCAATGGCCAATACTATTTTAACTTAAAGGCTATCAATGGTGAAATCATTGGTCGTAGTGAGATGTATGTGACTCGATCAGGTATGGAGAATGGAATCAGTGCTGTCAAGAGGGACGCACCTACTGCACTCATTGAAGATCTAACTTTGGCAGGAGCATATTAGTGCTCTTGTCTAATTTTTATTGAATGGATTTCTAACTAATACGATGAGTAGCTTCGTAGCCGAAGCACTTTCGGGTATCGCAACATTCCATGATGTAGGAAATCATAGTTCTCAGTCTTATTTTGAATATAGTAGCATTTTTATTGATCAGCGGTTTAGCACATCACTGGGTGAGTTCTTAGGTAAACTAAGGCTCCCCCAACCGTTCAAATAAAAACCTGACAATCTCCGGACGGAGTAATTTGGTGTGTTTCGTATAACCAAACTGCTGTAATTCATCGAAATACATGTGGATCCAGGTAGAAAAAGTTTTGGTGCAGACGTGGTACATTTCGGCCAGCTCGTATTTGTAGTAGGCCTTGATTTTTGGCGCTTCATCATCTTGGAGGGCTATGGGCATCATCCGGGCCGAGGATGACTGAGGGTTGGTATGGGATGCAGCTTTCTCCATGTTACAACGTATCTCCTCCCATTTTCTTCCAGATACTCAAAGGGATTTCTTCACGAAGGGCGGTATCAAAGTGGTAAGCTTTGATCATGCCTTCCCAGGCGGCTTTGGTTTTCAGGATTTTAAGCAGGGATTTCAAATCAGTCAGGTCTTTGGTAGGAAAACTATCTTCTCCATTTTTAAGCTTATTTTCCAAAGGCTTCAACTCCTTTGCCGTAAGCTTCCGGCTGAGCCCTTGTAGTTCAATGGCGTAGTAGTTTTTGCCTTCCTGCGCTTT
>CAZFFW010000209.1:0-9933 GCA_964518125.1 uncultured Porifericola sp.
CGTGTGGCAAAGGTATGGTTTTCCTGTACTCTTCGCCTGGCCTTGTCAGTAAGCACTCGCATATTTGCCCTGGAAGCAGCACGAATGGTTCTGATCAATTTCTGGTCAACGCTGCGTAGCTGCGATATCGCTTTTGCTTTGGGCTTATCTACAAAATCAAAGGCACCTGCGCTGAGGGCATCCAGTATCTGAGGATCATTGCGCTCCAGGCTACTCAATAATACGATAGGTTTTGGGTGGTTCTCTATAATCTGTTTCACCGCATAAAGCCCATCATACTCACTCATCACCATATCCAGCACTACCACATCGGGGTCTAGGGATTTTGCCTTTTCGTAAGCCTCTTTCCCGTTATTGGCGGTATCTACCAGCACCATTTCCGTATCATTGCTGATGATATCAGAAATGATCACCCTCATCAGGCTGGAGTCATCTACGAGCAATATCTTTAGTTTTTCGTCCACAGTGGGTGTTAGCTTGCGGTCTCCTGCTTTTTGAGCACCTCTATGATTTGTTCGGACGTAAAGGGCTTTGTCACATAATCCACCGCCCCCAGGCTCATACCTTCATTGATTACTTCCTCCTGCCCCACTCCGCTGATCAGGATCACCTTAGTTTGGATAGCATCTTCCCTGAATACTTTAAGAATGTCTGCACCTACCATATCAGGAAGGATATTATCAAGGGTGATGATATCGGGTTCCAGCTCAAATGCCAGGTCAATGGCTTCTTCACCGGTGGCTGCCTCTCCAACAACCTGGTAGCCTCCTTTTTCCAGGGCTTCCCTGATAAGCACCCGCATATAGCGGGAATCGTCTACGATCAGTACTTTCTTCATATCTTACAGAATTAATTCAACATGGGGTTTTGAGATGCAAAGTCTGCCGTTCTGTGTTGTAAAAACTGCTTTGCGGGCAAAGTCTCCACCTGTATCGCATTTGGCCAGAAAAATTTGCTTTTCCCTGAGTAGCTCTTCTATTTTTCTGAGGTTTCTCTCCCCTACTGAAAATGACCCATAACTGCTCATAGATGAGCCACCGGTGATCTTGGCAGAGATAAAGCCAGGCAAAGAGCCAAGGCCATACATCTGTTCCAGTAGTGCCTCCAGGGCAAAAGCAGCGTGCCTGCCATCAGGCTGCTGTTCTGTATACTCAGGCAGCTGAATATGCGCGCCACCGCCAATTTTTCGTATACGGTCAAAGAGGAATAGCCCGATGCAGGAACCCAGTCCATGGCAAATCAATTCGCAGGACTCCTTACTGGCATAAAATTCACCTATACCCAAAACAATCTTTTTCATACACTGCCTACCTGGCTTATACCCTGGCGGAGGCCATTTTCATGTCCTGCTCAGAAAACACCTTGAGAATATCAATCAGGATGATGAGCTTATCGTTAAGCTTGACAATGCCTCTGATGTAATTGTCTTCATCTTCTTCCTGCCTGATATTAAGGGTATCATCAAGAGCACTCACCGGTACCGATAAAGTATCGGGCACCTCTCTGACGAGTATGCCGATTTTGAGCTGGTCATTTTCTACCACCAGGGTGTAGCTGCCGGTTTTGGAAGTAGAAACTACTTCCTCCCGGCTGTTGAGCTCAAACTTTTCTTCCAGGTCAAAGAGGGTAATGATGTTTCCCCTGATATTGGCCACTCCTTTGATGTAAGAAGGGGTCTGGGGAAGGCGAGTGATATGCGGCGTCATCACTACTTCTTTGATCTGATCAATCAGCAGGGCATAATGCTCATTGCCCTGCCTGAATACGATCAGCTGTTTGCGGTCCACACTTTTGTCTTTCTGCGGCTGTTTCAGCGCTTCTGTTTTCACCATCTGTTCCTCCATAGCTTAGTCTCTTTTAATCAGTTTGAACTTCCTGACACCATCCTGCAGTTCCGTGGCTATGTCGGAAAGCTTGGTGCTTTCTCTGGTAATTTCAAGCATACTGGCGTTGAGTTCCTGCGAGGAGGAAGCCACCTGCTGTGTACCGGCGGCCGTTTCCTCTGTTACCACCACGATCTGCTCAATATTCTTGAAGACTGAGTTGATGGATTCTTTCTGCTCGGCAGCGGCATTCTGTATCTGCTTGGAAGAAGAGAAGGTCTCCTCACTGCTGGATGCGATCGTAGAGAAAATATCCTGTACCTCAATGGTAGCGGTATTACCCTGTTTCACATTACCCTGCATATTCTCTATCGCTTTCCCTGCCGATTGAGTATCTTTCTGTACATCTCCAATGATTTTTTCTATATCTACTGCTGATCTGCGGGAATCTTCCGCCAGCTTGCGGATCTCCTCAGCTACTACCGCAAACCCACGACCTGCATCACCGGCACGGGCAGCTTCAATAGCAGCGTTGAGCGCCAGCAGGTTGGTCTGAGCAGCAATGTCGGTGATTACATTCAGCGTACGGGCTATCTCTTCAGCTCTCTGTACAAGCACATCTATAGAAGTAGAAGTCAGGTGGGCGGAGTCCTTGATTTCGGTCATACTGTCAATGAGGCGCTTGATGATTTTGAGACCGTTTTCACAGCTTTCTTTTCCTTTTTCAGCCGTAGCATTGATAATGTTGGCTTTGTCAGACATATTGTTGGCCGACTTCATCACGCCCTCAACCAGTTTAGAAGATTCATCCATGCGCAAAGCCTGGTCCTGGGCACCTTTGGCCATCTGGCTGATGGCAGAAGCCACTTCGTTGGCGTTATTCTTCACTGCTTCCGTCTTGGAGAGCATGATGCCTGAAGAACCTGCTATGACATTGGAATTTGCATCAATGGTACTGAGTATTAAATTAAGATTTTCAATGGCAACATTGAGGGCATCACCCATCTCTTTTACATACCCATTGGCATCCATATCAAACTTACGGGTAAGGTCTCCCTCCGCCATATTTGAAATAATTTCTTTGACCCTGAGTACAGGTAATTTAACAGCCGTAACATCAGTACAGATTTTAATAACTTTTGTCACTTTGCCCTCTGTATCCCTTACAGGTGTATAAGTGGCAGTCAGCCAAATTCTTTTGCCGTCTTTAGAGATTCGCTCAAATTCCCCTGATTTAATATCTCCTCTTGCCAGGTCACTCCAGAAGTTGCTGTATTCACTGGAGTTAGTGTAAGCTGAATCACAAAAAACCCGATGGTGCTTACCGACAACTTCATCATGAGAGTAACCCATAATCTGATTGAAGTTATTGTTGGAATTGATAGCGATTCCGTCAGGAGTGAACTGAATGGCTGCAAAACCATTATCTACGGCTGATTGGATATACTGTGCTTCCTCACGAACCGATCTTTCCTCCGTAATATCCTTGATAAATGCCGTAAATTGCAGTTCACCTCCAGACTCTACTTTACTCAGGGATAAATTACCCCAGAATTTAGACCCGTCTTTGCGAGACATTTCAAGGTCCCTTCCTTTTCCAATCACTTTGTTAACACCCGTTTTGATATTACTATCCACATAATTATCATGTACAGCCCGGTGTTCCATAGGTACCAGTACCTTTACGTTCTGGCCTATCACTTCTTCGCGGCTAAAGCCAAACATATTCTCAGCGGCTTTATTCATGTACTGGATAATTTTGTCACCATTGATGGTGATGACAGAATCCACGGCCTGCTCAAGGGTGGCTTCCAGCTTTGTCTTCACCTGTTTGATCTCCTCTTCCTGGTTGATCATCTCAGTGATATCGTAGCGCACACCGATATATTTGATGGGTTTGCCATCCGGGCCAATTACCGGGGCAATGATCGCATCTACCACGTAGGCACTGCCATCCTTCGCTTTGTTCTTGATTCTACCTCTGAAAATGCCGCCTTTACCAATTGTCGCCCACATCTCCTTGAAAAGTTCTTTGGGGGAATCTGGATGGCGTACGATGCTCTGCGGCTGGCCGATCAGTTCTTCACGGGTATACTGGGCTACCTCACAGAATTTATCGTTTACAAAAGTAATATTGCCCTTTTTGTCGGTTTCAGACACCAGGCAGGCGGTGTCAATCTGGGCCATACGAGTCTGCAGTTCACGCTGGTACTGCTCCATCTGTGCAGTCTTATCTATGCTTTCGGTAATATTTTTGATGAAAGCGGTATACTGCAATTCGCCCTCAATTTCTACTTTGCTAAGTGAAAGGTTACCCCAAAATTTGGAACCATCTTTACGGCTCATCTCCAGGTCGCGGCCCATGCCCAGTACCTTATTTACACCGGTCTTGATATTGGCATCTACATAGCCATCATGATTGCCCCTGTGCTCCATAGGCACCAGCATTTTGACGTTCTGGCCTATAACTTCTTCTTTTTCAAAACCAAACAGGTCAACGGCAGCCTTATTCATATATTCCACCACTTTGTTGCTGTTAATGGTGATCACCGCATCCACAGCCTGCTCCAGGGTTTCTTCCAGCTTACGCTGTATCTTTTCTATAGCTTCCTGGGTGGCCTGCATTTCTTCCATATTCTGGCGCAGTTCCTCCTCAGTTGCTTTCAGCTCTTCATTCTGCGACTGTATATGTTCACGCAGGTTCCTGAAGTCGCTGATATCCTTGGTGAAACAGATTATTTTGGTAGGCTTACCCCCTCCTTCTCTTACCGGAACAAAATTCGCGTCCAGCCATATGCTCTGACCTTTTTTTCCGAAAATCTCCAGTTCTAGCTGTTCAGCATTTCCGTTGACCAGTCTTCTCCATAAAGCCTTGTTTTCAGTACTTTCGGCCACATCATCGCCAGCCAGGTGAGAAAAATCTTTAGATTTTAAATCTTTAATAGAATAGCCACTCAGACTCTGGAACAAATCGTTGGCCGTAATGATACTACCATCGGTATTAAACTCTACTGTGGCCATAATACTACCCAATGCATGCTGGTATTCATTGACCGGCTCATGCACCATGTCTACTTCCTTAGATGTGGATTTGTGATTTGACTTCATATTGGTTTCAGTATTTGTTTGATCTTTAGATTTAGATGCTCTGGTTGTTGGCATTGCTTTATGTTTTATTTGGATAAGTGGCTATTCTGCTTCCGACGCTGCCAGTAGAATAAGCAGTCAGCACGCTTGAGAAACAGGAATTTTTTCCACGCAATAAAGGTCGTAGAAAGACATGACCTCATCAATCGCGAAAAACTTGAAATTATATGGAGGGAATTACCGGCAGGCTTCTACGTAAATATGCGTAGACGGTCAATGACAAAAAAAAAGTGCCTTTTACAGCACTCCCATTTCTTTGGCTTTATTAACCAGCTCTACTGAGTTCCTGGCTTTAAGCTTTTTCATGATGTTGGACCGATGGGTATCTACCGTTCGTGGGGAGATAAACAGTTCTTCAGATACCTCAGCGCTGGATTTACCGCTGGCTACCAGCCTGAGCACCTCGCGCTCACGCTGGGTAAGGAAAAACTCTTTCTGGCTCATGCCCAGGCTCCGCTGGTACTTCCTGATGACCACCTCGTTGACGTTGGGGCTCAGGTAGGTACCTCCCCGGCTTACAATATCCAGCGCTCTCACCAGCTCAGTAGTTACCGTATCTTTGGCTACATAGCCTTTTACACCATATTCCAGTGATTTGCTAATGTATTCTTCCTGTAAATACATGGATAGGATAATAATGTCTATCTCAGGCTGTGATCTGGCAAGTTCGCGGCATACCTCCAGTCCGTTGGGTTCGGGCATGGAAATATCCAGGATCATCAGGTCAGGCTTAAAATGTGCGGCCAGCCTTAGGGCCTCTTCTCCGTTGCTGGCTTCACCTACGATCTCAAACTGAGGATAGTGATGAAGCGACATCCTGATCCCACTGCGTAGCAGGGCATGGTCATCTACGATACAAATTTTAAGATTCTGGTGCATATTCACTGTATGGTATTTCTATGGTCACTGAAGTTCCCTGTTTTAGAGCAGAGTCAAGGTAAAGCTTACCGCCAATAATTTCGGCCCTCTCCATCATATTCTGGATTCCATTGTGGCCGGGAAGGCCATCATTAGTATACTCCGGTAAGGATGCCGAGCCTTTGCCATCATCTTCTACGATCAGCCTGATAAATCCATCCATACCCAATAGCTGTACATAAACATGGCGGGGAGCCGCATGCCTGATGGCATTGCTGATGGCTTCCTGGCAGATGCGATAGAGGTTCATTTTGATACTCGGGCTCAGCTGCTTTGGAAAATCGGTGTCATGAAAGATAAGACTAACGTCACCTGTCTGATACTCATTGCAGAGGGAGCGTATACATAGTGGCAGGTCGAAGGTATCGAGCCTGAGCGGAGCCAGGTTTTCGGAGATGCGCCGGGTTTCCACCACTGTTTCTTCCAGCATGGTTTTGAGCCTGAGCAAAGCATCATCCTGTGGCTTTTCCCTGAGCAGAAATTCAGTATTAATTTTGATTACATTGAGTTGCTGCAGCAGGCCGTCATGCAGTTCCTTGGCGATCCTTTTCCTCTCCAGTTCCTGTCCTTCTATCAGGTTGGCCAGCCTTTGCTTCTTTTGGATTTCTTCCGCTTCTTCCCGCTTTATCTTTTGGGTCAGGTCTTTAAAAACCAATACCTTCCCAAAGCTGGCAAATTCTTCTTCCACCGGGTAAACTGATCCTTCACCTATCCAGACCTGCTTACCTCTACGGTTGGTAAGCATGAAGCGGGAGGGCGCGCTGATGCTGATGAGTTCCTGCAGACTGAGTACATGCATACTTTTGACGTCCTGCAGGTGTACCACCTCGGTCAGTACTTTGCCTATCGCTTTTTCCTTTTGCCATCCGGTAATGTTGGCCGCCTCGTCATTGATCAGCGTAATTTTCCAGGTAGGATCGGTAGTAATAATGGCCTCACCTATGGCATTGATAATAGACTGGAGCATGTGTTCATTCTCCTGCAACTTCTGCTCAATCTTATGTTTGTGCAGGGCAATCTCCAGGGCAATTTCCAGGTCACGCTCATTGATAGGTTTGATCAGGTAGCCATAAGGGTTCGTAAGCTTTGCCCGGTGGATGGTATTGGCGTTAGAAAAGGCTGTCAGATAAATAACCGGGATGCCATAGTGCTCATTGATCAACTCTACTGTATTAATGCCGTCCAACTGGCCCTCCAGCATAATGTCCATCAGGATAATATCAGGCTGCTCATTCTGGAGGTACTCCAGTGCATCCTCGCCGGAGGTAAGTTGGGCCATCACTTCATAGCCCAGATACTCTACCACCCGCTTGATATGGGCGGAAACGATGGCGGCATCTTCTACTATGAGTACAGATTTCTCTTTTGAGTTCATGGCTAATCATTAAACTGTATGCAAAAGTGAGTACCCTGCTTACCGGAATTGATTTCCAGATTTGCCTTGATCTGAGCGGCAAAGGTCTTTACCAGCAGAATACCCAGACTGTCTTGCCAGTTTTCATTGGCGGGCATACCTCTGCCATCATCACATACACACAGATTTACGCAGGCAGGGGATGAACCAAGTTTGATCGTGACTATTCCTTTTTCCCGGTCGGTAAAGGCATGCAACATAGCATTGGAAAGTAACTCATAAATGATCATGGCTATTGACATTACCTTATTGGCTCCAATTTGAATCTGTGCAATATCGCACTCCAGTTCAATCTCTTTTTCTGGTAGACGAAACGACTGATACACCTGGGTGATCAGTTTTTCCAGAAACATACTGGAATCTATGTTGGACAAATCCTGCTCTCTGAGAAGTTGCTCATGAATCATGTGCATAGAGCGAATCCGCTGATTACACTCCTCCATCACCTGGCGAGACTGAGGATCATCCAACTGGCTGGATTTTAAATAAAGTATGCTTGATATGATTTGCAGGTTGTTTTTTACACGATGGTGAATTTCTTTCAAGAGTACGTCTTTTTCATCAATAGAGTGCCTGAGCTGAAGCTCGTGGTTCTTCTGCGGAGTAATATTGGTGCTGATCATCATCACATTACTCACTGATTTATCTTTGATGATCGGCACCAGTTGATGTACAAACCAAATCGTTTGTGCATCAATACAGATCTGAGACTCAAACTGCCCTACCTGCTGCGTACTCACGGTACGTTTTAGTGACTGATTAAAACCCTTCTCTCTGCATTCATCAAGAATAAAGTCAAACTGAATACCAGGTTCTGTAAGCTGTCCGCTGTTGGGTTGATTTTTAAATAAGACGTTACCATATGCATCCAGGAGGGTGACAAAACCCGGGATATTATCAATCAGCAACTTATAGTTCTGCTCTATATCTCTGAGGTTACTCTGTATCTTTTCTGTTTCAGTGATATCGACAACAAAAGCCAGAAGGCTACTTTCACTGGCATCACCGGCTCTCTGCAGGTAAACTTCCACACTATATTCGCTACCATCTTGTCTGAGCTGCTGGGTTTTATACTGAATCTTTCTTCGATGGTTTTTTTCCAGTCGGTACATGATTTGCCTGAAGCCTTCCCTTCCCATTTTAGGCTGTAAGTCATAGAATTTTTTCTGCTTAAGTTGTTCAGACCGCCACTGTACATTACTGATCACTTCCTCATTGACAAACTCTATCGTAAAATCATGTTGGTTGATCAGATAAACTTCAGTGGGAGAGTCGCAGATGATGTTGAGCAGGCGCTGGTTCTTTTTTTCTGCGGCCACCTGTTCGGTGATATCATTCGCACTAAATATCACCCCGATTATTTTGTCTTCATAGTAGGCAGGCTTAAACCTGGCGGTAAACCAACGGATTCCTTTTCCGGGCACATCAATCTCAATCAGTCTTTGAATATTTTCTTCCTTAAATGCCTTTTTGAATTGGCTTGTAAACCCTTCCTTTTGGGCAGGAAGGACATAATCCAGGAAATGATCTCCATCCGAGGGTTGAATGCCAAAAACATCTTTGATAAACTCACTGCCTACTCTATTAAATGAGAGAAGTTTAAAATTTTTATCAATCAGATAGTGTGCATTGGTAGAGCTGTCAAAAATCGCCCTGAGGTTAATCTTACTTTCGCGATAGAAAGCTTCTGTACGCCTGTAGTCGGTGAAATCCAAGCTGATGCCGATAATTCTTTCAGCCTGACCATTTTTGTCGTACACTATCCGGCCGTAGGATTCTATGTATTTGAATGCTCCATCGACGGGTATTACTGACTCAAAATTAAAATAAGGATTGTCGTAGGAAATAGAATCCTGATGTTGCTGGCAATTAACCCTGTTTTTCAGTTCTTCAGTGAAATGATGCCGGTCACCGGAAAACATTTCCTGCAGCCTTTGGTCCCATATTAGTTCCTGCTCTTTCTCGCGCCAGTCAAAAACTCCGATATGGGCTGCTTCGGTGGCCATACGTAACCTTTCTTCTGTTTCAACAAGCTGCTGGTCCAGCTTCTTCTTCTCTGTAATGTTGGTAGTAAACTGAATAATACCCCGTATGCACCCATCAATTAAGAGAGGTTTGAGATAGTTGTCAAGGTAGATTAATTCTCCCTTATTACCACGGTAAGCTGCCTCAAATGAAACCTCATTTCCCTGCATTACGCGCTCAAACCAGCCCAGCCAGTATTTACGCTGCTCATCATTGAGCCTATCCAAAACAGGCTCACCTACCCTGGGATATATACCTTCATGATCATAGACAGCCTGTGCATAATGCCGGTTGCAGTAAGCAAGCACCAATTCTTCATCAAACACCGCTATATACTGATTGCTTTCTTCGAGAACCAACCTCAGGTTTAGCTCATTTTTTGCAATCAGGCACTGTGGGTACTGACCACTTCCGGGAGCAGCATGGGCAAAATGACAGAACCCGGGTTCTGTTGAATTGAAATGCCCGGAGCGCCCGGAGGAATTTCCATCCAGCAGATCAGAAATATCAGTAAAATGCCAGTCAACCAGGCTGCCATGTTTCTTTCCTTTGACACGATAGGTTTTCTCACCGTATCTGATGTCCAGACTATAGGGTGACTTCCCG
>CAZFFW010000210.1:0-9806 GCA_964518125.1 uncultured Porifericola sp.
CTGGCCTGGCGCTACATCCGCATGACCTGTGATACGGGCAATAAAGAAATCAGGGAAAGCTACAACGAATTTATCACGCAGATACAGCCCAACATTGAGCCGGTCAGTAACGAACTCAACAAGAAAGCGCTGGATTCACCCTACCTGGATGAACTTAAACAGGCGGAAGGCTATCCCATCATGATACGCGAACTGGAAAAGGACGCCAGAATTTTCCGTCAGGAGAATATTTCCCTCAAAACTGAAGAGCAGCAGGAATCGCAAAACTTTGGTGCTATCTCCGGCGAGATGAGCGTAGAGATCAACGGGCAGGAAATGACGCTGCAGCAGGCAGCCAATCTACTACAATCAGTAGACCGCAATGAGCGGGAAGAAGCCTACCACAAGATCACCCAGCGCCGACTACAGGACAAGGAAACACTGGATGCGCTCTTCTCCAAACTGATCAGTATCCGCGATAAAATGGGAAAAAACGCCGGTTTTGAGAATTATAGAGACTTTATGTTCGCTGCCATGGGCCGTTTTGACTACAGTAAAGAGGACTGCTTTGACTTCCACGAAGCGGTAGCCCAGGAGGTGGTACCCATGCTGAATGACCTTTCCAGAGAACGAAAGGAAGCACTGGGAGTAGCACAACTCCGACCATGGGATAAAGCAGTAGACCTCAGCGGAAAGCCTCCGCTAAAGCCCTTCAGCAGCGGCGAGGAGCTGACGCAAAAAACCATACAGTGCTTCAGCAAACTGGACCCCTACCTGGGCGAGCGCATCGCCATCATGCAGGCCATGGGCCACCTGGACCTGGAGTCCCGCAAAGGAAAAGCGCCGGGAGGTTACAACTACCCGCTCTCCGAAACCGGCGTCCCCTTCATCTTCATGAACGCTACCTCCAACCTGCGCGACATGGTGACGATCATGCATGAGGGAGGGCATGCGGTGCACTCCTTCCTCACCCGCGACCTGGAGTTAAACAGCTTCAAGCATACACCCTCGGAGGTAGCTGAACTGGCTTCTATGGCAATGGAGCTAATGTCTATGGATTACTGGGATTTATTCTTTGCCGATGAAGATGAGCTGAAACGTGCCAAACGGCAGCACCTGGAGCAAATCATCGAAACCCTGCCCTGGGTAGCCACCATTGATAAATTCCAGCACTGGATTTATGAGCATCCCAACCACAGTGAAGAGGAACGTAAAAAGGCCTGGAACGAAATCTTTGGCACTTTCTCTGATAACCTCACTGACTGGAGCGGGCTGGAGCAGGAACGCACTTACCTCTGGCAGAAACAACTCCATCTTTTTGAGGTACCTTTCTACTATATAGAGTACGGCTTTGCCCAGTTAGGGGCAGTCGCTGTATGGATGAATTACAAAGAAGATCCTCAGAAAGGTCTGGAGGGCTATAAAAATGCACTCAAACTGGGCTACACCCGTACCATACCCGAAGTGTACGAAGCAGCTAACATTCGCTTTGACTTCAGTACCGGCTACATCCGAAAGCTGATGCGTTTTGTACAGGATGAGCTAAGCAAAATTTAGCAGCAGAAAGGCAGAGAAAAACCTCTGCCTTTTTTATTTGTGCACTTCTCCTAAGAAAAAGTATTGAATTATTTGCTAATTTAGTACAAAATTTCATGTATCTATATCTTACTCATGCGCTTTGGGGGAAACTGGTAATTGTAAATTTTATTCCATCATCTAAAATATTATTTAAATAATTTTAAAATTTAGATGATATTTATAGCTTGGATTATAAATTTAACATAACTAACCCCTATGAAAGAAAGCGTATGTTCGTTAATACTGTTGGTGATAACCCTCTTTTCGCCCCTCAGCAGTGTTAAAGCCCAATCCGGGACAAGTATTTCCGGAACTGTAGTGGATGCTGACAGTGGCGATCCTCTGGTCGGAGTCAATATTCTGGTCAAAGGAAAGGTAATAGGCACCATAACCAACCTTGACGGTGAGTTCAGTCTGACAGTCAATGATACACCGCCGCTTACCCTGGTGGTGTCCAGCGTTGGCTATAATGCACAGGAAGTTGAGATCACCCAGGCCCAGACCAGTAATTTGAGTGTACAACTCAGCGAGCAGACCATCCTGGGACAGGAGGTAGTAATCTCGGCCTCACGCATGGAGGAATCAATCCTGCAGTCGCCGGTTTCTATTGAAAAAATGGATATCCGAGACATACAATCAGCGGCGGCCCCCAGCTTCTACGATCAGATCGTAAACCTGAAGGGCATTGACGTCAGTGCCCAGAGCCTGACCTTCAAATCTATCAACCCTCGCGGTTTTGGCGCCAATGGCAATACCCGGACCGTTCAGCTCATTGACGGCATTGACAACCAGGCTCCCGGACTCAATTTTCCGGTCGGAAATATTGTAGGTATCGCAGAACTTGATCTGGAAAGTGTCGAGCTTCTTCCCGGCTCTGCCTCTGCGCTCTATGGCCCAAATGCTATCAATGGTATTATCCTGATGAACAGCAAAAATCCCTTTGAATACCAGGGGCTTAGCGCCTCTGTCAAAATGGGGGTCAACCATATAGATGGTGAAGACGATGATCCTTCTCTTTACCAAAGCTACGGAATACGTTATGCCAAAGCTTTCAATAACAAAATCGCTTTTAAGATCAATGGCGAATACCTGAAAGCGGCCGATTTCCGGGGCGTAGATTACCGTGATGCAAACCCGCTGGTAGAACTCAGCCCTGAAAATATTGACCCTGATAACAGGGCAGGTAACCGTACTTATGATGGCGTAAACGTCTACGGTGACCCACTGCTCAATGTAGGTGCCCTGGGCGCTGGTTCCGGAGTAGAAGCCCTGCTTCCCCTGGACAGCCGCGGTAATTTTACACCTACCGGCTATACCGAAAGAAGTATCATTGACAATACTACCGAAAGCCTGAAGCTGGGCGCAGCTTTGCACTACCGTATCAACGACAACCTGGAGGCACTGGCCCAGTTCAACCAGGGCTTTGGCAGTACTGTCTATACTGCCAACGACCGCTTTGTACTGGATGATTTCACCATCTGGACCGCCAAAGCCGAACTAAGGAGCAACAATTTCTACCTGAGGGGCTACCGTACCCAGGAAAATTCCGGTGACTCCTACGCGGCCAATACCCTGGCGACCCTGATCAACGTGCAGACGACCATCCCGGCCTACGTACAGACCTTTGCCGGTGCCCGCCTGCTGGGAGCCGACATTGAAAGTGCCCACGGCCTGGCCAGAAATGCCAGCGATGCGATAAGAGAACAGAACCTGAATAATGGCCGCTTTCAGGAACTGTACGACTCACTGCGGCAGGTGCCTATCTCTGAAGGAGGTGCCCAATTCCTTGACAGGACCAGCCTGACGCATTTTGAGGGCATGTACAACTTCAGTGAGGAGATTGATTTTGCCGAAATTGTGGTGGGAGCCAATTACCGTCGCTACGACCTGGTTTCGGACGGAACACTCTTTGCCCTGCAGGACAACGGGGAGGAGTTTGACATCAACGAATGGGGTGCCTACGCCCAGATGTCCAAAAAATTCATTGACGACCGGCTTGAACTGACCGGGTCGCTACGCTACGATAAAAATGAATACTTTGATGGCCAGTTTTCTCCCCGTATTTCGGGTGTGTACAGTACGCCTACCAACCAGAACTTCCGGGCTTCTTTCCAGCGGGGCTTCAGGATACCGACTACCCAGGATCAGTTCATTGACCTTGACGTAGTGACCCGCCGACTGATCGGTAGTAATCAGGCGCTGATAGACCGGTATAATTTCAGCAGCAACCAGGTATATACCTCTACCAGCGTCACTGCGGCACAGCAGGCATTTGCCGAAACCGGTGATCTTCAGGCGGCTATTGCGCTGCTTGACCCCTGGGAATTTGATGAATTTACCACGGAGAAGGTAAACACATATGAGGTAGGTTACAAAGGGCTCATCAACAACAAGCTTCTGATAGACGCTTACTATTATTATAGCTCTTACCGGGATTTTATAGCAGAAATTGACTTTACCCAGACTGCCATACCCAATCAGCTTCCTCCTTTCGATGTAGAAGAAGACCCCGAAGGAATTGTGAGTGGCACTACTTTCACCCAACGCTACGGAGTGGACGTAAACGCAGCGGGGAGAGTAGATGCCCATGGTTTTGCCCTGTCCGCCGACTACTCACTGGAGGGAGGCTATACCATCGGGGGCAATGTGGCTTTCAACCAGTTGCTGGATGATGAAGACCTGCGCGAGCAGGGCTTCCGCGCTGCTTACAATACGCCCGAATGGCGCTATAACCTGCGCTTCAGCAACCGTAAGCTTACAGATAACCTTGGCTTCAATGTGGTCTGGAGATGGCAGGAAGCTTTTATCTGGGAATCTTCTTTTGGCGTGGGCGTAATCCCAGCCTTCGGAACCCTGGATGCACAGCTAAGCTACAAAATTCCTGACCTGAAGACGATACTTAAACTGGGAGGTTCCAATATCCTGAACGAAAGGTATACCACTTCTTTCGGAAACCCCCGTATGGGCGCCATTTACTATGTTTCAATCACCTTTGACGAATTTCTAAACTAAGCATAGCGATGAACAAAATATATAAACCGTTTTTCTTCCTGCTGAGCGCCCTGCTGGTCTTTTCCGCCTGCGACACAGAAGACGAACTCATACAGGAACGCCTGGAGGAAAATCCCCTGCCGGGAGAGGCTACCCTGAGCGGTACACCCGGGTCAGTCAACTTCAGCAAATATGTCGCGGTAGGCAACTCCCTGACTGCAGGATTGATGGATGCTGCCCTTTACAACAACGGTCAGGCAAATTCTTTTCCCAACATCCTGGCTAATCACCTTGATGCAGTAGAAGGTATTAACATCGGCGCTTTCAATCAGCCCAATATCAATTCTACCAATGGCTTTAACATCGTGGTAAACGACCTGAGCAATCCCGGCGGGCAGATTGCCGGCAGGTTTCTGCTGGACCTGAGTATTCCGGGTCCTACCCCTACGCTGGGCGAACTACCCACTCCTTTTACCGGTGACCGTAACGCTCTCAATAATTTTGGTGTGCCAGGAGCAAGGCTACTGGATGCCCTTTTTGCCGGCTATGGACAGTTTAATCCTTTCTTTGGCCGTTTTGCTTCGGCCCCGGATGCTTCCATCCTGGGAGATGCGGCGGCGGCGCAAGGCACCTTCTTTACACTCTGGCTGGGTGGCAATGATGTACTGGCCTGGGCCAGTGCCGGGGGTGCCGCCCCCGACGGAGAGGAAGATCCGGGCGCACAACAGACTAACCCAGCTACGCTGACCAGTATTGCCAGCTTTCAACAGGCTTATGGGGCAGTAGTACAGGGTATGCTGGCGGCCAATTCAGAAGCAAGAGGTGTGGCTTTGACCATACCGTCTATCACGCTGCTCCCCCTTTTCCGGGCAGTACCTTACAATCCGATACCTCTAGACGAGGCCAATGCCAACGCCCTGAACCAGGGCTATGCCCAGTACAATGGAGGCATACAGGCGGCGGCCCAGTTTGGTGCCATCACAGAGGACGAAGCTGCTCTCAGAAATATTTCTTTCAGCGCGGGAGCCGGGAATGCGGTCGTCATTCTGGATGAAGACCTCAGCGAAATTGTGCTGCCTAATCCCGAAGGAGGCGATCCGATAGTGCTACCCAAACTCAGGCAGGCAAATCCCTCTGACCTGCTACTATTCAGCGTAGCTCCCCTGCTGGGCAGTAACACCGACCAGGGAGTATATGGTTTACAGGTACCGGTAGGAAACCAGTTTGTGCTGACCCTGAATGAGCAGATTATCCTTAACACCCGTATCGCTACCTTCAATGCGATCATTGCCCAAACGGTGGCCGCAACCCAGGGGAGAGTGGCTTTGGTGGAGGTAAATACGATCTTCGCTGACATCGCCGGACTTACTGCGCAGCAGGCCGCGCTGCTCGGTCTGTCTCCTGCGGCCCAGTCCGCTGCTGATGGTGTACAGGGCATCATCGTGGACGGTGTAAACCTGCGTCCGGATTTTTCTCCTAACGGAATTATCTCTACCGATGGCGTACATCCCAATCCCAAAGGATATGCGCTGCTGGCCAATGAAATTATCCGGGTCATCAACGAAAGCTTCGGCGCAGAGATTCCGCTCATAGACATCACGCCTTTCCGTACCGTGGTGGTAGCAGCATCCTGATCTCCCGGTAAAAAGCTTTATTTGAAGAGCACCTCTTTGGGGTGCTCTTTTCTTTTTAGGCAAAAAAATCGGAAATTCAGCAACTATGAGAAATATCGCCTTCCTAATATTTGTGGCCCTGACAGTTGGACTTGTCAGTTGCAAAACCTCGGCCCCTAGCCTTCGCTATTCCAATAAACCCGACAAACAAAAAACTTATCATGTCATACTGATGGGTGGGCAGTCCAACATGGTAGGGGTGGGAAGGGTAGCTGATCTGGACAATGCAAAATTACCCCCTCAGATAAAATACTTCAATTTTGGCAAATCGGCCAGTCTGCAGCAGCAAACCAATACATTTGGCCCGGAGGTTGGTATTGCGGAGGTGCTATCGGAGCAGTTTCCTGATAAAAACTTCCTGCTGATCAAATACGCCATCGGTGGGGCTTCCCTGCTGGACTGGGCACCCGACTATGATCCTGAAAAAGCAGCAATTACTGGCAATGCCCATTTTGGCAATATGTACGCGGACCTGCTCAAAGTCACTGATAGCATCTGCAGCGGCTACCAGACCAAGCTGCTGGCACTACTCTGGATGCAGGGCGAGCGGGATGCCCGCATTCCCGAAGCTGGTAAGGATTACCAGCAAAATTTTGAAGCATTCATCAACGCTATCCGAAAAGATACCGAAACACCTGATCTGCCGGTCATCTACGGCATAGTCAACCCGCCTGAATCGCGCTATGCGGCTGTGGAGACAGTGCGCAAAGCACAGGAAAGTATCAATAGGCAAATAACCGGCACTGTGCTGATCAGTACCGATGATCTGGAAAAGTGGGACGATGAAGTACATTATTCTTCAGCCGGGCAACTTAGGCTGGGGCGTAGATTTGGCGAGGCAGTGGCTGATCTGCTGCAAAACAACACGACTCCCTGAGTTGAAAATATTTACTCAATTGTCCCGAACACCATTGCCCATCAGCCGGTGCAGTCTACCAGCTTTCCAATCCCAGGAGCTTTTTGCCCAGTTCGTTTAACTCAGCAGTTTCATATTGCTGCTGCTCATAATTACGGGGATCGCCGGGAAAAGCATAGCCGCTGGGCGCGATCCGTTCCTTCCATGATCTGATGCGCCACTGGCGTAGTTCTTCGTTATCTTCCTCAGCCGGCATCATGGAGATATACTGGGCAATACGGACTTTGTCTTTTGAATTATTTGGGCGAATACCGTGAGGCTGAGTGCTGTTAAAGATCAGCAGGTCTCCGGCATTGAGTTTTACCTTCACAATCTTGTCTTCCAATCCGCTGACGTCGGGCTGGAAATGGTCGCGGTCGTCGGGCTGGGTCAGTTTCCAACTGTCGTAGTTACGGTACAGCCATGGTATACACTGGAAGCCACCCATATCGGGGTCGTTCTGGTCGGCTAGGGCCAGCACACCCTGTACATTCTGCGGACGGGTTTCAGGATCATAATCCCAGTGGATAAAGCCTTTGTACGCATAGCCGGGGCGAATAGGGAAATTGAGGTTGGCCCGGTCAATGGTCACCCACAGCTTTTCGGTGCCCCAGATATCAACGAAAGCATCATAAATCCGCTGCACCTGCCGGTTGTCCCAGAGGGCCTGCGTATTATATACTTCTACCATGCCGGTGCCGGCCAGTTCTTTCATCTGCATTTCGGCACGGGGTGCTGTGTACCAGGTAGATGCGTCATTAGGGTCTTTTTCTTCAAACTCCCAGAGAAACTCAGCAGTACGCTGAGCCTGTTCGCGGGGCACAGCATTGCGGATCACGATGTATCCATTCTCCACCCAGAATTGCCAGTCTTCCTCACTCAACACACGCAGGGGAATGCCGTTAGAGCGGTCGTTGAGCTTCTGCTTACTGCTGGTAGCGGTGGATGGGTTACCGGGAATTTCTTTGTGGTTTTTGTTCGGGCTGTCTCTTTCTAAAGTCTTATCTTTCATGGTTTTGGGAATTAGAAGTTTTCAATGGGAAGCTGGAACAATACCTCAGATAAGGATTACTGCTTCCAAAAAGTTATTATCAAATGTACCCCATCTCATAGAGCAATTCTATCCCTGCATTGACCAGAATTTGAATAATATTGATATTTTACATCTTATTTTCAGATCAAAAGGGTAAATCAGTGTAACTTAAGCGTATGCGAACTGAACTGGAGAAAATACAACCGCCCAATGACAGCTCTATCAGCCTGATGGTCAACCCTGACCTGAGAGACTTTTTCTACTGGCATTTTCATCCAGAGTACGAATTGGTATTCATTGAAGGTACCAATGGCAACCGGCACGTTGGTCAGCACCTGTCGCGCTACGTGGGCCGTGACCTGGTACTGATCGGCTCTTATATTCCGCATCTTAATTTTGATTATGGCGTGCAGGGTAGTTACGAAGAAGTGGTGGTACACATACGGCCCGACTTTCTGAGGGACGCTCAACAGTACACGCCTGAATTGCTGCAAATCCATTCGCTGCTGGAGTTAGCCCAACACGG
Organism: uncultured Porifericola sp.; assembly: GCA_964518125.1. Lineage (GTDB taxonomy): Bacteria > Bacteroidota > Bacteroidia > Cytophagales > Cyclobacteriaceae > Catalinimonas. Next base: position 8,676 of record CAZFFW010000210.1, read on the forward strand.
AATTGCTTTCGGAGAAAAGACCTTAAAGGAGATTGTACCGAGAATGAAAAAATTACCGGAACTGGAAAGTTTTGCCCGCTTCCTGGAACTGCTGAATATTTTACACCAGTTGTCTCAGGCAGAAGACCAGCTACTGCTGCACCAAAGCCCGGTCAAAAACCAGTACACCCGCCGGGACCAGGAACGGCTGCAGGCAATTTACCGCTACATTGACCAGCATTACCAGCAGAAGATTGAAGTGTCAGAAGTTGCGGAGATGAGCAACCTGAGCAATGCCGCCTTTTGCCGCTATTTCAAGAAAATGACTAAGCTTACATTTACGGAATTTGTCAACAACTACCGGATTGATAAGGCCAAAAAGCTGCTGCTGCTGGACAACAATGTGACCGAAGCCTGCTACGCCTGTGGTTTTGAAAGCCTGTCCTATTTTAACCGAACATTCAAAAAGGTCACAGGCATCAATCCTACGGCTTTTAAGCAGGAATATTTGCGTTGATTGGGCTGGAAGTTCTCAGGATATTGGTCACCAGCAAGATGCTGGCGACTGGGGAGAATATTTGCATTGTGCTAAAAATGGGCGTATCGGGCAAGAGGCCCTTTGGATAGTTGCCACTCGCCCTGGCAGCCCCGCCATAGACAAGTGGCTGACACAAACTTTACGTTACGGTCGCTCGCGTCTCGCGAGAGAAAGCTATCTAATGAGCCTGAGGCCCACATTCACTATATTAATCAGGAACTCGCCCTGGCAGCGGGCATATTGGCCTGCGCCAGTTTGGCTTTGATGTCAGCGATGATGGGTTGGGCGTGCAACTTACCGTTCTCTATAAATACCTTGGCTGTTTCTTCGCCGCCGATCACCGAGCCACCCATGTAAATGCCGGGGATATTGCTCTCGTAGGTATCAGGATTGATCTCCGGAATGAGCATTTCGCCGTTGAGCTTCACCCCAACCCGGCGCAGAAATCTGGCATCAGGATGGTAGCCCACCATCAGAAAGACAAAGTCGGCAGGAATACGCTGCTGCTCACCGGTTTCCACATGCTGAACCAACACCTCATGCTCGGTTATACCTGTCACGGTATGCTGGAAGAAGGCATCCACTTCATTTTTCTTCACCCGGTTTTCAATATC
>CAZFFW010000211.1:0-9802 GCA_964518125.1 uncultured Porifericola sp.
CACAGGATGCTGTCAGGAAATTTAGGCAAATGGCAGCCGGTGATGCTTCGCCGGTAGTTCGCTTATACCTGGCTTCCGCATTGCAACGGATGGAAAATTCTCAGAGATGGGAAATTGCCAAGGCACTGATGCAGCATGCCGAAGATGCTGAGGACCACAACCTGCCCAAAATGACCTGGTATGGTATAGAGCCGTTAGTAGCAGAAAACCCGGAACGTTTCCTGGCGATGGCTGCAGAAAGTAAAATTCCTATGCTGGCGGAGTTTATCGCCCGCCGGGCAGTAGATGCTGACGCTACCGAGCAGCTAATTGTCCAACTGGGAAAATCGCCAAAAACCCTGACCCACATGCTCAAGGGGATGCGCGATGGGCTGGAAGGACGATCCGATCTGGAGACACCCAATGCCTGGCCAGCCGTATACGCCCGTTTGCAAGAAAATAGACAGGCAGAAGTAAAGCAACTAGCCCTGGAAATTGCCCAGCAGTATGGTGATACCGAGGCCGCGAAGCAGTACCTGGCTACTCTGCAAGACAAAAGTAGGCCACTGGAAGAGAGGAAGAAAGCCATACAAGCCCTGGCGGCTCAGCAGCGGGAAGAACTGCTGCCTGAAATTCCCAGGCTGTTCAAAGAAGCAGACTTGCGTACTGAAGCCATCCGTGCCGTAGCCGCCTATGACCATAAACCTCTGGGTGAATTGCTGCTCAGCCAGTATGAAAATCTAAATGAAACGGACCAACTGGAAGCAGTGCAGAGTCTGGCTTCCCGCCCCGACTACGGTTGGATGCTTACCCAGGCACTCAAAAGAGGCGATATAGCCAAAGCAGATGTGCCAGCTTACGTAGCCCGTCAGCTGCGCCGGGTGGTAGGCAGTGGCTTTGTTGAGGTTTGGGGACCCATAGATGACATGAGCGGTGACCTGGCGGCAGCTTACGATAAATATCATAAGTTGCTGACTGATGAAGCTTTACTCTCAGCCAATGCTGCCAACGGGCGAGTGTTGTTTCAGCGTAGTTGCGGTCCCTGCCATCAGATGTACGGCGAAGGTGGTAAAATCGGACCTGACCTGACGGGCTCCAACCGTACCAATGTGGATTACATCCTCAGCAATGTTCTCAACCCCAGTGGAGAGATACAGGACGACTACAAAATGCTGGTAGTCACCACCCGCGACGGACGGACATATACTGGTAACCTGGTGGGAGAAAACGAACGACAGATTACCATCCGCACCATCGGGCAGGAGGCACTGCAGATCAGCAAAGCGGAGATACAGTCGCGGGAAACTACCGAAAGTTCGCTGATGCCCGTTGGTCTGTTTGAGACATTGACCGAACAGGAGGTGCTTGATCTGGTAGCTTACCTGCGCAGTGCCGAGCAGGTGCGAAAGCCTGAAACAGACTAAAAGAGAGTCTTGCTCTTCTTGAGTCAGCCACGAATATGAGAAGAAAAGCAAGGCTTGTCAGGTATTACTGATCATGAAATTACCGAGAGTGCAATACATTATTTGTAAACCTCGTGTCTGCTTTTATGAACTTGTTGAAAAAAGCTTATATTTAGAAGCACAAATTAGATTATTGATAAACTAACCTATGCTGAAAGAAGCTGATAAGCAGGATATTTTCCATGTCAGGAAAATCAAAGCGGGAAGTACAGAAAGTTTCGATAAGATGTATCGAAAGTATTTTCCCCGGCTTTTTGCTTTCAGCATGCACCTGACCCGCTCTCAAACAGATGCTGACGAGATAGTACAGGAAACTTTTATCAAAATCTGGGAAACCCGTGACCGGCTCAATCCTGAGTTGCCCTTTGCCGGCTACATTTTCAAAATTGCCCGAAACCATATCTACAACAAAACCACCAAAAGGCTCCGTGAGGCTGATCTTGCGTTTCACTATTCTCGAACCCAAAGTGAGGCTTGTGAGACTACTACTGAAGAGGTCAATTTTAACTCCCTGAATAAACTCCTTTCTGAAGTAGTGGACCAATTGCCTTTTATGCAAAAGAAGGTATTCACCATGAGCCGCCTGCATGGCATGAGTAACCAGGAAATTGCCAGCCGCCTCCAACTCTCCCAAAGTACGGTAGAAAACCACATTAACCTGGCTACCCGTAAGCTGAAAAAGATCCTGCTCAGGCATGAGGCTTACCTGATTCTTTTTTTATTCATTTAGGCTCTTTCTAAAGGCTTAGCTTTCCATTAATCTTTTCTCCTGCGAACTCTCAGCTTTTTTATTCCGTCTAATAATCCTTTCTTCCTGTTGAATTTCATCTAATAATTCTTCCTGAAAAATAAATATTCCGTAAATATTCTGGGTGTCTTAGGTGCAGCCCTTCCGGCAGTTGTATTCCTACCAAAAGCAATACAATCCCCGAATGAGAGACCAGGATCTTATAGATAAATTTTATCGAGGCGAATGCTCCCCTGAAGAAGCCCGTCAGGTCATGCGATGGTTTGAAGACCATAAACAGGGCGAAGCCAGGGTGCAGGAAATGTGGGCGTCATTTGAGCAGGATATACCTGTTTCAGAAGAAGATGCTAACCGTAACTTGCAGCGGATCCATGCTGCCGTTCAACCTTCGGCAAATCAGGAAATATATCGGGTATTCAGCAGTCAGTGGCTCAGGGTAGCGGCGATCATCACGCTGGCTTTTGTAGCCTCTTATCTCCTGGTGCCTCAATTACCCGAACAACCCCAGCTAGTAGCCGTACAGCAGATTACCAAAGAAAATCCACTCGGGCAGAAATCTACCCTTCGCCTGCCGGATGGTACTGTAATCAGGCTCAACGCAGGTAGCCGCATCAGCTATCCTGAGCAGTTTGCCGAAAATACCCGCAATGTAAGCCTGCAGGGAGAAGCCTTCTTTGAGGTAACTGAAAATGCCGATAAGCCTTTCATCGTCAGTATCAATGGCCTGGATGTACGGGTACTTGGTACCAGCTTCAATGTCCGGGCTTATGAAGATGATCGGGAAATACAGGTGGTACTGGCTACAGGAAAAGTGCAGGTGACCCATCAGGAGAGCAATGCTGAGGCCTACCTTTCTCCGGGAGAAGAAGCGGTTTTTGAAAAAGAGCAGCAGCAGATGCGCAAGCAAGCGGCCAATCTGGATGCTGCCCTGGCCTGGAAAAATAACCAGATCGTTTTTGATAACGCCTCGGCCTACGAAGTTTTTGATGTACTGGAACGCTGGTACGGGGTAAAGATAAACTACGAAACTCTTCCTGAAAACGCCTGGAATTTTACGGGCAGCTTTCGCGACGAGAACCTGGAAAATGTGCTGACCAGCATCAGCTATGTCAAGAAATTCAGCTTTAGCATAAAAGACAAAAATGTATTGATCACACCTTAAACTATAAGTTTATGCGCGCAGATACCTCATAAAAAAACCGGCAATAACAAGTATCACCGGTCATTAGCATTTACAGATGAGACAAAGACAGCTCGGCCAAAAGATGTCACTTTGTCTCAAGCTTCGCTATTGTCCGTGCAAAACAGAAGTTTCACACAAACACCTTAAATTATGAAATTTAGCTTACTAAAACTACTATTGATGAGCTCAAAGTTTTTGGCTTACGGCTTATTCGTACAGATACTTTTCCTCAACCTGCTACTGGCTTCTGACGGCAAGGCGCAGAAAGTGGAGAATGTGAAGGAGGTCAGCATTGCTGTTGGCTACGATGGAGCTTCACTGAAAGAGGTATTTTCCGATATTGAATCTAAAACCGCTTTCAGGTTTGTATATGATCGCAAAGATTTACCTGACGACCACAAAATCAGCCTCAGTTTTGGCAGCCAGTCGGTAGCCAATGTACTGCTGGAAGTATCCCGGCAGAGCGAACTGAGCTTTCAGCAGGTAAATAATAATATCAATGTTAGAAAGCGCAAGAAAATATATGCTGACGAAGCGGTAGAGATAGTGATAGCCCGGGACGTGAGCGGTAAGGTTACTGATGGCGAAAGCGGAGAACCACTGCCCGGTGTCAATGTACTGGCCAAAGGCACCTCCATTGGCACCGTAACTGATATTGAAGGCCAATACCGGCTCAGTGTGCCGGAAGATGTCAATACTCTTGTGTTTTCATCCATTGGTTTCACTGCAGAAGAGGTGAATATCAACGGCCGGAGCGTGGTAGATGTGAACCTGAAACCGGATATACAGGCACTTTCTGAGGTGGTGGTAGTGGGGTATGGTACGCAAAAGAAAAAGGATCTGACCGGCTCAGTAGCTTCAGTGAATATGGATGATGTAAATGACGCGCCGGTACTCAATGCCGTACAGGCATTACAGGGAAGAGCAGCAGGTGTATCGGTCATACAAGGATCGGGTCAACCCGGATCAGGATTTATGGTACAGGTGAGAGGTGTGGGTTCTTTAGGAAATACCGAACCGCTCTACGTGATAGATGGCATCATTGGTGCCGGTGGAGCCAATTCTATCAATCCCAATGATATTGAGTCCATAGAAGTACTGAAAGATGCTTCTGCCTCTGCCATCTACGGCTCAAGGGCGGCCAATGGGGTGGTACTGATCACCACCAAGAGAGGAAAGGCCGGTAAGCCCAGGGTTTCACTTGATTCCTATTACGGGGTTCAGCAGGTATGGAAAAAGCTGGATGTACTCAATGCCCGACAGTATGCAGAGTATGCCAATGAGCTACAGGCCAATGGCGGGCAGCCCGCAATTCCTGCACTACAAAATCCCTCTGCCCTGCAGGATGTCACCAACTGGCAGGATGAGGTATTCCAGGCTGCACCCATACAGGATCATAATGTCACTTTCTCAGGTGGTAATGAAAGTGCACGTTATCTTTTCTCTGCCGGTTACTACGGACAGGAAGGGATCATTAAAACTACCGGCTTTGACCGTTTTTCTTTCCGGGCCAATTCAGATTTTAATATTGGAGAACGTATTGAAATTGGAGAATCTTTTATGGTTTCCAGTACCAATGCTTATGGTGTCAATGCAGGGAATGCGGGTGTTCTTGCCAATGCCGTTCATATGCCTACTTACATTCCTGTATTTGACCCTACGCAGGAAGGTGGTTTTGCCGGTACCGATGTAGAGGATGGTACTGACCCAGCCAACCCCATGAGGATTCTTAACCTGACTGATGAGTCAAGAAAAAGCATTAACATACTGGCCAATGCCTATCTGAGATATAAAATACTGGATGGATTGAACTACAAGTTTTCCACATCAGTGGACTATGAAAATAATTCATTCTACACCTTTACGCCTCGATATACCGCCGGAGAAAGGGACATCAATCCCTTCAGTACCATGCGGGAGAATTTTGGTACAGGCAATAATCTACTGATTGAAAACACCCTGGATTACCGCAAGATCTTTGGTAAGCATGAGGTAGGGGTACTGGCTGGTTATACCCGGCAGTGGTTTGAAGGAAGAGATTTTGGCGTCAGCGTGCGAGATTTTCCCAATACCAGCACCCGGGTTATCGGTGCCGGAAATGAAGTGCAAAACGCATCAGGTTCAGCTGCAGACTGGGCGCTGGCTTCCCTGCTGGGTAGGGTGACCTACAGCTACGATGGCAAATACCTGCTGACCGCCAATGTGCGCCGCGATGGTTCTTCCCGCTTTGCGGATGGCAACCGTTATGGCGTATTTCCTTCTTTTTCCCTAGGCTGGCGTGTATCTGACGAAGCTTTTATGGATAATGTTAGCTTTATTTCAGATATGAAGCTCCGTTACGGATGGGGTCAGCTGGGTATGCAGGAAATAGGCTTATATCCCTGGCAGGCAACCCTGCGTAATACTATCCGCTACGTATTTGGCGAAGCACAGGCTCCTGTACCCGCCATCACCCAAAGGGCTCTTTCCAATCGCAATATATCCTGGGAAACGACCACTCAGTCCAACTTTGGACTGGACCTAAGTATGTTTGAAGGTAGCATCAACATGAACCTGGAATACTACGTGAGAAGGACAGAAGATATGTTGATACAGGTGCCGGTAGCGGTATCTTCAGGTATCAATGATAACCCTACGCTTAATGCCGGCAGTGTGGAAAACCGTGGTATTGATGTGGCACTAGGCTATCAGAAGGACTTTGGTGATTTCCGCTTCGGCATTAATGCCAATGCTGGCTATCTGTTATCCAACCAGGTTACCTCACTGGGCGATCGTGAAACACCTATTTTTGGCACACAGGATTACCTGCGGAGTGTAGTAGGTGAGCCTATCGGTCATTTCTTCGGCTTCCGTATGGATGGTATCTACCAGTCCCAGGCTGAAGTAGATGCTGATAATACTTTGGCTCAGGAAAATGGTCACAACTTTTACCAGAGTGGTGCTACTGCTCCCGGAGACATCCGTTTCAGAGACCTCAATGGTGATGGTCGTGTCACTGGTGATGACAGGGAGATTATTGGTAACCCGGTACCCAAACTCAACTACGGAGTTACTTTTAATGGAGGCTTCAAAAACTTTGATTTCTCTATGATGCTGCAGGGGATGTCGGGCTTTGAAATGCTGAACCGTAACCGATTGCTGCAGTGGGAGTCAATGCAACGTGCCTTTAATACAGTGACTACCGTACTTGACAGGTGGACTCCTGAAAATCCTTCTAACACTGTCCCACGGGCTGTGGCCGGTGATCCAAACAACAACCGCCGCTTCTCTGACCGCTGGATGGAGAACGGGGCTTTTACCAGGCTGAAGCTGGTGACGCTTGGCTACGAAATGCCAGCCAGCGTCCTGCAAAATATCAGCAAAGGGACAGTTTCCCGACTTCGTATGTATGTGAGCGCCCACAACCTGCTGACCATTACGGATTTCTCTGCCTGGGATCCCGAATTTACCAACCGTCAGGGTAATTCCAACAATATGTACCGGGGTGTGGCTGAGTCTGTTTATCCGCAGGCCCGAAGTTTTATGATTGGTTTACAGGCAGATTTCTAGTGGATCTGACACTGCACTTTTTATTCAAATGTAGATCAACAAAAAATTAATTACGATGAAAAATATACCATATTATCTATTAGTCTTTTCATTTTTCACTGGACTAAGCGCCTGCCAGAGTGAAGAGGACTTCCTGGACAAGGTCAACCCAAATGAGGTGACCACTGAAACTTTCTTTGAAACAGCCGGTGATGCTATTACGGCTATCAATGGCGCTTACAGTCCTTTGCAAAGCGGGAACCTTTACCACAACTCATACTTCAATATGCTGGATGTGGGCATAGAAATGTTGCCCAACTCCAACATGCCTGGTTCATGGCATATCTCCACCTACTCTTTTGACGCTACCCACGAAACTCCAGGCAACGTATGGAGAGGACTTTACCAGATAATAGGTCGCGCAAACTTTGCTATTCAGAATATCCAGGAAATGGAAAACCTGGAGGGAGCCCTCAAAAATCGTCTATTGGGTGAGGCGCACTTCCTCAGGGGCTGGGCCTACTTTGAACTGGCTTTCTTCTGGGGTAGAGTACCTATCTTTCTGCAGTTGCCCACCAACTCCGAAGAAACCAATCAGCCACGGGCAGAAAGCGAACTGGCCGTATACCAGCAGGCCATTTCCGATTTTGAATTTGCCGCCGATAACCTGCCGGTAGTGTATGAAGATCCAGCTGACGTGGGCCGGGCTACAAAAGGAGCAGCGGTTGGCTACCTGGGTAAGGTTCATCTGTACCTTGCTTCGCCGGGTGTTGATTTAATGTCAGACGGCTACCAGAAAGCAGAGCAGTACTTCAGCCAGTTGGTGAATTCAGGTGAGTATGATTATGCGCTGATGGATGATTATGTGGACAATTTTACCTGGTTTGCAGAAAACAACCAGGAGTCGCTCTTTGAAATACAGTTTACCGATGTGGGAGGTAATCCTTTTGGCTGGTCTGACCATGATTTTGCCAGTGTGGCCGAGGGTACCAACCGGGCACGTACTTTTGGCTACCTCACCTGGTTCAATGCATACATGAACCCCAGTTTTGTAGAGCGTTTTTCTGACGAAGATCCACGCCTGCGCCTTACGGCTTATGGCCCGCCTACCCCTGCTCATCCAGAGCCTATGACGGTGTTTGACGGGCTTGCTTATGACCGGGAAGACTGGGTATCAAGAAAGTACGGAAGATACGATTACATTCCCGCATCACAGGAAAACGGGGACTCACCCATCAATTTCCGGGTGATGCGCTATGCAGATGTTTTGCTGATGTATGCGGAAGCATTGAATGAGCAGGGTAAAACTGCCGAAGCCATTCAGTACCTAAACCAGGTACGGCAGCGCCCAAGTACCGACTTACCTTCGCTATCCACTAGCCTTAGCCAGTCCGAAGCTCGTGAAGCTATTCGTAGTGAGAGGCTCTGGGAACTGGGACTGGAGCAGACCAGGATGAAAGATGCACTGCGTTGGGGAGCAGCATTTGCCGAACAGGAGTACGATATTGCCGGCATAGAAACCTTTGATTATGGTGTACACCGATATATGCCTATTCCCCAGCAGGAAATTGACAGAAACCAGGCCCTGACCAACGCTGATCAGAATCCCGGATATTAATATTTTTTTGACTTTCTGGCCAGTGCAACAGTTTGTTGTGCTGGCTTTTTCTATTGTCTGATTTGCCCAAAAACTTAGATGAAAATAATAAAGCTGTATACCCCGGTCCTCGTAGGTATCATTTCTTTATGTGCGTCTCCTTCCAGTAGTCAGGCTGACTTCCGGGAGTGGATAAAAGGACAGCCTGGCCTGGTGAGCTTCTGGGACTTTCAGGCTGAAATTGATAATTCTTTTGAAGCTACAGGCGCTGAAACAGCACACCTGCTTATTGCTAATGAGCGCGTAAGCCATGAAGCCGGTGATGGTGTATTTGGAAAGTATGCCGTCAAAATTAATGAAGGTGGCTGGCTGTATGTGCCACGGGAAAATCTGGGTAAGCTCAATATTTATGGCAAGGATGCGCAAGTGACCGTAGTGGCCTGGGTAAAACGGGAAAGCGAAAAATACTGGCAGGCCATAGCCGGGGTGTGGGACGAAAGTCGCAGCAAGCGGCAGTATTACTTATTTATGAATGCCCGCTCGATGTCTCAGTACCCCGAGTTGGAGCGCAAAGATTGCAAAAACCGGGTCCACGGGCATATTTCGGCAACGGGTGGTAAAACACCCGGTCGAAAAGCCTGGGTGTCTTATGCTTCCGGAGGCTCCGAAATTGAAAATAATCAATGGCATATGATCGCTATGAGCTATGATGGTAAGTACATCCGCGTGTTTCTGGATGGCAAACTGGATAGCGTAGAGCAAAGTAACCCGTTTCCCTACGAGGAAGGTATTTTTGACGGTGGTCGCGATGGTGCTGATTTCACCGTAGGCAGTAATTCAGTACGGAATGCCATGGAAAATCATTTTGTGGGTAAAATAGGCGGACTGGCCGTATTTGAAAGTGCTTTGTCAGAAGAAGTATTATCTGAAATGTATGAAATGAGCTTTTAAGCATAGTCACCACAGTAAACAGATACAGCTATTCTTCGGCTCATCAGTAATTTGGATTTGACCATGAAATAGCTTTTTTCAGTAAAATGCCTTAAAATTCAGGATGCAAAACCTAAATACCTGGAATATGAAAACAAAATTAGTATCGGTTATCCTATTGTTTGTCATGCTGGCTATGGCTCCGCCCAAAGAACCCAAGATGAAGAAAATCTTCAACGGCAAAAATCTGAAAGGCTGGGTCGTACCTGAAAATAATATCTGGTGGAGTGCTGCTGATGGCATGCTTTCCGTAAAAAGCGGCCCCGACAAAAAAGGCTCTATCCTATGGACTGAAGATGAATATGAAGACTTTA
>CAZFFW010000212.1:0-9739 GCA_964518125.1 uncultured Porifericola sp.
GTGTTTTGGTTTTGCCAGACCATAGGGTATTATCATTGCCTGTTTTGCAAAAACTGGAGAAATTACTTCAAGCTGGTGCCCATGTAATCGGCCTAAAACCTATTAGGGATGTAAGCCTTGTGGGAGGTGATGAAGCAGATCAACAATTTACATTACTGGCAGACAAAATTTGGGGTGAAAGTGTAGCAGAGAGTGGAGAAAAGCAATATGGAGAAGGTTTGGTATCCTGGGGGCTCACTGCCAGGGAATATCTTTTGTCTGAGGGACTACCCTTTGATTTTGAAGTGAAAGGTAACGATAGCAAAACCGATTTTGGGTATATCCATTATACAATTGATAACGCGGACATCTATTTTGTGAGCAACCAAACGGTACAAAGACAGGTAATAACTGCTCGCTTCAGGGTGAGTGGAAAATCCCCCGAACTTTGGGATGCCTTGAAAGGCGAAACGCGAGTAGCAGATGCATTTACCCAAAATGACAACGTGACAGAAGTGCCTTTAACCCTGGAGCCTTATGGTTCGGTTATGGTTGTATTTAATCAAAGCATTAGTCAGGACACGAATGGAAGTGAAGAAAGAAATTTCCCGGATTATGAAACAGTAAAAACAATCTCTGGTCCCTGGGAAGTGGGTTTTGATCCATCCATGGGTGGGCCGGAATCCGTCACTTTTCCTGAACTTACAGATTGGTCGACACATGAAGACGTGGGGATAAAATACTATTCAGGCGAAGCGTTATATCAAAAATCCTTTGAGCTGGATGCTGAACCATCGGATGACGATCATTATTTCCTGGAATTGGGCAGCGTGAAAGATGTCGGCATTGCAGAAGTAACAATCAATGGCGCCAACAAAGGGGTTCTATGGACATATCCGTTCCGGGTAGAGATTACAAAAGAATTGAAACAGGGGGAGAATCAACTTGATATCAAAGTGGTGAACTCATGGTATAACCGGGTTGCAGGAGACCAGGTTAATCCTGACCAAAAACAATATACCAGCACCAATATTATGTTGAACCATGACTACCGTGGAAGGCCGATTGATGAAATACCATTGGAAAGTTCGGGTTTGTTAGGGCCGGTTGCGATAAAGAAAGCCGTCAATGAAACTCTTTAGTTGAATTGATTGGCCAAAAATATTAAGTAACATGAATCATCCCGAATTTTGAGCTTCGGGATTGAGATACAAGTTAAGAAGGTTAGATAAAGCTAATCGGATACGGTAAAGCGGTGTAGAAGCATTTCTGCACCGCTTTCCTTTTCCATGACAGTCCAATCTGAGTAGTTTTTGCTTTTGCTGAGCAAGCTTTTCATCTAAGAGTGAAAGAAGAAACACATAGACTAAAGTTACAGTATAGAGCAGTTTCATCGTATTATGCCAGAACCATAGCCTACAACTTTACCATAGCTAACTCAGGTTTATTGAATCGAAAGCACTGCGCCCGGCGCCTTTCTATGTCCCATCTTCTGGTTCTTCGTCACTTTTGATACTGTTGGCGAATTGCTCAAACAGCAATGAGCAGTAGCATTAGCCTCTCAAAAGCAGATATACGCGTTTTTTCCAAGGGTATTTCTAAAAGCCAATTATTGATGCGGGTAAAGTCAATAGCTGTAGCAGTTAGAACATGCTGTAGGTGGGTTTTAGCCAGTCCGACATATTTAGCTCTTCTTAAACCATAGGCGCGTACCCCCTGTGAAATAGTGCCTTCAATACCAGCACGCCTCGCATATTCTGCTTTGTATGTTTCTGTATTTTCTCTTCTCCTTGCGGCCGATAATGCCTGATGCTGAGTAGGTTCTCGTAAAGTGATAGTTCGCCTCGCTGCTTTTGTGCTCCACACCGGGTACACTTACACCAGCTAGGACAGGTGATACAATCTTTTTGAGCAAACTTAATCTTTACCGTCTCCTGGCTATGGATATCTATGACTTCAGACCAACTCGCACTAATTTTTCCTTCAGGACAGGTAGCCTGCTGTTTCTGCCAATCCCTTAACTGAAAAATAAAGTCCCCTCATCCTTTCCCTGCATATTTCCTGCACTTGGCTGCAAACTTCTAGGTGAATTAGTAAAGAGTGAATACTTTTTGTTTTTATCAATCACACGCTGGCACTCATGATCAGAAACTATTTCACCATCGCTCTTAGAAATTTCTTTAGGCATAAAGCTTTCTCTGCTATCAACCTGCTGGGGCTGACAGTAGGCCTGAGCAGCAGTCTCTTCATTTTTCTTTGGATCTATGACGAGCTGCAATTCAATCGCTTTCATACCCATCATGAAAATATCTACCAGGTAATGCAGAACCGGGCCAATGACGATGGCAGCATCTATACCTGGGGTAATACGCCTTATGCCTTAAGTGCTGCTTTAGAGGAATATCCGTCTATAATACAAAGCGTTCAGCTTACTGATGAGGAAGAACTTTCTATTTCTGTAGACAATAATGCTTTAAAAGCCAGAAGCGTTTTTGCAAGCTCCAACTTATTTGAAGTGTTCAGCTTCCCTTTTCTTTACGGAAATCATGAAACTGCTCTGGACGAAGCCTTTTCTGTGGTGATTTCTCAGGACTTAAGTGAGAGCTTGTTTGGCAGCGAGATTGCACTGGGCAAGACTATCTACCTGAATGCAGGTGAACAGGTGCCTTTTACCGTGACTGGTATTTTTGAGAATGTGCCACATCACTCTACCTTACAGTTTGAAATGGTTTTGCCCATGGAGGCCGTATTGCCTTTTTGGGGGAACTACCAGAATTGGGGAAATACCTACCTTACCACCTACGTGCAGATAGATGATCAGGCTGTCCCTGCAGATGTTGCGTCGCAGATAGCTAATGTGGTCAAAGATAAAGGGGGATTGGATCATCAGCTTTTTCTGCTCTCCCTGGTTGATTCTTATCTTTATACCCAGTTTGAAGATGGCGAAAAATCAGGGGGCAGAATAGATAATATCCGTCTGTTCCTGGTAGTGGCACTGCTTATTCTTTTGATTGCCTGCATCAACTTTGTAAACCTTACCACGGCTCGTGCTACCCGCAGAGCCAGGGAAGTGGGCGTTCGGAAAGCTATCGGTGCCAGTAGAGTAAGCCTACTAAGGCAGTTTTTGAGCGAATCTGTTCTATTCTCCTTGCTGGCTTTGATACTGGCTACCGGCCTGGTAGTTTTAGGACTGCCTGTCTTCAACCAGCTTACCGGAAAGCTCATTGTTCTGGAAGCACTACCTGCCTACTTCTTCCTCTCCTTGCTGGGAGTAGGCTTGTTAACCGGCCTGCTGGCTGGTTTCTATCCTGCCTTGGTTCTATCTTCTTTTCGTACCGCACAAGTGATCAAAGGCAGCATCAACCAGCGGATCGGCAGCCTTTCACTGCGGCAAACGCTGGTGGTTTTCCAGTTTGCTGTATCTCTGTTACTGATTGCCGGTACAGTAGCAGTTTACTTACAGATGGAATATATCCGCACCAAAAACCTGGGGTTAGATCAGGAAAATATTATCTACATGGAGATGGATCTGGAAACAGATATGAAGGCTTATAAAAATGATCTACAAAAGCTAACATCCATTAAGCAAGTGTCGTCCGCAAATGGCAGTTTCCACCTGGGCTTTGGAGCAATTGGCGACATAGACTGGCCTGAAAAAAAAGAGGGCAGCGCTATGTATATCCCGCAGATTTCTGTGGATTACAATTTTATAGAAACATTTGATATTCAGATTAAGAAGGGACGGTCATTTTCAGATCAATATGCTGACTCCAGTGCGTACATCCTGAACGAAGAAGCCATAAAGGTGCTCGGCCTCCGCGACCCCCTCGGCAGTGTTATCAGCACAAACCGGGAGTCGGGGCCGATCGTAGGAATAGCCGAAGATTTTCATTTTAGCTCATTACACCAGGCAATAGAGCCCCTGATTCTTCAGCTTGATCCAACTAAGCCGCTGGTCCTCTATGTGAAAGCGCAAGCCGGTAAAACCAAGGAAGCTTTGGCTGATCTAGAAGAAGTACATCAGAAACACAGCAGCTATCCGCTAAATTATCGCTTTTTGGACGAAACATTGGAAGCTATGTATGCTAGTGAGATGCTCGCTGGCAGGCTCAGCCGCTTCTTTGCAGCTATGGCCATCCTGATTAGTTGTCTGGGCTTATTAGGCCTGGCAATTTACAGTTCAGAGCAACGCACCAAAGAAATAGGTATTCGTAAGGTGATGGGAGCATCAGTGGGTAACATTCTTCTGCTTCTATCCAGAGATTATGTGAAACTTATCCTGGTAGCGTTCTTTATCGGCATACCGGTAGCCAACTATTTCATTACCGAATGGCTGCAAAACTTTGCTTATCGGGTAGAAATAAGCTGGTGGCTTTATGCAGTTCCAACGTTAATGGTCTTGCTTTTGGCAGGCTTATCAGTGAGTAGCCTGACCTGGAAAGCTGCCCGTAAAAACCCGGTGGATAGCCTCAGGTATGAGTAAAAGTTCGAGTTGAATACATCACTTAAATCAGATTTTGCCAAAAAAAGCCCCCTAGAGGAGGCCTTCGTTCGTTCCACGACGGCAGCAAAGCTGTAGTGAATTTTTATGGGAATCCTGAGAGGATCCAGCGTCGGCAAATCCAAAAATCTATTAGCTTCTTTGAGCCTGCAAGTCAGTTCTGACTCTGCCTTACTGGGTTTCTGATTGCCAGAAGTATCATTCCAGACTCCCTTTGAGTCGCATATACTTGATAACTTCACTACGATCTGATTTGACCAGGCAGTATCTTAGTGGCAAAGTAATTTGTAACAAAAGAAAGTGTCCGGTTAAGTACATAGTTTGTACGATATTGTACATAAATATATCGTCAAAAGCTGGTTTGCTGCACGCATGCGTAGGTGGAACCATGTTTGTTTTTCACAGTAGAAATGTTCAATTCTTCGGATTCAAAGCAACTTATGCTTCTACATCAAGTCAGGGTCTTCACTTTTTAAAAATAAGGCATGCTCAAGAATTATCTACTGGTTACTTTTCGCAATCTATTTAAGCATAAGTTTTACTCTATCATCAACATCTCAGGCCTTTCTATAGGCATTGCCTGTAGTATTCTCATCCTACTATGGGTTTTTGATGAGTTGTCTTTTGACAAATTTCACCCCAAAGCTGATCGGCTCTACCAGGTGTGGGTAAATTCGGATTTTGATGGCAAAATAAATTCCTGGAATTCTGTTCCCCTGGCTAGCTATATGGGCCTGAAAAATACCAATGTGCATATCAAAAATACAGCTGTCTCTGACTGGGGAGGCAACCATCTGCTAACCGTCAACGAAAAACCCATACTCAAGCAGGGCATGTATGTGAGCGAGGAGTTTCTGGAAATGTTTGAGTTTGAGTTGCTACAGGGTGATCCTACCCTTGTGCTGGATGATGCCTCTTCTATTGTCATCACAGCATCTACTGCCCAGGCCCTGTTTGGAGAAGAGGATCCTATGGGGCAAACGATCAGGATCAATGACAAAGACGAACTAAAGGTAAGTGGAGTTCTTGCTGACCTGCCCAAAAACTCTTCTTTTCAGCTAGACTTTATGTTACCCTATGGTTATTGGAGAAATAGCAGTGAATGGCTGAAAGAAAATGAGGATAACTGGGGTAATTATTCTTTTCAGGTATACATGGAGCTAGATGACCCATCTCATGAAGCTGCTGTGGAAGAAAGTATCCGTAATATATTGATAGAACACGGAGAAACAGATCTCAAGCCTGCTCTATTTCTGCATCCGTTGCTTAGCTGGAGATTGTATTCAAGCTTTGAAAACGGAAAGAACAAAGGTGGTATGAGCGACTATGTACAGCTTTTCAGCATCATTGCCATCTTCATTCTGGTCATTGCCTGCATCAACTTTATGAACCTGGCCACGGCCCGCTCCGAGCGCAGGGCAAGAGAAGTGGGCATCCGCAAAAGCGTAGGCTCGAGCCGCTCCGAGATTATGTTTCAGTTCGTCGGTGAATCTATGCTTATTAGCCTCATCGCTTTTTTGATTGCCCTGATACTGGTGGAGCTTAGCCTGCCCTACTACAACACCCTGGTGGATAAGAGACTTTCGCTGGATTACCTGTCTGTCAACTCCTGGTTATTTGGATTGAGCATCATCTTGGTCACAGGCATCACTGCCGGTAGTTACCCTGCTTTCTATCTGTCTTCTTTCCAGCCAATCAAGGTACTCAAAGGTAAAATCAAGCAGGGAAGAAAAGGCACCCTGCCTCGTAAAATCCTGGTAACACTACAGTTTGGTTTTTCCATCGTATTGATTCTGGGCACTATCGCTATTTACCAGCAGATACAGCTGGTCAAATCAAGGGAGTTAGGCTACGACAGAAATAACCTCATCAGTATTGACTACAACAACGGTATTCGCAAAAATTACCAGGTGCTCAAAGACGGTCTGCTGCGCACTGGTGTAGTAGCCGGCGTGACCAAATCAAACAGCTCCATTACTTCTATCAATTCCAACAACTTTGTGAGCTGGCCAGGCAAGCCCGAAGATCAGAAAGTGATCTTCACCACCCTGACTGCAGAATATGACTACACCAAAACTATGGGCATCAAAATGCTGGAAGGCAGAGATTTCTCCACAGAATTTGGTAACGACACCTCTTCCATGATCATCAACAAGGCTGCCCTGGAACTGATGGGCCTGGATGACCCGCTAGGTACTGAGCTGGAAATGTGGGGCAATAAGTATACTCTGATTGGTGTGATGGACGATGTGATGATGGGCTCACCCTACGAGCCTGTGAAACCGCTTGCCGCCATTTTTGACCCGGAATGGGTCGGCACCATGACTGTGAGGCTGGGGCCTACGGATGACCTGCAGGCTTCGCTGGAAAAAGTAAAGGATGTATTTCTGCAATACAATCCAGCTTATCCGTTTGACTATACCTTTGTGGATGAGTCTTTTCAAAAGAAATTCACCACTATTAACATGACCAGTAAGATCGCCAACCTCTTCGCCATTCTGACCATCATCATCACAGTACTGGGCCTGTTTGGACTGGCGGCTTTTACGGCGGAGCAGCGTACCAAAGAAATTGGGATTCGCAAAGTACTGGGAGCTTCTGTAACGCATATTGTATACACCATGACGCAGGATTTTTCAAGGCTGGTACTGTTTGCTTTCCTGCTGGCCTCTCCCCTGGCCTGGTGGCTGCTAAGCAAATACCTGGAGCGCTATACCATTCGCACCGAAATAGAGTGGTGGTTCTTTGTCATCACCGGGGCACTGGCATTCATCCTGGCTGCCACCGTAGTGAGCACACAGGCCTTCAAAGCTGCCCGAGCTAATCCTGTCAAATCGTTGAGAAGCGAGTAGTAGATCAGTGCTCAATATCAAAAGATTTTGTTAAGGTCACCATGAAATGGTCGCCATGAAAGGGTCGCCATGAAATAGTAAACGAGCATTGATAGATCTGGCAGAGAGAGACCTGTCATGTTATCGCACACATCCTGTAATGAAAACGTTACACACAATTTCAGCCTGTTGGTGAAAAACTGCTTCTTTGATCATATTGAGCTATATTTTATTGCGGATAGATATTTGACAAAAAGCTGATAGTCTCCACTCTAAAAAGATGGCTCATGCTCAGAAACTACTTTACCACAGCGCTCAGACACCTTACTAAGCATAAAGGCACTACGCTGATCAACATTCTGGGCCTGGTGCTGGGCATAGCTTCTACCTTGATCATTGTGGTTGTGGTGCGTTATGAACAAAGCTTTGATAGTTTCCATAGCCAGGTAGATCGGATTTACAGAGTGGTACGCACAGGTGCTGGTGAGAATACAGAATACAGGACAGGTGTCTCTTATCCGCTGACTGAGGCCATTCGCCATGAAGTAAGTGGCTTGCAGCATGTAGCGGCAGTCCAAAACGTGGGCGAAGTACAGGTAGGCATCTATGATGAAAAAGAAGGCGTCATCAAAAACAGAATCATGGAGAAGCAGGGTTTTGCCCTGGTAGAACCTTCTTTTTTTGACATCTTTGACTTTCAGGATAGCAATTTTGCATGGATTGCTGGTGATCCGGCTACAGCTCTTACTGAGCCTTTTTCTCTTGTGCTCACTGTAGCTATGGCCGAAAAGTATTTCCCAGATGGAAATGCTTTAGGAAAAAGGCTTAATGTGGGAAACCAGGTTGACTTCAAAATTACCGGTATCTTAGCTGATCTGCCTGCCAATACGGACTTTCCTTTTTTTCTCATCGGCTCTTATGCTACCATGAAAGCTTATGCAGGCGATCAGATGAACGACTGGTATGGCGTAAGTGATGAAAATCAGTGTTTTGTCCTCCTTCAGGAAAGTGTAAGTCCCCTACAGGTAGAGGCCCAGATCAAAAAAGTACATGCCCTGCATGTGAATGAGGAATTTGCCGCAGAAAGGCTGTATCCGCTGCAAGCTATTCGGGAAATGCATACAGATGCCAGGTTTGGCAACTTCAGGGGACGTACGGTAAGTCAGGAAACCCTCTCGGCGCTGATCGTCATCGGTTTTTTCCTATTGCTGACGGCCTGTATCAATTTTGTCAATCTTTCCACCGCCCAGGCGGTGCTGCGATCCAAAGAAGTAGGCATTAGAAAGGTGATGGGAAGTAAAAGAGGACAGCTAGTAGCTCAATTTCTGGCAGAAAGTTTTATTCTGACGATTTTCGCTGCGCTCCTAGCCATGGGGGTAGCAGAACTTGCTGTTTTACTTGGAGGAGATTTGCTCCACCTGCAGAAAGAAGGACTGTTGCTTCATGATCCGGTATTTGTAGCACTGCTTGCTTTGCTGGTAGCTGTGGTAAGCCTGTCAGCTGGGCTGTATCCTGCTCTGGTGCAGTCAGGGTTTCATCCCATCGCGGCTATCAAAAATAAGATCACCGGGCATAGCAGACAGAGTGTACGCTTACGCTCAGGTTTGGTCGTGCTGCAGTTTGTCATCTCACAGGTGTTTATCATTGCTACGCTGGTGGTGATCCAACAGATGGAGTACTTCAAAAACGCGGACCTGGGGTTTGACAAGCAGGCCGTAGTCAATGTATTCATTCCGGAAAACAAGCAGGATTTGCAGGCACTTAAGAATCAGTGGGAGCAAAACTCAGCTATAGCACAGGTCAGCTTTGCTTCCACACGTCCATCAGGCCTTGGAAGAAATACTTCTCATTGGGATATCCGCAGAAAAAGCGCACCAGAAGAAAGTATTGTCTTTGAATACCAGTCGGTAGATGAGCAGTATCTTGATCTGTACAGCATTGCTTTGCTGGCAGGCAGAAATTTTGTTCCTGCAGACACTGCCAAAAGCATCATCCTCAACGAGAAGCTAGCCTTACAGGCAGGTTTTACCAGTGCCCAGGAAGCCATTGGGGAGGAAATGCTCGTTGAAGAGAGAGCCTTTACAATTATTGGGGTGACAGAAAACTTTCATACCAAATCTTTAAGAGAAGAAATAGATTATGTGGCCTTGGTGATGCAACCCAACAGATATAGTACAGCCAGCCTTAAGCTCAATCTATCCCCTTCTGATCCTCAAGCCTATGAGAACCTGAAGCAAACCATCTCATCCATAGAAGAACCCTGGACTGCTACTTTTCCGGATTTTGTTTTTGAATATCAGTTTTTAGATCAAACATTGGAGGCTTACTACCGTGAAGAAGCAAGACTTTCGCAACTGTTTAAATTACTGGCAGGCATTACCATTTTCATCGGCTGCCTGGGTTTGTACGGCCTGGTAACCTTTATGGC
>CAZFFW010000213.1:0-9688 GCA_964518125.1 uncultured Porifericola sp.
AAAATAGTGACAATGATTAAGAGCTTAACAGCACGTGAAATATTCAAGCAATGTCCCGGAGTAAAAAAACAACTTTGGGACGGTGAATTTTGGGGCAAAGGCTGTTTTGTCAATACTGTCGGGCAACATGGCCACCGTGGCAATGGCACAGCGAAAATGATAGCAAAATACGTTCAGGATCAAGGACTGGAAAAGGAATAGAAAACCCTGAAAAAAGATTATCAGCTAAGGCTATTCTAATGCCTCGCGGGCTTGCCCCGGGGTAGTTTACCCAGGCTCAGAAAAAAAACAAAAACTCTTCTGCTTCTGTATGGTTAATTCCTGTAATAGATTAAGAGCTCTACAGTAGTATCTTCATTTCATTCTTTTATTAGATTGACATAAATAAGGAGATAAAATGCACTTTTTATCTGGTACACTAATATCATTTTTTTAAATACACACACTATTTTTTTAACGATGAACCTTCAAATTACAAAGTTACAGACTTATTTCACGCCAGATCATCTTGAAAAAGAGATGAGTGGAAGAGTAAAATCTATACATAAAAATTTTAGTGAAAAAATTACTGAAGCTGACTTTCCGTGTGTAGGCGCAAAAGCAGCCGTCAATTCCCGGCAGTATCGCTTAGGCATATATGCAGAGATGGGGGCAGAAAATACTACCCTGGCATTGGCAGAAGATTTGAAAACCTACATTTCAGAAACAATAGCGGCTGAAAGTGAATATATGTCTATGATTGCTGTGTTTACTGATGAGGTAAATTCTGAACTTGATTTTGAAAACAAAATCTGGAAGCAACTACAGAAACTGCATGACAGTGAAAAAAATAAGCAGGCATGGGACCCTGAAGTAAGTAGTAATCCTGAGGAAAGTAATTTTAGTTTCAGTTTTAATGGCACAGCATTTTTTGTAGTAGGCCTGCACCCTAAAGCCAGCAGAAGAGCCAGAAGATTTGGTTATACCGCAATGGCCTTTAATCTTCACCGCCAGTTTGAGCAGTTACGTGAGAAGGGTGCCTACGAAAATATGAAGAAGGTGATCAGGGAGCGGGAAGTAAGCTATGATGGTTCTGTCAATCCCATGCTCCAAGATCATGGCGACGGCCTGGAAGCTCCGCAGTATAGTGGCAGGAAGGTAGATAAAAACTGGAAGTGCCCTTTCCATGCCAATTGATCAGCGCTTGTTCAGACCCTAAATTGTTATGTACAAACCAACTCATTACGAAAAGAAAGATCCGGAATATGTCCTTCAGTTTATAAAGGAGCATCCTTTTGCCACTTTTATCCTGCAAGGGGAGCGTCTGCTGGCTACACATATTCCCATCCTGACCAAAGGGACGGCTGATGATTTTTTTCTTTTTGGCCACGTGGCTGTACATAACCCGCAACGGGAATGCCTGCAAGATGAGATGGAAGTATTGCTTATTTTTCAGGGGCCGGATGCCTATATTTCATCCTCCTGGTATGGTAGGCCTGACATCAGTACATGGGATTACTCGGCAGTTCACATCAACGCCCGCTTAAAAATACAAGGAGAAGAAGAACTGGTGGAGTCGCTTAAGGAACTGGTTGCCCATTTTGAGTCTAAGCAGGCTAAACCCTTATATTATGATGCTATTCCCAACGAAATACTAGCGTCTCATCTCCCGAAAATCACTGGCTTTTGGCTTTATCCTACGCGAATAGATGCCATTGCAAAATTGAGCCAGAACAAAACGAGTGCTGATGTTGCTTCAGTAATCGCTCACTTAAAGCAACAAGGCTGTCCTGCACAATCCGAATTAATCCATCAAATAAAAAAAGAAAATGATTGAAACCATAGAAAAGCAAACGGGTACTGCTTTCAGGATGAACAAAGGTGAAAAATTGAAAGTAATTGACCCTCAGGGTGAGCAGGTAAGTGATATGGTTTTGTTTAATGCGGACGATAAACGAGAAAAAATCTCTTCCGGAAAAACGCTTGATTTTGAAAATACGATTCTCATTAGCAAGGGGCATCACTTATGGAGTAACCGCAGCCACAAAATGATGGAGATTTTAGAGGATACCAATGGCCGCAATGATTTCCTGCTAGCTCCATGCAGCCCGGAAACTTTCCAGATCATCTATCATAATCATGAATACCATCCCAGCTGTTTTGAGAACTTGTATACCAATCTAGCCGAATTCGGTATAGCACCCGATGACATACCTACCGCTTTTAATATCTTCATGAATGTACAATTTGCCCAGGATGGGGCACTTTCTGTAGACCCACCTCAGAGTAAAGCGGGTGACTTCGTGCTCTTTGAGGCGAAAATGGATTTGATTGTGGGGCTTACCGCTTGTTCTGCAGAACAGTCAAACAACTACTCTTTTAAACCCATCCAGTATGAGATATCTACAAACAGGTAACTGACCTGAATAAGCATCAAAGTTTAAAGGTGATAGTCAGGATATTCCAGTGAAAGGGCTTCTCGCTTATTCATGAGTCTGGATCTAGTAGCGCATGGAGAGCCTCCTTTTGGAGTTTGATATCGCCGAGCAGGATGCAGAAGATTTGATGTGCCTGCCCACGTTGGAAGGCGCTGTCTGATCAGAGAGGTTCTACTTCACGATAGTATGCTCCGTTAAGGCAGATCAGCCAATACCGGTAAGCCTGTCCATTACCTCATTGCGCTTTTGCCTGCTGAAAGGGATATGTTTGTTGCCAATCAGCACTTCATTTCCCTGTATGGCCTGTACCTTATTGATCGCAACGATATAGGTCTTATGGATTCGTAAAAACAGTTCGGCTGGCAGCAGTTCTTCCAGGGCTTTCATAGACATGAGCGTGATAGTTTTGCCATTTACAGTCACAATGGATACATAATTTTCCATAGCCTCTGCGTAAAGAATTTCATCCATGTTGATTCGCTCCAGCTTATTGTCAGTTTTCACAAAAAAGTGGGTTTTCGCAGCAGGCAGACCCTGAGCAGAAGCGGAGTTGGTTTTTAGCAGGTGCAATTCCTGAGCTTTGTTGACGGCCTTAAGAAAACGGTCAAAAGGGTAAGGCTTCACCAGGTAATCCACTACATCCAGTTCAAAACCCTGAAGCGCGTAATTAGGATAAGCGGTGGTAAAAATGACCATGGGAGGTCTGCTCAGGGATTTAAGAAAATCAATCCCTGTCATTTTGGGCATTTGAATATCCAGAAATACTAGGTCAGGCTTATGCTTCATCAGAGCCTGGTTGGCCTCAAGGGCGTCTTCGCAAACCTCCAGCAACTCGAGGAAGGCTACTTCCTTGATGTAAGCCAGCAAGCCGGTCCTTGCCAGGTGCTCATCTTCTACAATGATGACGCTGAGTTTATTAGTCATGTAGCTGTATAGTTAAATTTACCCGAAATTCACGGGGTTGATCCAAAATCTGAAGCTCATACTTTTGCGGGTAGATCAGTTCCAGCCTTCTCCTGATATTTTTCAGGCCGATCCCACCCACTCCCTTACATGCTTGATTTTCTTCTTTGGTATTATAAAAGTCCGCACCAAAGCGCCCGTTTTCATAGTGAAGCTTTACCTCCACCCGGTTACAATTGCTTTTTTTACTGGGTACAAATTTGAAACAGTTTTCCAGAAAGGGAATCAACATGAGAGGCGCAATGCTAAAACCTGCCAGCTTACCTTTTTCAATAAAATCAACTTCCACGTTTGCCCCCCTGCGGATTTTTTCAAGGGCTATGTAATTCTGAAGGTACTCAATTTCTTTTTCTATAGGAATCTGCTCTTCGCTGAATTCGTAAAGCTGTGCCCGTAGGAGTTCCGATAGTTTGATCAGGGTGCGGGCCGCCGCCTCAGGGTCCAGTTTGATGAGTACATATACGCTATTGATGGTGTTGAACAGAAAATGGGGATTGACTTGTGCCTTGAGGTAGTGCAATTCTGATTCCAGCCTCTCTGTTTTAAGCTTTTCATTAAGTCGGCGGTTGCGGAAGTTATCCATGATAGCCTTTCCACCCACCAGCATTCCGCCTACAAAAATGTTAGAGGTCAGCAGGTAAATGACAAAACTTTGCGTGGATGTATTATAAGCCTGCAACTGCTCTGAGGTAAAAACAAATCCCAGGGCAAAAAACATGATCCCCGCCAGCATGATGGCTGTACATAAAAATCCTGCGATAAAAACCGCCAGGTTCATCCTGTTCAGTAGCCTGGGAATGAGTAGGTAATGCGTAGTGTAAAACATACCCATATGCCCCACAAGATATACTGCCGTTACCTGCCTGAGCGTACCGAGATTATCATACATATCCTGGTAAGCAAATACCCAGAAAAAGTAATAAAGCACCCAGAAAATAAGGTGATGAACCTTCAACTTAGCTAGTTTGTGCATGAGCGTGTCCATGTCCAAATATAGAAAGCGGGGGATATAAATAGGTATTTAATTGACGAATGGTAGCATACCGCTGACCAAATGTATTTTCTGCAGGCTTGTCTGCTTTTGCCTGTTCTTCCTGGCGAAATATACCATTGGTCAAGGAATGATGACCGATGGTCAAGAATTTTTTTTTAACAAATGGGTACCAGGCACCTTTGCCCATGTCTCTTGTAAAATTCTATCAACTCATTTTAAAATATACGATTATGACTAAGGAAAATATGAACAGCCTGCGTCTTGAGCTTTCAATCAAGTGTAAGAACGGGATTGACTTTCTTCTGGCTGCAGCCATCATCTGGTTAGGGATTGGATTCATTTGGACGCTTGATGAAACAGCGCTTCAAAAATCCTTTTTTACGTTCTATATAGGCATGCTCATGTTTCCGCTGGCATACCTGTTTTCGCGCTTACTCAATACGGCCTGGAATTTAAAAAACAATCCACTAAACGCGCTTGGCTTACAGCTCAACCTGGCACAGCTTTTCTACTTTCCGCTACTTTTTTTCGTTCTTTCCAAATCACCCGAATTTTTTGTAATGGCCTATGCCATCATCACGGGTGCACATTTTTATCTCTATAGCTGGTATTATAAAACGAACTGGTTTGCCATAGCCGCTGGAGTCATTGCATTCGGCAGCGGGCTTTTGGCCGCACTCCTGCCCGATCAGATTGCGATTATCCCTTTTTTCATGAGCGTGAGCTTGTTTGTGCTTTCGGGCTTGCTAAGTATTGATTACCAGAAAAAAAGAAGATCCTGGAATCAGGCAGGGTTGCCAGAATCAGACCGGGCTCTGTCATTTATGAATCAATCTTGAGGATCAAATACTCACCACGATCAAAATATTCATTTCACTAAACATCAAAACACATGAAAATTTTCACAAAAAACTTATTCGTCTCGCTGATTCTTTGTATCACCTTTCACTTCGGGCAGGCACAGAGCAACACCATCATCAAATCAAAAATTATTGGTAAAGGAGAGCCCATGATTCTCATCCATGGCATGTCCTGTTCGGATGAAGTCTGGGAGGATGTGGTCAATAAATACCAGGACAGCTACGAAATTCATTTGATCTCCCTGGCTGGCTTTGGCAACAAAGAAGCAGTAGAAGTGCCTCAGTTGATGGAGGCAGTGAAGGATGAGCTAATTGCCTATACCCGCAGTAAGCAGCTGAAAAACACAATACTGATGGGTCATAGTATGGGTGGTTTTCTTTCATTATGGGCAGCAGCAGATGCCCCTAGTCTATTCAGCCGAATTATTTCCGTAGACGGGCTACCGTACTTTCCGGCTATGCAGGGCTTGACTGTAGAAACTGCTCAGACCATGGTGGAAAACATGCAGAATAATATGGAAAACATGGATGCTAAAGCATATGAAGCCTTTCAGCGACAAATCGTAGCTTCTATGATCAGCGCTGAAGAAAAAAGAGAAAAAGTGGTAGCGATGGGCCTGGCATCAAACCAGCAGATGACCGGACAGGCTTTCAAAGAAATGTACATCACTGATTTACGTGAAAAAGTAGCAGAAATCCGTGTGCCTGTTCTGGTATTAAGTTCATGGTATGGCTACCGGAATTACGGGGTGACCAAAGAAATGACACAAAAAGGGGTAGAAGCGCAGGTAGCCAACATTACCAATGCCAGGGTAGAAGTAGCCGATAAGGCCCTGCATTTCATCTTCTACGATGAACCGGAATGGTTCTTCACGCAGGTAGATGGTTTCCTGCAGGAAAAAATATGAAGCAGGTAGGCCGGCCGGGACAACGGATAAGTATGCTGTTGTCCTGGCCTGTTTAAACGGCATCTTCAGCATCAATAAGGTTTGCAGGGAGAGGCTCAGCTATGGTTTTGACTGCTTTGCGGGTAACCGTAACGTATTTCCGCTCCTGGTTGCCCGTCTATGGTTGGATTCACTTTGTGATAAATTTATGACTTTGATGAAAAAATCAATTCTAATGACATTCATGGGGTGTCTGATTTTCATGTAAACCAATGCTGCAGCATGCTTTTCTTTACGCAGAGCAATCGCACATGTAAACCAGGCATTTGAAACAACTGATACTGCCGAAATCTGCAGCTGTTCCAGCACATCCGGAATGCTTATCCCTCCCTGCGAGAGAGCAGTTGCAGTATTTTTTTCTCTTTGATATGGGCAGCTCTCGGCATGATAATTCAGATCAAATTTTTTTGATAAAGATAATTATTGCTACATTTAGATCATAATTATCTTAAAAAAAATAAAATGATCAAATTCAGACCAGCTCCTGACATTAAAATCCACCAGGTACAGACGCTATCAGATGACTGGTATGTGCTTAAGAAAACGACTTATTCACTACAGGATGAACAGGGGGAGTGGCATCAGCAAAACCGGGAAACTTACGATAGGGGAAACGGGGCCACCATTCTGCTCTATAACCAGCAGAAAGATACCATCATCCTGACCCGGCAGTTTCGCTATCCTACTTATGTGAATGGAAACGAAGACGGCATGATGATAGAGGCCTGCGCCGGGTTGCTGGACCAGGACGATCCCATCAGTTGCATCCGGAAAGAAACTGAGGAAGAGACCGGCTACCGGATCACGGATGTAGAAAAAGTCGCCGAGTTATACATGTCTCCGGGTTCGGTTACTGAAAAGCTTTACTTCTTCCTGGCCCACTACGATGAAAATATGAAGACAGGAGAGGGGGGAGGTATCGCCGAAGAGCAGGAAAATATAGAAGTGCTGGAAATTCATCTTCCGGAAGCCTGGCAGATGGTAGAGTCTGGAGAGATCAAAGATGCCAAGACCATACTGCTGATGCATTTTCTTCATCAGAAAAGGACTGGCTTTAAAAGCTGAATTGATTACATTCAGCAATAAAATTATTGACAGCACTTACTATTATGCTAAACATCGTTGAAGCCATCACTACAAAAGATTATGAAATCGCAGCCATGCTATTCGGCGAATATGCTGAAAAATTGGGTGTAGACCTTGGCTTTCAGGATTTTAACCGTGAGCTAGCTAATATTGAGCAGGTGTATGGCAGGCCAGCAGGCGTACTTTTTTTAGCCTACGAAAACCAACAGCATTCACTGGGTTGCTTTGGCATCAGAAAACTGGGAGACAATATTTGTGAGCTTAAAAGAATGTACCTCAGAGAAGAAGCAAGAGGACTTGGCTATGGCAAAGCCCTTCTGGCTTTTGCACTGCAACAGGGCAGAGATTTGGGATATCAGAAGATGCGGCTGGATACCCTACCGGACATGCAGCAGGCCATCAGGCTTTATGAGAAAATGGGCTTCTACGACATTCCAGCATATCGCCACAATCCCATTGCGGGTACGCGCTTTATGGAAGCTTTACTTGGATGAAGTTTTTTCCTGTAAATAAATCGGGCGCTGGTTTGATGGTCTTTTGCAAACTATGTTAACCCAAAAAGTAACCAGGAGAAAAAGCTGTTTAAAGGGTTTTACTGGCTTAAAAAGGCGGTTTGCGTAACGCCTAAATCAGGTGGTTTTAATACAATACAGATAAGGAGCCTTATTTTTTGCGCCGGTATACTTCTTTTCCAGGCGTTGGAGCACATCCATTTCCAATATTTTCTTCTGAAAGTTGCTACGGGTAAATTTCTGATCAAAAATGGTCTCATAAATCTGTTGCACTTCTTTCATCGTAAACTTCTCGGGGAGCAGATTGAAAGCATTGAATTTCTGGTCTATGTCTTCTTTAAGTGTCTGCAAGGCTTGTTTGAACATTTCATCGTAGTGCATGACCATTTCCGGTACTTCATGGATTGCATACCAATCAATGGAGGCATCAAACTGGGTTAATTTAGGCTTCACTTTATTGATGTCCACCAAAGCATAGTAGCCTATGGATATAAAGCGTTTTGTAAACCATGCATAAGACTGGTCCGGTTTCTTCAACAATTCTTCGTCACCGGGATAATTAGAAGCTATCAACTTATCCAGAAAGTCTTTACGTCTCTGATCAACCTTGCCAAAAACTGTAAACTGCTCAAAGTAAATGTCTTTGATTCCGGTCCGATCCTCTAGAATGCGTTTGGCGGCATCATTCAAATCTTCCTCCTGCCCGATGAACCCGCTATGTAAGGCATAAAAGTCGCCCTTGAAGCTTAGCTTTGATATTAAAACTTTCAATTGATGGTCCTCATATCCGAAGATCACAAAGTCAATAGCCACCTGTGATATATAATCTTTACCTTTCAATACATCCATATTAAAATATTTGGTGCCAAGTTCTTACTGGTCCCAGGCCAAATAAAATCTCAACTGCGAAACACTCTTATCGAATACAATAGTAATAATAAATTTTTATAAATTCTATTGTATATTTTTTATACAATAAAAAATTCTTTACCTTTGGTCTATGACAAATCATTCTTTATGAAACAATTAACCTCTTATCTGGCATCAACGCTGATCGGACTTAGCCTCTCCTGCACAAGCCAAAAGGAGATAGCTGACGCTAGCGCCCGTATTGACTTTTCCGATATGGAGAAAATTGCCGAGGTAGATGAGCGCTACCAATCGGTCAATGTGGAAATGTGCGAAGTGGTCGGTGGCGATTTCTGGGTGCCATACAGCCAGATAGATACGGCCAAGGTTCGGGCACTGGGTTTTGCCGGTCTCAAGCAAAGCATTCCTTCCATCAACCTGTATGATGAAAAGCTCCGTACCCTCTCAAAGGCACTGGGTCCCATGTACATCCGGGTCAGTGGTACCTGGGCCAATACTACTTATTTTCAGGACAACGACGAGCCGAAACTAGAGGAGGCGCCCGAAGGCTATGAAAATGTGTTGACACGCGCCGAATGGAAAGGTGTCATTGACTTCTGTAAGGCTATGGATGCCAGGTTGGTTACCTCTTTCGCCATTAGCAATGGAATGCGTGATGCAAATGGTAACTGGACTGCTGCACAAGCGGGCCCACTGTTGGCTTATACGAAGTCTATAGGAGGAGAGATATATGCTGCCGAAATGTTTAATGAACCTTCACATGCCAGCCATGGTGGTGTACCTGAGGGGTATGATGCGGCGCAGTATGCCGAGGACTTTGTGGCATTCAAGGAATTTGTATCCGAGGCTGCCCCCGATATGAAGATCATGGGACCCGGTTCAACCGGAGAAGGAGGAATCATGCCAGGGATTGATTCTACCATGACCACCGATCAACTTCTTACGGCCAGCCCGGCTCCGGAATTTGATATCTTTAGCTACCATTACTACGGAGGTGTATCGCAAAGATGCAGGGGTCAACTCACTCCCGAAAATGCCT
>CAZFFW010000214.1:0-9632 GCA_964518125.1 uncultured Porifericola sp.
ATGTTGGTGAAGGAATCATCCATCAGCACAAAGTCCGAGGCTTCTTTGGCCACATCGGTACCCGAACCGACGGCTACACCGATATTGGCTTTCTTCAGGGCGGGGGCATCGTTCACCCCATCGCCTGTCATGGCTACTACATCACCATTGCGCTGCAACGCCGCTATAATTTTCTGCTTATGCTCGGGAATCACCCGTGCAAAAATGTTGGTTCCCTTTTTCAGGTGTTCTTCCAGTTCTTCATCCGACATTTTTCCCAGTTCCTGACCGGTCAGTACTTCTCCGGTGATCCCTACATCCTCGCCTATCGCTTTGGCGGTTTCGCGGTAATCGCCGGTAATCATGATTACCCGAATGCCAGCCTTATTGGTGATCTCTATAGACTCCACCACATCAGGGCGGGCGGGATCAATCATGGCCTGCAGGCCTACAAAGGTGAGGTTTTCCTCATCAAAGCTGCCATTTTTTTCTTTGTAGGCAAAAGCCAGTACCCGTAGCGCCTGCTGCGAAAACTGGTCTACCTGGTCCAATATCTGCTGCCTGACTTCATCGGTCATCTCTACCTTTTCTTCACCCTCCAGGGCATGCGAACAAACTTCCAGTATCTTGTCGGGAGCTCCTTTGGTATAAATATATTCCTGGCCTTCTCTTTTAACCAGAACACTCATGCGCTTTCGGTCTGAGTTAAAAGGAATTTCATCCAGGCGATCAGCCTCACCGTTCATCTTCAGTTTCTGTGCTGAAACGAGTAACGCCGCCTCAGTAGGGTCACCGGAAATTTTCCATTCTCCTTCATCTTTGTGGACGGAAGAATTATTACAATACTTGCCTATTTCAAAAAGTAATTTTGAAACATCCTCGTCAATTTCTCCTTCAGGCTCATAACCGGAGCCGGAAATTTCGGCCTGTTTCTGCAGTGTCCAGGCTTTTTTGACCGTCATCTGGTTTTGGGTGATGGTACCCGTTTTGTCGGAGCAGATTACATTGCAGGAGCCTAAGGTTTCCACCGAAGCCAGCTTACGCACCAATGCTTTCTTTTTGAGCAACTTTTTGACCCCAGCACTCAGGGCAATCGTCACCACCGCCGGTAAGCCTGAAGGAACAGCTGCTACTGCCAGGGCTGCAGCCACCAGCAGGGCATCCAGTAGCACATTCCAGGAGAAGCCATCGTTGAGGTAATTCCTGACGCCAATAATCAGCAGTACCACTAAACAGATACCGATGACGGCATAGCCAAGTCTCTTGCCGAAGCGGTCCAGCCGCTTCTGCAAAGGCGTCAGCTGACGCTCGGCACTTTTGACCATCTCGGTAATTTTACCGATTTCAGTCTCCATACCGGTTTTGACCACCACTGCCCTGCCGGTACCGCTCTGTATATTGGTGGAAGCAAAAACCATGTTGTGCTGGTCCCCTATCTGTACTTCATCATCCAGGGCAGCTTCGTCTTTTTCAACGGCCAGGCTTTCCCCGGTAAGGGCTGACTCTTCTACTTTAAACTCCGTAGATTTGAAAATACGGGCGTCAGCGGGCACTTTGTCTCCGGCTTCCAGGTATACCACATCGCCTTTTACCAAGTATTTAGCATCCAACTCACGCGTATTGCCATTTCGGACCACTTTAGCCTTAACGGTACTCATCTGCTTGAGCGCCTGCAGAGACTTCTGCGCGGATAGTTCCTGGTAATAACCAATAATTGCGTTGGCAATAAGGATCGCTGCTATTACTACTGCATCGGAGTACTCCTGCAGCACCACAGAAAGCACCAGTGCAAACAACATAATATAGATAATGAAGGATTTGAACTGATTGAGAAAAAGCTTCAGCTTGTTGATCTTTGTTTCAGTCTCAAGTTCGTTAAGCCCGTCTTTTTCAAGTCGTTTACCGGCTTCATCATCCGATAGGCCATTGGGGGAGGTGTTCAGATCATCAAATATCTGATCAGCCGATTTACGGTAGTATTCCAAAGTTGTGAGTCTAAAAAATGGAACATAAAAAAAATAATGAGCAATACTAAGGGTAACGGAAGAAGCTAAAAAGTGTTTGAAAGCTAATCCAGTTCTCTGATGATATAAAGAAATTCGCTGAGCATCATGGCAGTAGCTCCCCATATCACGCGTTCGTTGATATGAAAGGCCGGAGCCTCCAGCGGTAAATCATTATAACGGCCAACTTCTCCAATCTTAACATTTTCCGGATTTTGGAGTGCCTGTACGCTGATTTCAGCAATTCCTGCAACCTCCGAAGGTTCCGGCAGATAGGAAGGTTTACCGGACATGAAGGCCAGTACCGGGCTTACGGTGATATTACTGGGAGGAATATAAATATCGGAAAGTTGCCCCAGCACCTGCTTGCGGTCCACCTTCACCCCGATCTCCTCCCGGGTTTCCCGTATGGCTGTGTCGATAATATCTTCGTCATGAGGCTCCACTTTACCACCAGGCAATGCCATCTGCCCGCTGTGTACACCACGATAGACTGTCCGCTGAATCAGGGGCATCCATAACTGATCCTGATGAGGAAATAGTAGGATCAGCACACCAGCTTTCCGGCTTATTTGGGGGGGAATGATACGCGCCTCACGGTGCATTTCTGAAGCCATCAGGCTCTGGGCCAGCCAACCGGGCAAGTCCTGATTCAAGCGGTTTTTTAAAGCCTGCGCAAATTTATTTATCTTCATAGGGGAATACATCAAACAAATAAACTGCAGATTTTGATTCAACAGAAAGGGGTTTTCTGTCTTTTTTTGCTGCTTTTTAGCAAAAAAAAGGCATCCATCAAAATTATGACAGATGCCTCTTTACAGTGATTGTATGTCCTTTAGTCCAGT
The DNA here is from genome assembly GCA_964518125.1 of uncultured Porifericola sp. Lineage (GTDB taxonomy): Bacteria > Bacteroidota > Bacteroidia > Cytophagales > Cyclobacteriaceae > Catalinimonas. The sequence continues at coordinate 2,828 of CAZFFW010000214.1, forward strand.
TCTTCAATTACCAGGTTGTGGTTGGTATAGATACAGATATCAGCGGCGATATGCAGGGCATCGGTTACCATTTCCCGGGCAGAAAGCTGGGGAGCATGCTTTTTCAGGGCCATAGCGGCTGATTGCGCATACATACTGCCGGAACCGATCGCGGCAATGCCGTTGTCCGGTTCCAGTACATCCCCGTTACCGGAAATTACCAGAATTTCGTCTTTATCACAGACAATCATCATCGCCTCCAGTTTGCGGAGGTATCGGTCGGTACGCCAGTCCTTGGCCAGTTCAATAGCAGCACGCTTCATGTTGCCGCTATAGGCACTGAGTTTCTCGTCAAAACGACCGATCAGGGTAAACGCATCGGCGGTAGAACCGGCAAAACCAGTCAGGATCTTCCCATCCATCAGCTTGCGGATCTTCTTTACATTGCTTTTGGCTACCGTATTTCCCAAGGTAGCCTGTCCATCGGCCCCTATGGCTACTTTACCATTATGAATGATCGCCAGGACGGTAGTAGATTTAATTTTTGGCATCATAAAAAATCATGATTTGATACGTTGAAAAAAAGGCTCTGCTAATAACGCAAAGCCTTTATGTTTATGCTGGTCAGATGAGGATGCGTATAGGATCTTCCATGAAGGCCTTAAAGGTCTGCAGGAAGGCCGCTCCGATGGCGCCATCTACTGCCCGGTGGTCACAGGAAAGCGTTACTTTCATCACATTACCCGGTACTATCTGTCCATTCTTCACTACCGGCGTCTCCTTGATACCGCCTACTGCCATGATACAGGCATCAGGTGGGTTGATGATCGCGGTAAAATCCTCAATACCAAACATGCCCAGGTTAGAGATAGTGAAGGTGCTGCCTTCCCAGTCTTTGGGCTGTAGTTGTTTGTTTTTGGCTTTGTTGGCCAGTTCTTTTACTTCTGCCGAGATATGCGATAGTGATTTGCTGTCGGCATAGCGCACTACCGGCACCAGCAGACCTTCTTCTACGGCTACTGCTATACCAATATTGACATGCTCATTGTAGCGCATCTTATCCCCTCTCCACGAAACGTTCACTTTGGGATGCAGCTTAAGGGCAGCCGCAACGGCTTTGACCACAATGTCGTTGAATGAGATCTTCACTGGTGACATTTCATTCATACTGACGCGGGCGGCCATGGCTTTTTCCATGTCAATTTCCATCGTCAGATAGAAATGGGGCGCGGAATACTTACTTTCAGCCAGACGACGGGCGATGGTCTTCCGCATCTGAGATATATTCACCTCCTGGTAACGCTCCTCTCCCACTACTTCCGGCAGTTTGACCGTAGTAGGTTGTGCGCTGCCTTTCTGGGCAGTATCCTTTTGCGCAGCGGCTGGTTGTTCCTGGGCAGGAGCTTTGGCAGCAGGCTTGTAATTCTCCACATCCCTTCTTACGATACGGCCGTTTTCACCGCTTCCCTGGATCTGTGCGATGTCAAAGCCTTTATCTTCTGCCATCTTTTTGGCAAGCGGAGAAGCTTTTACCCTTCCTCCATCTGCGGTAGTGGATTCAGCATGAGTAGGCGTCACTTCAGGCGCAGTTTTGCTTTCAGCAGCTTCGTTGTCCTGGTCCATATCGGCCGTCTCAGACTGGGAGGCACCTTCATCGGCACCATTACTTTTGGATTTATGGGCCTGTAGTAGCTTTTTGTAGTCAGCACCTTCCTCACCGATAATGGCGATAATACCTTCTATTTCAACTGAACCGCCTTCTTCAACGCCAATGTACAAAAGGGTGCCATCTTCATAAGATTCAAGTTCCATCGTGGCTTTATCGGTTTCTACCTCTGCCAGTATATCTCCGGACTCAACTTTATCACCCACTTTCTTTTGCCAGGAAGCGATGACTCCTTCGGTCATGGTATCGCTCATTTTGGGCATCACCACTACAGTAGCTTTTACATCGGATGCATCTACTGCTTCGGCAGAAGGTTCTTCAGCGGCAGTTTCCGCTTCTTTTTTCGGTGTAGCTTCATCTGAAGGAGACTTTCCGCTTTTGATTTCTTCCAGCAGACTATCAATGTTTTCCCCTTTATCCCCGATGATCGCGATCACCCCATCAACGGGAACCGCTTCATTTTCCTTTACACCAATATATAAAAGGGTGCCATCCTCAAATGACTCCAGTTCCATCGTAGCTTTATCCGTTTCCACTTCGGCGAGGATATCACCCGATTCAACAGTGTCACCTACTTTTTTCTGCCAGGATGCGATCACGCCTTCCTCCATCGTGTCGCTCATCTTGGGCATTCTTATTACTTCTGCCATAGATTTAGTTAGGAATAATTAGTTAGCCAAAAATATATTTATTTAAAGCACAGTGCAATATGCAAAAAACAAGGCCAAATTACAGAGGATCATAAACTATATCAATCAGAATTGATCGTTTTTGTTAAATAGCCACTGCCGGTCAGTACAGGCCACTGTAAAAATGATGCCCTCCTGAAGCCTGGGCGCCCTGCTTATGGCTTAATGCTGATCCTGGTTTCAAATTCAGTTGTACTATGTATGTTACAGTTGCCAAGGATGACTGAAGTCGGCATTTTCACCTGGAATGAAGGCGAATACCACCCCATAATAGGATCAGTTTTTCCCTTAAATAACGTAACATCCATCAGTTGGGGCAGTTCCAGCCGGACTGTACGGGCGGCAGGATGCTGCAGATCAAAAACATGGGCATCTACCTGCACCACCTCCACATCAGGATGCAGATGAAAGGGAAGCTGGACAAGGTGACCGAGCTGTTTGCTGCAGAGTAGTTGGTCCGTTATGCTCAGCACTTCATCATTTTTGTTCAGGTGGAGTCTCCTTTGGTGGTTTACCCCGAGCTTCTCATAGCCGTTATGGGTAGCCAGTATCATATCCTCCTGCTCATTCGTTTCCTGGCTGATGACTTTGGACTGATAATGTCTGAGCCACATGGTAGGCCCGGCGATCATTGCCTGGTTCTGTCCATCTACGCATACCGTATTATGCGCCAGGGTACTCAGAAAGTACTTTCTCCAGTCGGCTTCGGTATGGTAGGTATAGGTACCGGGATCGGTGATGACAGGATACCCATCCACGTGGAGCACAAAAGACAGGGCGTCGGCATGCCCATGGGCAGCTATGGACAGGAACCCAAGGGGGGCTGCATCAAAATGCACGAACATTTCTTTTCCGGCTTTCCGGTCCTGCCGGCGCATGATGAGGTGCCCTTCATCCAGAAAAAAGCGGGAAGTTGTATTGGTCTCCTCAGATGCCACTTTCTCATAGTTTTCCCTGCCCGGTTCTCCGAATAATATGGCATTTTTGGTATCAAAACCCGCATCCTGGCTTTTCCAGTAACCATTTCCAAACAGCACTACGCCTGAAGTAAGCAGTGACTTAAAATTGTCGTGGTGGATATCATCATCCAGGATGACCACCTTGCCATCGTCCTCATCTCCATAATATACAATATTGCCCTTCAGGTCCATCATGTGGAAAATATAGTTGAATATACTTTCCAGTCGGTTGTGGTAAGCAGGGCTGAAAGGGCGGTCAGCGTTTGTACCCACCACCAGCGGTATCAGAAAAAAGTCGGTGATAAACTGTATGTATTCGGCAGCTTCTTCCAGATTGACACCGCTGGCCGAATGCTGGGCAATGATTTCCTGCTCCAGCCCCTGCTGGGCATGACGCAGCCATTGCGCAGATTCTTCAAACTGCCAGAAGCAGGCTGCCACAAAGAGTCCTGCATGTTCGCTGATCAGGTGGTTGTTGGCCGATGAGTATCGGGAAGGGTTTTCTGCGCTGTAGCGCATATGGAGGTAGATAAACGGTACCCATTGCGTTTCTACAAATGCCTTGAAGGGTTGATTATCCTGCATCAGCTGGTTTACGTCCAGAATTTCCCAGCAGAAAAACCAGACGATCAGCCTGATATTGACTTCTATGTTACTATACCAGTTTACCCCCAGCAGGTAAGGATTCGCCTCAAACCAGGATTCCATAATCTCCTGAAACTGCTGCAGGTATTTTTCATCACTGGTCTGCCGGTACTGCAGCGCGATGAGGGTCAGGAACTGCATGCGGTTCACCTCCCACACATGCTTGGCGCTCCCGTATTCTTCGGTCCGTATGTTAATGTCTTTGGCAAAACTTAGAGGGAAACGTTTGCCGGAAGCAATATCCAGGTGCCAGTCAATCGGCTGATCAAAACGAAACACTTGCCCGAAAATATCTATTTCCTGCTCTTTCAGCGTAAAATCCAGTTTGCCAATAGGCAGTGTCTTTTCAGGTAAGCGGAGCAGGCGTTTGTCGTCGGGGAAAAAACCCTGCAGCCGCTGCTTTTCTTTTTTCTTCTGGACATACTGTAGGGTACGAAAGCCTATTTCCGGAACGGACATGGTTCTGAGACGGTAATAGTACCAGCTGAGTGACATAAGTTGAAGGGTATGGGTAAAAAATTAGTAATTCAACAATTCAAAAATAGTAATATATAACTAAACAACTTTAGTCAAATTAGGGTATTCCTATCATTTTGTAAAAACTGCTAAACAAAATCTGCTAAGTTAAATTAGCATAAGAGATTCCGTATGCATTAACAGTTAATTTAACGTACTGTTAGGATTTTTTTTGAAGCATATTTGCCTGATTTTTTTCACCTAATTCATAAATTTTTTTCAATGAAACAGGTTGTCCAAAACCTCAACAAAGGTACTCTTTCTCTGGAAGATGTCCCTGTACCGGTCTGCAAACCTTCCGGACTATTGGTAAAAACTTTATACTCTTCTATCAGCGTAGGTACGGAAAGAATGAAGCTGAAAAATGGGGATATGAATTATCTTCAGATGGCCAAAGCCAAGCCGGAGAAAGCCAAACAGGTAGTTGACACCCTTACCCAGCTTGGTCCGGTAGCCACTTACCGCAAGGTGATGAACAAGCTTGATTCCATGTCGCCCATTGGCTACAGCATTGCCGCTGAAGTTGTACAGGTGGGCAGTAAAGTAAAGGGTTTTGAGGTGGGCAACCTGGTAGCCTGTGGCGGAGCAGGGTTTGCCAACCATTCGGAGATCAACTATGTGCCGGAGAACCTCTGCACCCGTATTCCCGATGGGGTAGATCCTAAAGAAGCCTCATTTGCCACCATAGCGTCTATCGCTATGCAGGGCTTTCGTCAGACAGAATCACAAATAGGTGAAAATGTGGCGGTCATCGGGCTGGGCCTGCTGGGGCAGATCCTCATCCAGATCATCAACGCCAACGGCTGCCGTGCTTTTGGCTTTGACCTTGATCCCTCCAAGTGTGAACTTGCCAGAAAACAGGGGGCTCACTTTGCCACCACTGTGGACAAGGCTGATTATGAGGAAGATATCAAGTCCATGACCAATGGATACGGATGCGATGCCGTTATCCTGACCACTGCCACCCAGAGCAACAATCCGATCATTACCGCCGGTAAAATAGCCAGGGACAGGGCGCGTGTGGTGGATATCGGGATTACCAAAATGGACCTGCCCTGGGACCTTTACTATCATAAAGAACTGGACTTTCGCTTTTCTCGCTCATACGGTCCCGGCCGTTATGACCCTAATTATGAGGCTAAAGGAATTGATTATCCTATTGGCTATGTACGCTGGACAGAGCAAAGGAATATGGAATCTATCCTGCAGCTACTGAAAGACCGCAAGCTGGATTTTAGTAAGCTGATTACCCATGAGTTTGGCTTTGAAGAGGCCGAACTGGTCTATGCGCAGATCAAAGAAGGCAATGCTGATTACCTGGGCGTAGTTTTTAAATATGAAGGGGCAGTAGACCTGGATTTTTCCTCTGTACAGGTAAATAGTAACGGACACCATCCGGAAGATTCTCTTAAGCTTTCTGCTATCGGTGCAGGGAATTACGCCAGCACCATGTTGTACCCTTTCCTCAAAGGGAAAAAAGACATCAACCTGGTAGGTTTGGCTACTGCCACCGGCATCAATGCCAAAGACAAAGCCAAAAAGATTGGGTTTCAGACAGCGACCACCAACTACCACCAACTGCTGGAAACAGAGGAGACTGATACCGTGCTGATCGCCACCCGCCATGCCCAGCATGCCCCTATGGTAACTGAAGCGCTCAATGCCGGGAAAAATGTCTATGTGGAGAAGCCACTGGCTATCAGTTTCCGGGAATTGGCGGAGATAGATGAAGCTTATATTCATAGCGGAAAACAATTGATGGTAGGCTATAACAGCCGTTTTGCGCCTTCCATCCAATACCTCAAACAACAACTCAACCCCCAGGTTAACTATTCCATTTATTACCAGGTCAATGCGGGCTTCATTCCGCAGGAAGACTGGTACCAGGACCCTGCCCAGGGAGGGCGAGTGGTAGGAGAGTGTGGCCACTTTGTGGATACCCTACAGTATTTACTGGATGCAGAGCCAGTCAGTGTTTACGCCAGTGCCACCCGTACCGGCGACATGCCCGAACAGGATAACTGCTTTATCAATATCAGCTTCAGTAATGGTTCATCGGCGGTTATTGCCTACCTGGCAGATGGTGATAAAAAGTACCCCAAGGAAAGAATGACCATCACCGGCTACCGCAGCAACATTGACTTTCTTAATTTCAAAGAAGTAGTCACCTACAAAAACGGTAAGCGAAACAGGAAGAAGTTCATCTCACTGGACAAAGGACAGGAAAACGAAATGAAAGCATTCAGCGAAGGCTTCAAAAAAGGAAAATCTCCCATTCCCTACAGCACGCTGAGGGCCTCATCCTGGGCTTCCCTTGCGGCGATTGAGAGTCTGAAGGAGAAGAAGTGTAT
>CAZFFW010000215.1:0-9533 GCA_964518125.1 uncultured Porifericola sp.
AATATAGAGCTTCATAACAACATGCTTATGTAAACCCTAACTACTGCAAAACTGCTGTAAGTAGCAATTAGCGATGCACAAAAAATGGCAAATAGCGACGGACAGTTATGTAAATATATCAAGCTTGCTATTGCTGGTCAAAAAAGGAGAATCGTCCTTAAATACCTTTTCAGCTTAGAGGGGCTTAACAGGTAATTGACAAATTGTGGGCCGGTACAGCCAGTATTTTCATGTTCACCGAACCTTTATCGGGCTGGCGTCAGGCGACCAGGCGTCCCCGGCGTGCCAAAGCTGACTGGGCGGCTGAAGTAGCTGATTGGTTACAAGGCCGCTATGCGGAAGCAGAGAAGGTGACATTGGTTTGTGATAACCTGAACACCCATACTAAAGGAGCTTTCTATGAAGTATTTGATGCAGCGACGGCTCGGCAGTTAGTCAAACGTATCCAGTTTTGCTACACACCCAAATACGGTTCATGCGGTTCCCAGCCGGGATTCAATGTAGCTGAAAACGAACTAAGCGCCATGACTCGGCAGTGGTTAACCCATCGTCGTATGGCAGAGAAACACTGCAAGAAGAAATTATGGCTTGGGCACAGGATGTAAATCTAAGTCAACGAGGGGTAGATTGGCAACTCAAAATTGACGATGCACGCTGCAAACTTAAATCAGTCTACCCTTATACTTTATCTTGACAAAACACTGGTTTTTAAAAAGCAAGAATTAAATGACAATGATTTACATTTTTTCAAGCTGAATCTTAATTTCTGACAAAATAATATCTGACTGGGTAAACCTAAATTCTGCTTCATGTGGCTTAGAAATATGTTTACTATTTGTCAACTTATTGTTGGTTAATAATTCATTAACCGTATCTTAACCTACGCTTAATGATGATAAATTTTAATATGGTGAATAAGTTTTTTAATTTCATTCAACTATATTAGAGTAGATACCTCACACCAATCTAACCTCATTTTTATGAAAAACTTTCTCTCATCACCTCCACCCAAACCTTTGCTAAAAAAGGTGTTGGTGGCCTTTGGTTGCTGTCTCTTAAGCCTGCAAGTCCTTGCCCAGGATCAGCAGGTTCGTGGTAGGGTAAGCGATGCATCAGGTAGTAGCCCTATTCCCGGTGCCAATGTGATCATCAAAGGTACCGAAACCGGCACGGTAACCGACATCAACGGGGAGTATCGGATAAGTGTTCCGGCCAACAACAATGTGCTGGTTTTTTCTTTCATCGGCTACGATGCCATTGAAGAAGAAATCAACGGAAGATCGGAGATCAACGTAGGGCTGCTGGAAGGCGTTACTGCTCTCTCTGAAATCGTAGTGGTAGGCTATGGAACGCAGGAAAGAAAAGACGTTACCGGGGCGGTGTCGTCTGTGAAGGGTAGTCAGATCCAGAACCTGCCGGTAGCGGGTGCCTCTCAGGCCTTACAGGGAAGAGCCGCCGGTGTAAATGTCGTAAGAAATGGCGGTGCTCCAGGCAACAGTGGCTCTATCCGTATTCGTGGAACGGGCACGGTTAACAATGCTGATCCGCTTATCATCATTGATGGCTTTCCGGCGGGTAGTATTAACGATGTCAACCCCAATGACATTGAGTCTATAGAAGTGTTGAAAGATGCTTCGGCCTCAGCCATCTACGGAACCCGTGCTGCCAATGGCGTTGTGATCATCACCACCAAAAGAGGTGATTACAATGAGCCCATTCAGTTTAGCCTGAATACATATACAGGTGTTTCTAATGCAGTGAATACAATTGATGTGCTGGATGCGCCAACGCTGGCTGAACTCAAGCGGGAACGCTACACCAATGATGGCCTGGATATTAATCCCATATGGCAGGACCCGGAATACCAGACCCAGCGTACCAACTGGCAGGAGGAACTCCTGGGCACCGGCAATGTGCAGAATGTGGACCTCTCTCTTCGTGGTGGTGGAGAAAAATCTTCTTTCCTTATTTCCGGGGGGTACTATGATGAAGAAGGCCTGATCCAGAACTCATATTTTCGTCGCCTGAGCCTGAGAGTCAATTCTGACCACCGGGTAGGGGATCGTCTTAAGATAGGACAGAGTCTGCAGCTGACCAGCCAAAGGGGCAACAGCTTGAACACCAATTCTGCACAAACGGGTGTATTGTGGAGTGCTATCCGCTTTCATCCCGGTCTGCCGGTTCGTTATCCTGATGGTAGCTGGGGTTCATCTCAGGTAAGTGGAGAATTTGGTGATATCAACAACCCGATCTTTACAGTGAATTCCGAGGATGCTGAAAATACTAACCACCGTTTACTGGGTAATATCAATGCTGAATTTGGCATTATCGGAGGGCTTTCCCTGAGAGCGAATATAGGATTGGATGCTACGATATCGGATAATTATGGATTTAACATCATCGTTGATGAGCAGATACGCCAAAATGACCGAAACTCGCTTTCGCGCAGCTATCAGGAAAGCTATTCTGTCCTATCCGAATATTTCCTGAACTACAGCGAACTGTTCGGACAGAAGCATGCCGTTGATGTGGTCGCTGGTTATACACAGCAAACCTTCAATGTTGATGGATTTTTTGCCCGCAAGCTGGATTTTCCGGATGAGTCGGATTCGCAGCGCTATTTTGATTCGGGTAATACGCCTGATGCCATTAATGGCACCCGTACAGAAGACGGGCTGGTTTCCTGGTTTGGACGAGCCAATTATGGTTATGATGACCGTTACCTGCTGACGGCCACCTTCCGTGCGGATGGTTCATCACGCTTCGCTGATGGCAACAAATGGGGATACTTCCCTGCTTTCTCCGCCGGCTGGCGTATTTCAGAGGAAGGATTTTTCCAGGGGCAATCTTTGATTAGCAACATGAAGCTTACTGCCGGGTGGGGACAGTTGGGTAACCAGAATGTAGCCCGCCTGCAGTACCTGGCGCTCATCAACCGGGGTGCACGCTACTCATTTGGAGGTAATCCGGTAGTTGGTGCAGCACAAAGCCGTATTCCGAATCCTAACTTATCCTGGGAAACGGCCCAGATGACCAACATCGGCCTGGAACTCGGGCTCCTGCAGAATAAACTGCTGGCCAGCTTCAACTACTTTATCAAGGATACCCGTGATATGCTACTTGCACCACCTACTATCGGTACTTTAGGCGAAGCCAGTATTCCTGACCAGAATGTAGGCCAACTACGTAACCAGGGACTGGAAATAGAGCTTGGCTTTAATGGGTCATCAGGTGACCTTACCTATAGCCTGAGCGGCAATGCCTCTTTTATCCGGAATGAAGTGATCAGCCTCTTTGACGGTAATTTTCTGGCCTCTCGCCGCTATGGCCGGCCTAACCAGGAGATATCCCGTACTTTTGAAGGAGAGCCTCTCGCAACCTTTTACGGCTGGAAAACGGATGGAATTTACCAGAACCGGCAGGAAATTGAGTCAGATCCCAATATTGTCAATGATGACCGGCTAGCCAATGATCAAATACAGCCCGGGGATGTGCGTTTTGTGGACCTCAACGGGGATGGTATGATTGACGAGGAAGATCGTACAATCCTGGGAAGTCCTCACCCCAATATGGTTTACGGATTCAATGCTGACTTTGGCTACAAAGGTTTTGACCTTTCCCTCTTCTTCCTGGGCAATGCCGGAGTAGATATCTACAATGCTGACCGTATGCAAGGGCTGGACCCTACCTATCCCTTCAACATGTACGCAGAAGTAGTCGACCGCTGGAACGGTGAAGGTAGCAGCAATACCATTCCCCGCATGAGTACCCGCCGGGATAATTTGAACCACCGTACATCGGACTTATTCATTGAGTCCGGCGATTTTCTGCGGCTCAAGAACGTAGTGCTGGGCTATACTTTGCCCAAGTCCCTTACTGAAAATATCGGGGTCAGTCGGGCACGGTTTTTCCTTACCGGGCAGAATGTGTTCACCATCACCAACTATTCCGGAATGGACCCTGAACTGGGCTATGTAGACGGTAACCTGCAGCTGAACGTGGATTATGCACAGTATCCACAGGCACGTACCTGGACCATCGGGGCTAACATTACATTTTAACAATGATGCGAATCAATATCACCATAGCTATGAAAAAAATAGTCTTTATTCTCGCAGCTTTTAACTTATGGGCTTGTAATTCTGAAGAGATACTGGAATCTACTCCCTACGGCCAGTCCACTTCGGCTGATTTCTGGCGTAATGGCGAGGATGCCGTAGCTGCCGCCAATGCCATGTACGAAGTATTACGAAACCATGATCTCTACGGTCATTCTGAACATACCTTTGATATTCCCTCAGATGATCAGTTTAGAGCAGGAGACCACGGTGAAGACCAGGCCATTGAAGAGTTTACCTTTGATGCTGATAATGCCCAACTGGCGTTTGGCTGGAAACCCAAATATGAAATAGTATCTCGCGCCAATGCGGTCCTGGTCAATGTGCCCAATATTGAAATGGAGCAAAGCTTAAAGGATCGGGTGCTGGGAGAAGCCCACTTTATGCGCGCTTTCGCATTCTGGAGACTGGCGGTCATTTATGGTGGGGTGCCGCTAATCCTGGAGGATGATGTACTCAATAACGAATTCAATAAGGCAAGGGCCAGCCTTGATGAAACTTATGACCAGATACAGTCAGACTGGGAGCGTGCTGCTGAACTCCTGCCTTTGCAGTACGATGCCACAGAGGCTGGCCGTCCTACCAAGGGCACTGTATGGGGCTTTCTGGCCAAACTCCACTTGTATCGTGAAAACTTTGCCCAAACTATTGAGTACGGAAGCCGGGTAATTGGAGGGCCATATCCTCTGGCTGATGACTATGGACAGAATTTCCGGATTGAGACTGAAAACAATCCTGAAATGCTCTTTTCCGTGCAGTCACTTGACGGATGGGGTGGTACTGACCATCGTATTTATACCACTCCTCGCCCCTGGGGGGGATGGGATTTTCATGCACCGGTACAGGACCTGGTGGATGAGTTTGAAGCAGATGACCCTAGACTGGACTACACCCTCTTCACTCCCGGCGAAATGGTGGACCTGGGTGGTGATCGTGGAATGACGGAATACACATCCGACCTTTCCTCTACGGGGTATCATTTCCAGAAATTTGCCGCCTGGCGGCCGAGTGGCGGACTGGATGACGGCCAAAATGTACCTATTCTGCGGGCTGCTGATGTGTATTTGCTGGTGGCCGAAGCCAAGATCAGGTCCGGCCAGAATGGTGATGCGGAGATCAATACCGTTCGCCAGCGGGCCGGCCTGGAGCCTATTACCAATGCAACCATGGAAGATCTGATACACGAAAGAAGGGTGGAACTGGCCGGTGAAAACCAGCGTCACCAGGACCTGATGCGCTGGGATAAAGCCAATATTGTGGATATTGTGGCTATTTATGCCGAAGACCGGGGGCCATATGATCCGCCGAGAAACTTCCAGCGGCCGAAGCATTATTTCTTTGCCATTCCCCAGCGGGAAATTGACTTAAGCAATGGTGTGCTGGAGCAGAACCCAGGTTACTAGCAGGCTTTTCATAAACTAACTTCAAACCGGGGCCTTAAAGAAGCTCCGGTTTTTTTTACGACTAAGGTTTACTTGCTTCAATTTCCACATCTTCTTCTGCTAACCAAATATCAGTTGAAGATTGGCTAAGGTAGCCGCTACCTTGATAAGTTTCTACCTTTTGGCGCCTACCATCTGTAAACTTAAGCAATGCGGTAGTTTTGGCACCGGAAGGGTCGAAGGAATGAATGTTCTCTTCTTCTGTCCGAAAAGCCAATAGTTGCCCATTATTTTGAGCAGCCAGTACCAGGAGGGTACCATCGGAGGAGCGTAGTTGTGCCAGCGATTTGGCATCACCGGTGACCCAGAAGCCGCTGAACCGGGAATGTTGAGGATTAAAAACACCTTTGCCATTACCCAGAAGCAGTAGGCCATTAAAAGCATCGTGCGGTCCGTTGATGACTTCCGTAGCATAAGAATTCCCACTAAGCAACAGATCAGGATAACTATCATGGTTGTAATCGCCACTCAGGATACCGTAAACAGGCGCGGTTTGGGCAGGAGCGGGCAAAGGATGTACTTTAAATGCGAAATTACCCAGATTTTCAAAATAGCAGCTCTGCATCTGACGGCTGTACAGGCGGGCTGAGCTTTCCAGTTCCTGCTGGCTAAATATTTTTTCAATATCCGCCTCAGCAAAAGCCTGATAAGAGGTAAATTTTCTTTTCAGATAATTGAGCTGCCGGAGCATATCATCGCGGGGATGCATGGGAAACAGCCGGTCATCCTGGTGGTAAGCAAGTATGCCATCCACCCGCTGGTCAGCGTTAAAGTCATTGACGATCATTTGCAGCGGCTGAAGACTGTCGGCCCGGTAACGGGAATTTAGTCCCAGGTTACCAGCAATATAATCAGTATCGCCATCCTGATCTACATCAACACCCAGCAGGCTGTTCCACCAGCCGGCTTGATCGGCAAGCACCGGGATATGCATTTTTTCCAGCTTAGCGGAACGGTTCTGGAATATCTGGGGAGCCATCCATTCTCCGGCTACCATCAGGTCAGGCCACCCATCATCATTTACATCTGTCCACAAGGCAGCAGTGACCATCCCGGTTTTTTGGAGGCCAGGTGCTTTATCGTTGGTTACATCTACAAAATAACCCTCACGGTTTTCCAGCAAATAACTGATACCCGGGGCAGGGTATTGCTGTGGGGTATGCCGACCGCCCACAAAGAGGTCAGGATCTCCATCCCGATCGTAATCAGCCGCTACCACACAGCTGCCCGGAACCCTCATTTCCGGAAGTCGTTCGGGTGCCAGGGTGAAGATTCCCCGGCCATTATTGAGGTACAGACGGTCCTGATAATAAGAAGAACCTGCCTGGAACTCATTTCCGCCGCTAACCACGTACAGGTCAGGGTCGCCGTCAGTGTCCACATCCAGGAAGATTGCAGCCTGGTCCTCCTCATATTTAGTGGAGTCAGTCAGTGGGTTATCCCTAAAACTGCCATCCGCTTGTTGGATGAAAATCCTTCCGCTTTGCTCAAAAGCACCTCCTATGAAAAAATCATCCAAACCATCTCCATTAACATCAGCTACTGCCAGGCCCGGGCCCTGCTGTGAAAGCTTGTGTGGCAGTAGGGGCTGCACGGCAAAATCATTATAGTGCTGCTCGGCATGGGTGAAGTCAATGTTAAAGTTATGGCTGACCTCCCGGAAAATTTTCTCCTCAGCAGCTACTTCCTTTTTTGTTGGCTCAGCCTGGGCCGAAGCCTCCCTGAGGGTAATGCTTTGGTTAGCAGGAAGGTCAAAGAGCCATTGAACTTTACCCGAAGGCCATTTAACAAGCAAGGAATCAACAGCTTCTGCGTTTCCCAGCCCGAAGTGTATGCGTGGATCTACGGTAGACTGGTAGCCCCGAAAAGGATAATACTCGGCGTACCTGACCGCATCCCGGGTGTAGCACCAGAGTTTAGTACCCAGTCCCTCCAGGTTACCCGGGCTACCTGTCAGGTGAATTTGCAGGAACCGCTTGTCTCCCTGCTGAACGGATAGGTTCTCATAGATAAGCGCCTCACTATTGGTGTTGTTGATAATGTATTCCAGGTCGCCATCATTATCCAGGTCAGCATAAGCGGCCCCGCTGCTAAAAGTGGGCTGCCTGAAACCCCACTCCCGGCTTACATCTTTGAAACGCAGGTCTCCCAGATTCTGATAAGCAAAATTGGGCAGGTGCGCACCGGGAATTTGCTGAATTGCCTCCACAAAGCGGTTCTGCATTTCTTCATCATAGGCTGTGCGGCTGAACTCCTGCATCTTGTAAGATGCAAAATCCCGGTTGGTTATATCCCTGGGGTAGCCGTTGGTAATCAGTAGATCCCGGGCACCATCCAGGTCCATATCGGCCCAAAGAGCGCTCCAGCTCCAGTCGGTAGCTGCCACACCGGCCATCTGCCCGATTTCGCTGAAAAGGGGCAGGCTATCCTGGTAAATGCCCTGGTTCCATTGCAGCGAATTACGCATGAACTGTGGGGTATAGGCATACTGAAGTTCGCTGCGGTGTCGGTTATAATTGGTCTCCCCAAACATGAGCTTCTGCCGCAGGTTATCGGGCGGCAGCATGTCCAGCGTCAGGATATCGGGCAAGGCGTCATTGTCAAAATCGGCCACATCATTACCCATAGCCGAATAGCTCTGGTGTTTGAACAGTTCAGCCGCACGATCAGTAAAAGTACCATCGCGCTCATTGATGTAGAAAAGATCGTTGGAGAGGTAATCGTTGGAAACGTAGATATCAGGCCAGCCATCCTGGTTGATATCCACCACTGATACGCCTAATCCATATCCTTCGGCAGTGATACCGGCTTCGTGGCTCACATTTTTGAAAACCGGATGTCCATCGTGACCAGGACCTTCATTGCGGTAAAGCCGGTCTGTATTTGCCATCTCGCCCTTCAGCCTTTTTTTGCGGATAATATTAGGCCCTGTTTCATCCGTAATATTGGTAAGCAGGTAAAGGTCCAGGTCGCCATCGCGGTCATAGTCCAGTAAAGCGGCCATGGTGCTGTGCCCGGTATCTGCCAGACCGTAGGCTTCGGCCATTTCCCGGAAAGTACCATCCTGCTGGTTGATGTAAAGCTCGTTAGCCCGTTGCTCTGCTTCTAGAAAAGGGCCGGCAAAACAGATGTAAATATCCGGCCAGCCATCCTGGTTGATGTCGGTAACGCTGACCCCGGTCGCCCACTTGCCCCGGTTGAGGATGCCTGCTTCCCGGGTCACTTCCGTAAAGCGAATCCCTGTGCTATCGCCCTGGTTCAGGTAAAGCCGGTTGTCCGACATATTGGCTGTGAAGAAAAGGTCCTGCCAGCCATCCCGGTTGAAATCGCCCACACCAACACCTGCTCCATTATAAAAATATTCAAAGGTGATAATATTCAGGGCGGCGGTTTCGGTCAGTTGATTGTTAAAAGTGATACCACTTTTTTTGGAAGTTAGGGCTCTGAACAGACTGGCCTCATCGGATGATGATGTAATCTCCCCACGATCCTGACTACATGCGGCGAAAAAAACGATCAGGCCTAACACTAAAGGGGCTTTCATGAAATTTAGTTTTGATAAAAAAAGGCAGATTAAATTTGGCAGATAGCATCTTCAAAAGATACTGAATCATATTAAGCTTGTGTTAAGAACATTCCGGTTTTTTTCAGCAATCCATCTGCGAATTTCACATTAAATTAATCGTTTAAAGCGGTTTTTAATGTATTTTCATCATCATCTATCAACCTACACCTTCACTATGCTACGCCTGACCCTTTTATTAGCTTGCTGTTTGTCCTGTTGTTTGCTTTTTGCCCAGGAGGCATCGCCTTTTATTCCCATAGACGACCTGGACGATGAAAAGCCCTGGACCCATGAGAAATTTTATCATGACCCGGAAGCTTTTCAGTTTGCTATCGTAAGTGACCGTACGGGCGGGCACAGGCCCGGAGTTTTTGGCAAAGCAATGGGTAAACTTAACCTGCTGCAGCC
>CAZFFW010000216.1:0-9474 GCA_964518125.1 uncultured Porifericola sp.
AAAGGGCTATCAGCATCCGGCTTTACAATGGCATCAGCATCAAAGGAAATGATATCAAGGTACAGGCTGTCAGAACGGCTATCGGCATCTATCTGGCTAACAATTTAAATATCCGAGAAGTCAGCCACAATGTATTGTACATAGATGGTGCCGTTGCAGATAATCAACCATCTATAGGCATCAATGTTATTGTGGATCCTGATCTGCCGGAACAGGTAATCGGCAACAAAATCATCATGCCGGAGGGCGGGATAGGTATTGAATATGAATATGGTGCCAGTGGGTCTTCCCTCATTGCCAACAATCAGGTCATCGTCAATGCCGAGCACAGAGAACAGAACATGGGCATCAGTCTTTCCAAAGGCAACATTACTTTGCTCTACAATAATATCCTCATCTATGGTCAGGATACCACCAGCCGGGCTTTTGATTTTCCTGATGATGATTATAATTACTTCTTGCTTCAGAACAACATACTGGCAAATATGGCCTGGGGCTTTGCTATTTATTCAGATGTGTATGACAATCAGCGGTCTTATATCACCCGATACAGCCATAACAATCTTTACAGCAACGGGCAGTACCTGGCCCAACTGCAGAATGATGTTTATGAAAACCTGAGCGAATGGCAGTCGGTGTTTACAAATGATGCAGCAAGTATTGCTGCTGATCCCCGCTTCTTGGCAAGGGATAAACTGATTCCAGTCAACACGGCCCTGAAAGGTGCCGGCCTGAGCAGCGAACGCATCAACACCGATTATCTTGGCAGGGAAAGGCAGCAGCCTCCCACCATAGGAGCCATTGAACTGCTGGATGATAACGGTAACATTCTCCCCATTACCGATGCCGGAGAAGATATCAAAGTCTCTTTGCCCAGGGAAAGCCTGCTACTAAGGGGCAAAAGCACCGACCCGGATGGCAGGCTGCTAGCTTACCAGTGGGAAAAAATCAGCGGGCCGGATGTTACGCTCTCCCAGGCCAATACCGCCAACCTGAAACTCACTGATTTGGAAATCGGTGAGTACATTTTTCACTTTACCGCGACCGACAACCAGGGCGGCAGCAGTTCTGACGAGCTGATGCTTACCATTGAGGGTGATGCACCGCTAAAACCCCTGTTAAGTGTGGACGCTGGTGAAGACCGTGTGCTTGATATCCCCTCGGATGTATACCTGCTCAGCGTAAAATCGGTGAAGACAGAAGCGCGGATTCTCTCTTACCAATGGGAGAAGCTGAGCGGGCCATCTGTAGCACTGATGCAGGCAAATACAGCTAACCTGAAGCTGGACAATATCTCGCCCGGCGACTATTCTTTCCGATTTACGGCGACTGCCGAAGGGGGCTTGTCTGCCTCAGATGAAGTCAACATTACCTTTACCGGAGGAGAAGCGGAAAACCAGCCGCCTTCTGCGGACGCGGGATTAGATCGCACAGTTAGCCTTCCGTTGGAACAGCTGATCCTGAGTGGTTCGGGCAGAGATCCGGACGGTAACTTCAGGGCCTTTCGGTGGGAAAAAATAAGTGGACCGGATGTGAATATGGCGCAGGCGAATACCGCCAACCTCAGGCTGACCGAACTTCAGGCAGGAAGCTATGTGTTCCGTTTTACTGTCACCGATAATGACAGAGCCATGGACGCTGATGAGATGCAGCTGAGAATAGAAGAACCCAATCAGCCGCCTACTGCGGACGCGGGATTAGATCGCACAGTTAGCCTTCCGTTGGAACAGCTGATCCTGAGTGGTTCGGGCAGAGATCCGGACGGTAACTTCAGGGCCTTTCGGTGGGAAAAAATAAGTGGACCGGATGTGAATATGGCGCAGGCGAATACCGCCAACCTCAGGCTGACCGAACTTCAGGCAGGAAGCTATGTGTTCCGTTTTACTGTCACCGATAATGACGGAGCCATGGACGCTGATGAGATGCAGCTTAGGGTACTGGAGGCAGCGCCCACGGCCTCAGCCAGGAAACTGAAAGCCAAAGCCTATCCCAATCATTTCAGGGACCATGTCAACTTGGAAATCAGTTCTCATGAAGCTGCCTCTTACCGGGTAGAAGTGTATGATGCCTTAGGCAGGAGGTATTATCAGGGTGAGATACATCTAAGTCCCTTTGCGTTATTTCAATCAGAAAGAATAAACCTGGAAGGGCAGGCCTTGAAACAGGGGGTATACTTCATCGGGATTTCCAATGCCAGGGTTAGTAAGGTGTTAAAAATCCTGAAAACAGAGTGAAAAAAAATCTGTTAGCGATCATGAAAAGGATACCAGCCCGGTTAAATCAACGGGTAGCTGCAAAGTAGGAGAGCATAAAAAACCGTGGGGCAGTTTGCCATTCAGTTGCTCCTCAATCGGGCGATTTGTATCTTGATAGAAAGCAAGCCGAACCCTATGGTCAATCAACAGGAAGCACTTTATCAATTCAAAGTTCACCTTAAAGGCATCAGTCCGATGATCTGGCGTAGATTCATAGTTTCAGCGGATACGACCATTGCCGAACTGCATTATGTGGTACAATTGGTAATGGGATGGCAGGATACCCATCTGAATTGCTTCAAAATTTACGGCAAAGAGTACGGAGTATATCATTCTGGCGGAATGGCATTTTGTGACAATCCAATGAAAGTGCGTTTACAGGATCTTTGCCTCCGCACTAATTCAAAGTTTTCTTATGAATACGATTTCACAGAAGACTGGCAACACGTAATCCGTTTGGAGAAGATACTACCGGATGACCCAACTACTAAGCATCCGATTTGCTTAGATGGAAAGCGGGCGTGTCCTCCCGAAGACATTGGTGGACCTAAACTATATGATCAATTCTTAATCAATTTATTCAGTAAGCAATTTAAGGTATGGACCCGTTTGGGTGCAATTCTTCAGGATAAGCAGAAACTAAAAACTAAAATCAATGAATCAGTAGAACTTGGCGGAAGCTGGTGGGACGATTTACTTTTTGATCCAGAGTACTTCAATAAGCGAGAAGTCAACGAAGCTTTGGCGCAACTGTATCAAAATAAGGGTAATACTTTATTGAACACTTAATTTTGGGTAACAAAAAGCCGAAAGACCTACTGGACACTATCTTTGGGTTTCAACTCTTACACAATGAATTGGGAAGGATAGAGTATGGGGTGCTGGCCTGATTTGTTGATTATTGCAAGCTCTTAGCAAAAGCTGAAAAAAGGGCATTAAGCCCGGAACATGTGACCCGGGCTTAAATACCCTTTTATTGATTAATTAAACGAATTAAGCTGGGGCATATCCTCTTTTAACATTGAAATAACGGAATGACTTCTTATAACCTTTGTAGTATTTCCGAACATCGATGTTGAGATATTTATTCCGCACAGCTTCATCAGCTACCCGACCTACAAAGTCCCAGTTTAAATTTTCCCTCTGAACCCATTTTTCAACCTGGTACACTTCCCAAATCATATCATCTATGACAGAGAAGGCTAATTTTACTTTATTTCTCATTTCGCCAACTTGCCAATTCTGACGAGTGATATCATAAAGCTCCTGCTCTGTGAAGCTGTAATTAAAGCTGATATCTGGCCAAAGCATGATTGCGGGAGCTACAATTTCGTTTTCATTAGGTGAAAGGGTAGCTAATACTGTCCGTGTATGCATTCTACCGTATTGTTTAGCTTCGGTACTCCTGATTGTGTTAGTTAGATTCTGGATACCTAAAGCATCTATCACTGTTGATTCGACAATCTCTGCTGTCCTTTGATCCAGTCCCCACCTTAGCAAATGGATTTCAGGATCATATCCTTTTTCAAAGAGTTCTTTGATCTTTGCATGCACCCTTGGCTGGCCTGGAGACCGATCTAAATTAAAGAGACGATCTTTCTGTCCCATACCAACGTAGAAAATCTTTCTTTCAGCAGAGTCAACATAAGCATACACATAATGCTTTAGATGTTCATGCAAACTTTGAGGAAATTTTTTCATAGTAATAAAATATTTAGTTGTAAAAAATAAAAAGCATAGTATTTCGCTGATAAATCTTAAAATAGCTAGATCATAAGCCCCTGATGAATAACCAGCAGGTAAATGGTATAAAAGCAACCCCTATAGAGGATATTGATGTATTATTCAATCTATCAAAAGATATTCTCTTGATGTAGCTTGTATGTTCTCTGCTGTGATCAGATAGCTTTTCCTCCCTGCTAAGACTACAATTCTCACAGATGACAGCATATGGCTATTATCAATAGCTTTTAATTCAAGCCTGGCAGAATCAGCTACGGTAAATATTTGATCAAATCTGGCAGTGCCAAAGAAGCTTATCCCTGTGGAGCTTATAGAATCCAGGTAGATACCAGGCTGATAAGCCTCTTCGGTAAAAAAGGATAAATCTATGTTGTCTCCTTCGGAAGGTGTGTAAAGTACTGACAAATTATCAGCATCTGAAGTGGTATCAAAATAGGTATACGCTTCATATTTCTTATAAAAGCTATCATCCAGACCTTCTACCTCATATGTGACTTTTACGCGTCCTTTTTCAGGAATTGGTAATTCCGTATCGCTCTCACACTGCATGGCAATCAGCAGAGGTGTGATAGTAGCAATAGTTAAATGCCTTAAAATCAAAGCTTTAGTATTGAATAGGTAATTTCTTCCCCTCATGCCTCTTACTTTTAGTTACTGTTAAGTATGTGATTACAAATGCAAGGTAAAAAAAAAATTTAAAATACACACTATAGTGTGTATTATTTTCTTAACCCTACCCCTAGTTTGCCTCAAAAATTATGATCTATGCTCGGAAAAGCACTATCCGTACTGATTTTAAGGCTTAGGCTCGAGAAAGGTTATTCTCAGGAAGAACTTGCAGAATTAGCCGACATCCATGTAAACTATATCTCATTTTTAGAAAGGAACAAAAGAAAACCAACGTTGGAAGTAATATATAAGATCAGTAAAGCTTTGGATCTGTCCTTATCCGAATTTGTAATCTATTTGGAAAAGGAACTGGAGAAACAGTGAGTTTCGCAGATCAACCCTACTTTCTCAAGAAGGTGAATAAATAATACCAATAAACACACCCCTCTTCATCTAGGTCGACAAATTGAGAAATAGATTTAATGAAAAAGTAAAGAAAATTTAATCTTCCTTCAGGGTTTTTCTAATGCGATGGTCAACGTCTCTCAGTCCAATCCAGGTAGCGATATGGCTGTCAAAAAAAAGGCTATAGTACTTTGGATGATCATATTAGTTCATCCCCACCGGCAATTTTACATGATTAGAATGACCCTTTTGTGTATACTAACTCATTTTGGTAGGGTCCCTCAAAATCAACATCGCTAAAACAGCCCATTTGGTCAAAATCGTCTTCCTTTACTTCAACAATTTTCTGTTTTTTGTTTCAGATATCTTTTAACAAGATTATAGGGTTATACATCACCCATTTTACTGAAAGACCTAAAAAAGTCCAGATATAAGAACTTCGTCTCATAAGAAACTATTATCTACTTTGTAGGAATTTGCTTTGATCCTTGAATGTTAAAGGATACCTCTTTTTCTCTTCTTCTTTTTGCCAATTTTATGGGTTGCCTCTCCATAAGTATCTTTGTTACCTACTCCCTGCTTAACGGTCATATTA
The DNA here is from genome assembly GCA_964518125.1 of uncultured Porifericola sp. Lineage (GTDB taxonomy): Bacteria > Bacteroidota > Bacteroidia > Cytophagales > Cyclobacteriaceae > Catalinimonas. The sequence continues at coordinate 5,608 of CAZFFW010000216.1, forward strand.
TCAGATATCCTATCTACTGCCTTTTCATCTATACTCTTTTCCTCTCTCTCAGCCGGCGATCCTTTTGTCAAAGCAATAGACTTCGGCCCACTGGTATTACCAGGGAGGCCCTTCGTATGTTCGTCTAATATTTTATTGACCTGATCATAGTAGCTCTTCTTGTACCCCACCTCTTTCAGATACTCATTAAGACTGGCAGATGCCTTTTGAAACACTCTCTTATCGAATCCATGCAGTCCCAGGATAGCATTATCGTTTACGTCTAACCTGACCACAATACCTTTGGCCGCTAGTTCTCCCAGAAGCTGTTTCGGCTTTAAGCTTTCATCCCACTGCTGTTTTTCCAGGTACTGGGCAGTAAAGCGCTTCTGGAAGTCGAGCTTATCCTTTTCTTTGAGCAGGCTGTATCCTTCTGGAAACTTGCGGTATTTTATAGCATTATCAACTGCAGTATCAATACCCTGGGTGGACCTTTTCCCTGTGAAGTAGTTCTTCAGCATCCGCAGGTCTGAATACTTAAGTTCGTCCTTCACATAACTTCCTTCCCTGTGGTTTGTATTTCTTTGTGCTCAAAGGCTGAGTGAACCTTAAGTTTATGATAGTCAGTATGATTGTAAATGATAAGCTGGCCCAGAGGGTCTGGCTGTACCTTCATGGCCGCCAGAATCTTTTGCCGATCGTTCTTCGCCAGGTGGTTGGTATAGGCAAAAGCGCCGGATGCCTGATCTTTAAAGGAGGTCTTTTCCTTGTTCTGGATCTCCTTGTAGTTTTCAGCTTTGAATCTTGAATGTCTTCCAGGGATACGACCGCTTTGGTTTCCTGGTCCAGGTAGCGGGTATTCTCTGAAAACAATGCCTTCTTTCCGAGCGGAGAGAACCCACTTGCCTGCAGGTGCTTATGAAGGCTAGAAGGCTTAAAGGTAACATGGTCACCAAAAAACTCACTAGCCACAGATTCCAGCCTATCGCTTAATTTCTCTTCATTGTGGCCACGGATTGCTTTATCAACTTCATTGATATTGAACTTGCCCAGGTGAAGGATCTCACTGGCATAGATAGGTACACCGGTTTCTTTGCCGTTCTTCATCGTTTGAAATGCCAGGCCGTTGGTCTGGACATCATCCTGCTTGATACTTCTGCCATTCAGCCGGATAGCTTTTAGATTGTAATTGGAAAGAAGTTCATTATAATCCTCAAATGATTTTTACTTATACTCATTGTGTATACCGGCCACGACATCGGAAATCTTGTTGCGCAGGTTCTGCTCCGGGTATTCCACAGGACTTATCTGATTATCATGGTCCGGGTACTGGTACTTCTGGCCCAGTTGTTTGAGGTTCTTACCGGTCAGCGTCAGGCCGTATTCTCTTTCTACCTCTTCGGCAGAGTTTCGCAAGAGCCTTGCATTCCAGCTGTCGTTAATCCGTTTTCCGTTTGCCTGGATGTTGGTAGATACGATATGAATATGAGGATGCCCGGAATCATGGTGCCGGTACACCAGGTAGGGCTGATCACCGAACTTGACATCTTTCATGAACTTATCAGCGATCTTGATCAACTGCTCATTGTCCAGCTTGTCATTTTCATGAAAATTAAGACTGTAGTGGTAGGCGTTTACTTTAGTCCTGGTGTTTTGATCTGTATATAGTTTGAAATGCTGTACTTTATCTTCAAAGGTCAAGTCTTCTTTATCCTTGATGTATGTCTTTGCAGACAAAAACTCAGCAGTACCCTCCTTAACCTTATTCTCATTATAGGTTATGGCACCAATCACACTCCGGCCTGTACTCACCTTTGCTACCATTTCAGACTATACTCATCAGGTTATTGCTTACGAACTGACTTATTTGCTATTTCAGCTAATTCAAATACTTGCTCCTTTATACGTTCAATGTCATGTGATAATTCGCTCTTTTCATATGGCTCTGATTTTACCACTTTGCCCTCTATAGCTCTTACTTCATCTGCGAGTAGACCTAGCTTTAATGCAATTTCTTTTAAAGTTAATTTACCACTGTCCATTGAGAATTTCCTCTGAAAGATAAGATTGCGCATTACTTCAGCTTGTGTTTTTCCAGACTCAGAAACGTAGTCATTTATTTTCCTTATTGTTTCATCATCAACCCTAAACATAACCAGGTGTCTCAATTTTTCGGCATCATTCGTTTTTGGTCTACCTCCGGTCCTATCTTTTTTCTTGGATATTCCCATCATACTCTTTTTTCGTGTGCTTTAGCGTTTTTAATCCATAAATCCATTTATCTGGAAAAAGGGGTTTTTGTATTACAAAAACATTACTTGCTTATGTACTTTGCAATGTGTAGTAATTTGTCCTTACATCAAAAAATATAATAGATTTTGTTAAACATATTTTGCTTTTAGGTAAACACTACTTAATGTTTTGCTAAGATTTTCTGTGGTGGAAGTGTTATAAAACCCAATTTGCCTAATACAGCTTAAAATAGCCTATTATTGCTTAATAATTATTAATATACCTTATATGAGCTTTCTATAGTCATTCTAGTTAAAACTAATCAGTAGTTTACATGCATAATATCTGTTAAATACTAAATAGATTTAATTTTTTAGCATAATTTATTGCGCTTTGAAAAAAGGATTCTATATTTGTCTAACACGGTTTGTCATAGCTCAATATTGTCTATCTCAACATATTCAGTTTCAGCCTAATTTTACGTAGCCTAATAACGCTTAATTAAGGTTAATTATATGATCTAATTGTATATGAATGGAATTACAAAAAAGAGTCTTAGGTCTTTATTGAACAGTAATAAAAGAGGTAAGCTAAAGGTCTTGTACCTATATTATAAAGATGCCTATTTTAATGGAGACAGATTGCCAGCTCATTTCATAGCAGAACTTATTTCTCAGGATTTGAGTATGAAAATTGAACCACATAGCATTTACAACATACAAAAAAGGTATGAGGGCAATACTGAAACTTCAGCCGATGTCAGTAGTGATCCCAGCACAGGAACCCACTCAGATAAATCCAATTCTGGATCAGGCAAACAGCTAGAAAAAAAAGAAGAGAAAGAGTGGACATTCTCTGAGCCTGATCCTCCAGGTAGTCATATCAGAGAGGCCTTTGCACCCCATATTAAAAAGAAGAAGAGTTAAATTAACTTAGAAACCTATAATCATTTATTCATGAAAGAACTAGTTTTCATTACACAGAGTAAAGGCGGAGCAGGTAAATCTATTCTTGTACTGATATAGCACTTCCTGTTAAACTATCTAATAAAAGCCTACACCATCAATGATAACGAATGCATCGCTCAGATGGTCGTAGCCTCCCATACCCAGGTAGACTGGAACCATGTAGACCAACTCGAGGATACAGTAAGAGGGTCAGGAGGCTTTGCTTCTACCGGGAAGTGAATAAGCTGTTTTGAACATAAGAAAAGGGAGGGGCTTAAACCTCTCCCTTTACAATTAAAATCTTCAACCTAAGATGATCACTACTGCCACTAAGGCTGATAAATGTCCCTGAAAAATTCTATGGCATAGAAACTACCATCGGGATCTCCATCCTGGTCGCTATCTGGTACAAACCCGTCTTTTGCTTTAATCAGATCTCCTTTCAAGGTAATTTTGATTTGACCTATCAAACTCGGAACCGTGAACCCGCTGGGTTCCGCAATGGGTTCTGATTTTCAGGCAGTTAGGAAGTTTTCCTAATTCTGCTTATTGATCAAATTTAATACCACATTGATGATCAGTTCCTTCTCCTCTGGTTTGCTCTGGGCGATCATTAGGGTAAGGGCCACCAGGGCATTGTCGGCAACTCTTTTACTGCCATCAGCTTTGTACAACATCCGGTTCTTGTCCAGGAACCAGACGAAGATAC
>CAZFFW010000217.1:0-9373 GCA_964518125.1 uncultured Porifericola sp.
ATGAACACCAGCGGAATATGGTATTTTGAGGATAAAGACTTCTCCAACTTTTTCTGCATGCAGAAAATCCTAAAGATGGAGTACGAACTGCATCAAAGGGAAAAAGAGTATGATAAGGGTGCTTTTATATACTTTATCGGTGATCCCTCTGACTATGTTTACCTTATCAAAAAGGGTAGGGTCAAGATCAGTACTTATGCCGATGACGGGAAAGAGATAGTCAAAACCATTCTCACTGCCGGAGAGGTTTTTGGGGAACTGGCCCTGGCGGGAGAAGAACAGCGTAATGACTTTGCTCAGGCCCTGGATGCGGAAACCATCATATGCCCCCTCACGATAGGTGATATGAAAAACCTGATGGAGGATGACCAGGAGTTAAGCTTCAAAATATTCAAGCTGATCGGGCTGCGGATGAAGAAACTGGAACGCCGGCTGGAGTTGCTTATTTCCAAAGATGCCCGTACCCGTGTAGTAGAGTTTCTAAAAGATATGGCCCGGGAGACTGGTAAAAAAGTGGGCTTTGAAACCATGATTAAGAGCCATCTCAAACACCAGGATATTGCCAGTCTTACAGGGACCTCCCGGCAGACCGTGACTACTATCCTGAACGACCTGAAGGAGAAGAATTTGATCAATTTCGACAGGCGGAAAATCCTTATCAGGGATATTGACCAGCTAAAATAATTTGAACACTCTGCCTGCTTCCTTTTGTTAAAGCTAGGATATGCAGCCTTGCGCTGCCTTACCTCTATGCATAAAGATTTTTTTGAGGATGGAAGATTTTTTTGTGAATGTTGATCAACAGCTGTGGATACTGCTGGATGTGTTTATTGCCTGTATGCTCTCCGGAGCGGTCGGCTATGAGCGGGAAATGCACTCTAAGCCCGCTGGATTTCGTACGCATATGATTGTTGGGGGAGCCTCCGCTCTGCTGGTAGGGCTCGCGGATGTCTCTGTTGCGGTAAACCTGCCTGAGTACAAAGATGTACTGGATGTTGATCCCATCAGGATCATACAGGCTATTATTATTGGCATCAGTTTTATTGGTGCGGGTACCATTCTAAAGAGCCGGGAAGACAGGCATGTCTCCTACCTGACCACAGCGGCAACCATTCTTTTTTCGTCAGGCCTGGGTATCTGTGTGGCCCTTCACCAGTATATTTTAGCGATTGGGGTAACAATACTGGTAGTACTGATCAATAATGTATTCAGGAATTTCAAGCCCTGATATTACCTGCCGCGGCTGGTATCAAAGATCTGCAGGTTGGCCGATACACCGGCGCCAAAGAGCCAGAAGAAGCGTTTGTCAAGGTATCCAGGCCACATGCCACTTTCAAATTTGGCATAAATACTGAAACGGCGGCCGTATACTGCTTTTACCCCTGATCTGAAACCGGCACCCGTTTCCTGAAAATTTTCAGATTCACTATTTGTTTCGGCGGTCACATCGTACAAGGTGCCTCCGGATCGGATGTCAGCCACTGTATTTCTGGCACTCAGCAGCAAGTCGGTGTAAAAGCTGATAAAATGATAATTCGGTTTGTCACGTATGCCTTTTACCCGGGTCATCAGCCCTCGCCCCAGATTAAAGGATATACCGAGATATGGTGCTAAGGACGTACTGAGCGTATATACTGCGCCCTGGTCCTCTTCGGTCGCTCCTGCTCCAAAAACCCGTCCGTCTTCAGTCACAAGTTGCTGACCGGGAGCATCGGAAGCGGAAAGCATCAGGCGGGTATAGTTAATGCCTAGCCGACCTGCCACTGAGAACCTTAGCAGCGCGGCCACATCGGCAGACTTATCTGCGAAAAACAGCGGTCCATCTACACCTACCCTGGCCGTACTTTTGTCTACTGTATCCCAGAAAAAGTAATCGGCTCCGGCATCAAACATCATAAATTTGTTGAAGGCATTTTCAGATATAAGAACCGGTGCACCGGAGTAATCCTGGTATGCTTTGCTATACAGCGCCCGGAGCCACTGAGTACGGAACTGGAAGTTTGCATTACCCGGCGCAACGATTAGCTCAAAGTCAAGGCCAGTCTGTCCGCTGGTGTAGGCGCCTCCATAGCCTCCTGCTCTCAGGATTACATCAGCAAAGCGGGGATTGTCTTCTATGGTTCTGGTATAGTAAAAATCGTTCTGGGCATTAGCTGTCTGCCAGCTGCACATGCAGATCAGTAGTGTAAAAAGAATATTTTTTGAAGGACTGGAAAAAAATGTTTTCATGCATCACGTAGTTTAAAAAGTAGAAGTGCGGAAGATCCTGCAGCTATAAAATAAGCTGAGTTCTAAAAATGTTTGTAAAAAAAAAGCCCGGTCAGTGATGCTGCCGGGCTGGAAAAGCTTTTTAGATCATCAGGAAAGCTCTATCTGCTCCCCTGCTTTATTGTAAAAGTGGTAATCTACCAGGCCTAGGGATGAGTCTACTTCCATGCGAACCCACCTTTTGTACTTCAAAAACCATTTTACCCGTCGTGAAATAATGCCTTTCGTAAAAAAAGCATGGACAAAAGGATGTGCCGCTATGGTCAATTCTTTTTCATTTTGCTTTAGCAACACATATTCAATGTTCTTTTCAATCTGGTCGGACACCAGCAGCGTAGGGGCAATTTTTCCGGTTCCTCCGCAGGTAGGGCAGATTTCTTTGGTAATGATATTGAGTTCCGGCCTTACCCGCTGCCTGGTGATCTGCATCAAGCCAAATTTCGTCAGCGGCAGTACGGTATTCTTTGCCCGGTCAAGTCTCATTTCCTCCTTCATCTTATCAAACACAGCCTTTTTGTTTTCTGGCTTGCGCATGTCTATGAAGTCAATGACAATGATACCACCCATATCCCTGAGCCGCAGCTGCCGGGCTACTTCTGATACTGCCTGCAGGTTTACGTGTAATGCCGTAGTTTCCTGGTCTTTTTCAGAATTGGACTTATTACCGCTATTTACGTCAACTACGTGTAGTGCTTCCGTGTGCTCGATAATAAGATATCCTCCTCCCGGAATAGTCACTGACTGACCAAATAGCGACTTAAGCTGTTTCTCAATGCCAAAAGATTCAAAAAGCTTGGCCTTGCCATTATAGTACTTGACGATCTTTTCCTTTTCGGGAGCAATACGCTGGATGTAGGTCTTTACTTCCTCATAAATTTCCTGATCGTCAGTAACGATACTGTCAAAAGTCTCGTTGAGCACATCCCTCAATAGTGAAGAAGCACGGCTCATTTCGCCAATAATTTTATCTCTTGGCTTGGCTACACTGAGTTTCTTTACTCCTTCAGCCCAGGTATTGACCAGGTTTCTAAGGTCCCGGTCAAGTTCTGCCACTTCTTTTCCTTCCGCAACAGTACGGATGATAATTCCAAAGCCTTCCGGCTTTATGGAAGATATCAGGCGCATTAGTCTTTTTCTCTCGTTCTTGTTGGTTATCTTTTTAGAGATATTAACCACGCTAGAAAACGGCACCAGTATGAGATATCTTCCGGCGATAGACAACTCGCAGGATAATCGAGGCCCTTTTGTTGAAATAGGTTCTTTCACTACCTGTACCATGACAGGCTGATTCTTATTCAGAACCTGGTTGATTTTACCTAATTTGTTAATGTCAGGCTCATTTTTGATTTTGCCTAACAGATGCGTGCTGTTTTTATTATTAAGCGTATTCTTGGTGAACTTATTCAGCGTCTTGATCTGAGGTCCCAGATCGAGATAGTGCAGGAAAGCATCCTTCTCATAACCAATGTCAATAAAAGCTGCATTCAGGCCGGGCACTACCTTTTTAACTGTCCCCAGATAAATATCACCAACAGTAAATTTGTTAGCATCAACCTCATGGTGAAATTCCACGAGGCTTTTTTCCTTCAAAAGGGCTATACGACATCCTTCCTGAGTTGAATTGATTACTAATTCATTACTCAATTGGATTTTCGTTTAGTGTTTGTAAAATAAATACGAAAAGCTACCAACAGAGAGATGGTAGCATTATTGTGAGATAGACCTGTCAAAAAAATCAGGTATAAAAAGCACTACCCGTACGATCCTCGGATCAGACGGGTAGACCATATATACCTAAATTATTTTTTCTTATGTCTGTTCTTTCTCAGTCGCTTTTTTCTTTTGTGCGTAGCGATTTTATGTCTTTTTCTTTTTTTACCACAAGGCATAACAATGATATTTTAAATGAAACAAATATTTTAAATGGGCATAATTACCCTAAGTTATAACTGATTCAGGTACTCATCTACACTGGCCGATACTGATGGATCTCCATCCATTTCCTTGACAGCCTCAAATTGTACCTTGGCTTTCTCTTTCTGCCCGGCTTCAAAATAGCTGACCCCCAGCAGAAACTGCGCCTGAAGGTTATCAGGGCTAATCTGGGTGAGCTTTTCAAACCTTTCTACGGCCCTGTCATACTGGCCTGACTGCATGGATAGCAAGCCCAGGTTATAGATCGCCATTTCATTATTTTCGTCAGCTGCAAGCACTTCTCTAAGCATGCTGATACCCTGCATAGGGTTGGTGGACGATACATAAGTCATCGCCATCTTAGCCTTTGCGTCGAGTTGCTCAGGAGCCTGCTCCAGCACCTTACCGTAATAGTAGCGTGCCTGCTCTCCCATCTGCTGCCCCTTTTCGGGGTCCATGGCATAGGTGAACGCCTCATAATACATATCCCCTGCCTTTTGCAGGTGGGCCAGAGTAGCCTCTGACTCTGCCAGTTCGGCTGCATATTTGGCAGCACTATCGTACTGATTGGCAGAAACAAAGCCTTCTATCAACGAATTCGCAAAATTAGCAAAATTTTCCGAATTACGATTATTTATGTAATCTTCTCTTAAATCAGCCAATTCTGCCTGCACATTCTCCGGCATTTCGGCTGTATGGTCAGTTGCTTCCGCTGTCTCCTGAGAGGTGCCTGTCTCTGCCTGACTTACGCCGCTGTTCTCATTATCTACCACTGCTTTTGGCAGCATAAATAAAAGCACGACAGCAGTGATGGCTACTGCGCTTAATATTAACTGTTTCTTGGGCATAAACTAAACTGAAAATGATCGCTTGAAGAACGAGAATAGGCTGGTTAAAGTTTAATTAGCCTCAATTTCTTTTTTTTCTTCAACCTTGGGGCTGTTTTTTACTTTTTCAAGAAACACCTTGGATGGCTTAAAACTAGGAACGTAATGTTCATTAATGACAATAGCAGTGTTCTTAGAAATATTTCTGCCTACCTTACGGGCTCTTTTCTTGTTTACAAAGCTGCCAAAACCTCTGATATAAATGTTTTCACCATTTGACATAGAGTTTTTAACGACACTGAAGAAAGCCTCAACGGTGGTGTATACATCTGCTTTATCAATACCTGTTTTATCAGCAATTTGCTGAACTACTTCTGCTTTAGTCACGTTCCTAAAAGGTTTAAATGAAAGATAGCGGTTACGATCAATTTTTGTCGAGTCGTAAAGTTAATGCTTAAAGCTAAATTAGAAAATAAAAGAAATAAAATCTGATTACATGCCTGTTACTCTGGTACTTATGAGCAATCTACATAAATTTTTTGGTTTTGAATGCACATAACTTTGCCGCCCATATTATCGGTTGGTATCAGGCGAATAAGAGAGATTTACCGTGGCGTAATACACAGGATCCGTATCAGATATGGCTCTCTGAAATTATACTGCAGCAAACGAGAGTTCGGCAGGGATTGCCTTATTTCATCCGCTTTCTGGAAGTCTTTCCTGATGTGTTTACACTGGCTTCAGCCAGCGAAAGTGATGTCCTGCGGCTCTGGCAAGGACTGGGCTACTATTCCCGCGCCCGTAATTTACATGCCTGTGCTCAGGAAATTGTACATAAGTACGGCGGACGGTTTCCTGGAAGATATGCTGATCTGATCAAACTGAAGGGTGTGGGAGCCTATACGGCGGCGGCGATTGCTTCATTTGCTTATAATGAGGATGTAGCGGTAGTGGATGGAAACGTATTCAGGGTACTCGCCCGGGTGTTTGGCGTGCAGGAAGATATTCTATCTCCTGCCGGACAAAAGAAATTTCGTGCCTTAGCTGCAGAGCTTTTGCCGGGAGGCCATGCCGGTGAATATAACCAGGCCATTATGGAGTTTGGCGCTTTGCAGTGTACGCCGCATACTCCCGCCTGCCTGTTATGCCCGATTAGTCATATGTGTTATGCTTTTCAGCACAGCAAACAGAAGAGCCTTCCGGTCAAGATAAAAAAGCTTAAAGTGAAAAAACGCTTCTTTTCTTACATCGTCATCCGGCAGGGAGAGCGGGTTTATATGAAAATGCGTGGCAAAAAAGATATCTGGCAGGGGCTTTACGATTTTTACCTGCTGGAAAATAGCCGCGACAGTGAGGATATTCTACAATTGGAAGATGAACTCGTAAACCAGTTGATGGCACTAGAGCCGGTTATAGAAGTATCTCCTCTCCGTAAGCATCAACTGACACATCAGCAGTTGTGGGTCAGGTTTTTTGCCATTATTGTCAGAGATGGCAGCTTGGCAGATTCTTTGTTGAGCAGCTACCAACTACAGGCTTTTACACCTGAGGAGATAAGAGGGCTTCCCAAACCTATTTTAATTGATAACTATTTGAGTGAAGTAATATTTTAATTAAATTGTAGTAAATAGACTTAAAGAAAAAGACTGAATGGCAGGAGTAAACAAAGTAATATTGTTGGGGAATCTGGGAGCTGACCCGGAAGTGAGGCACCTGGAGGGAGGATCAGTGGTGGCAAACATCAGTATTGCTACTTCCGAGTCCTACACCAAGAATGGCCAGCGTATGGAGCAAACCGAGTGGCATAAGGTAGAACTTTGGGACAGACTGGCAGAACTTGCCGAAAAGTACCTCACCAAGGGAAATACGGTATACATAGAAGGCAAGATCAGAACGAATACTTATCAGGATAAAGAAGGCGTTACCCGCTATGACAAGCGTATCAGAGCTACCAATATGACCTTTGTGGGAGGACGAAATGATGACACTGACAGTATGGATAGTGGATCTGCATCCTCATCTGCTACTCCGGCACCTGCAGAGCAGCGGGCACCATCCCCCCAAACCAGGGAGTCCCAGCCTCAGCAGTCTGATTCTGATGACCTGCCTTTTTAGTGTTTAATTTAAAAACAGCGCATTGGAAGTATCTTTAGATGACCCTTACCCGGAATTTTTATTTATTCTGGTAGATATAATCGCCTCGTCTGCCGTGTTTTATGCAACTGTAGCTGCGATTCTGGTATTGCTGCTATTCTGTTCGGCGATGGTCTCAGGTTCCGAAGTTGCCTTTTTCTCTCTGACCAGCGACGAAATTGGTGAATGCCGCGATAGCAGCCGTTCTGCCGAAATCAATATTGTAAAGTTGCTGGACAAGCCAAAAATTCTACTGGCTACCATACTCATTCTCAATAACCTGGTCAATGTAGCCATTGTCACCATTTCTACCTATGCTACATGGCAGTACTTTGGTAAAAGTACTGAAGGAACCTTGGTGGCTGGACTGACAGCCATTATCACCATTGCTATTCTCTTCTTTGGGGAAATTTTGCCTAAGCAGTATGCCATTCAGCATTCACTGGTATTTGCCAAAAGAACAGGAGGTGTACTCAATTTTGCCAGCAATCTGCTCAGGCCGCTTGCCGTACTGCTGATGTCACTGAGTAGCGTGGTAGAAAAAAGGCTGGAAAAGAAAGGCTATAATGTATCGGTAGACGAACTGAACCAGGCCTTGGAGATGACTACCAGTAATGAGACCACTACTGCTGAAGAAAAAGGTATTCTCAAGGGAATCGTTAACTTTGGAACCCTTTCTGTAAAGCAGGTAATGCGTTCGCGCCTCGACATTACTGCTATAGATATTGAAACAGATTTTCATGATCTGATGGACCGTATCAACAAGTGCGGGTATTCCCGTATTCCTATCTATCGTGAGACGATCGACAATATTGAGGGGGTGCTGTATGTCAAAGACCTGCTACCCTACCTGGACCATGCAGAAAGTTTTGACTGGCAGAAACTACTCCACAAGGGCTTCTTTGTTCCTGAAAGTAAAAAGATCGATATGCTCCTGAAGGAGTTCCAGGAAAAACGGGTACATATGGCTATTGTAGTGGATGAGTACGGAGGTACCTCCGGCCTGATTACTTTAGAGGATATTATCGAGGAGATAGTAGGCGAGATCAATGATGAGTTTGATGATAATGACGTTCATTATAATAAACTGGACGATAATACTTATGTCTTTGAAGGCCGTACATCTCTCAACGACTTCTGCAAAATCATTGATGAAGACAGCTCGCTCTTTGAGAGCGTGAAGGGTGAAAGCGAATCTTTGGGAGGTTTGTTGCTGGAGATTCATGCCAAACTGCCTCGGGCAGGAGAGAAGATATACTTTGACAACTATGTGTTTACTGTAGTAGCGGTGGATAATAAACGAATCAAACGTATCAGGGTGTTCAAAAAAGTGGCTGCCTCACCGACGCAAAACAGTAGTATAAACTCTTCGGTTAACAGGCAGTAAACGGGTACTTTCTACCCTTTTTTTCATTTAGCATCTTTGCATATCAATCAGCAAATTTTTTTCATGAAACTACATTATAGAAGTATGGGTGAGGGGCAGCCGGTTATCATATTACACGGTGTCTTCGGTACATCGGATAACTGGCAAACCTTCGGAAAACAACTGGCTGAGCAATACCAGGTCTTTTTACCAGATCAGCGAAACCATGGACTCTCGCCCCATAGTGATGAATTTGACTACCAAGTGATGGCCGAAGACCTACTGGAATTTATCAATTCTCATCAGTTAAAAGATGTAATCATCCTCGGGCACTCTATGGGTGGTAAAGTAGCCATGTTCTTTGCTACCAAATACCCTGACAAATTTGAGAAGCTGATTGTAGTAGATATCTCTCCACGTGCATATCCGGTTCATCACCAGACGATCCTGAAAGCCTTGGGTGCTGTAAAAATTAAGGAAATTGACAGCCGTAAGGAAGCTGAAGATCAGATGAAGCCCTACATTGCTGACTTTGGTATAAGGCAGTTTCTACTCAAAAACCTGAAGCGTAATGACCAGGATGGTTTTGAATGGAAACTCAATCTTTCTGTCATCAGCCGTAATATTGAGCGTATTGGAGAAGCAGTAGATGACAGCAGGCCAGTCAATAAGCCTGTACTGTTTGTTGGTGGGGAAAAGAGCGACTACATTACAGAAGAAGATTCTGCTTTGATCAAAAAGATATTCCCTCAGTCAAAAATCGTGATGATCAGCGATGCCGGACACTGGGTGCACGCCGAACAACCTGAACAGCTATACCGGGAGGTGACAGACTTTTTAGCAAATTAATCAACTGAACTTACTG
>CAZFFW010000218.1:0-9288 GCA_964518125.1 uncultured Porifericola sp.
TAATAATCCGGGTCCAGCCCCAGCTTCTCTTTCAGCATTCTCACCTGCGGATTCTTCTCCATGAGGTAGTTGAGCTTTTCAGAAGCGGTATACAGCTTACGCTGCTTCTCTTCCTTGACCAGTTCGGCAGTCACATTGATACGAGAATTATGCAGCTCGCGGCGGAGGTACTGTATCAGTTCTACCCGGATTTCGTTCAGCTTATCCATCTGCAGGCTGTTGGTCATGGTCAGGGGGACGGTTACCCCATCTTCCAGAAGATTAACTTCCTGGTTGAGCACCATATAAGCAGAATCAAAACCCGCCAGCTTTTTCTGCTCGGCAAATTTACTCCACTCCTGCCGTAGTTTGGGTAAGTCTACGGTACGTGTTGCCAGCGGAGGGCTTTCTACCGCTGCCGTCGGCTCAGCCACCGCCACCTTCTCTTCCTTCAAAGCCTCCTGCTTACTGACCACTTCCTGCCGGATCTGCTCGGGCTTGGGTATTTTGACAGTACGTGGCAACTGCTGTAGCTGAGCAGTATCTAAAGTAGGCTTTGGTACAGTAGCTTCATCCTTAGCGTTCAGGCTGTCGTTACTTTTTTTTTTCTCCCCACCCTCAGCCTGCTGCTGTCTTACCACCTGCGCCATTTGCACAGCCGCATTGATATAGGCCATTTTCATCAGACACAGTTCTACATGCAGCCGCTGATGTTTACTGCTTTTATAGTTGAGATCGCACTGCCCGGCCAGGTTGAGGGCGGTGAGCAGGAAAGAAGCAGGTACTTTGGCGGCCTGCTCCAGGTAGCGTGCCTGTATACTTTCGGAGACTTCCAACAGCTCCACCGTTGCCTTATCCTTACATACCATCAGATTACGCAGGTGCTCGGCCAGACCTACGATAAAATTGTGCCCGTCAAAGCCCTTCTTGAGGATTTCGTCAAAAAGCAGCATTACCTGCGGCATGTTCTGTTCCAGCAGATAATCCGTAACCTTAAAGTAATAGTCGTAATCAAGAATATGCAGGTTCTGGATAGTCGTCTGGTAGCTTACCTTACGATCCGAGGAGAAGGTAACGATCAGGTCAAAGATGGAGAGTGCATCACGCAGCGCGCCGTCAGCTTTCTGGGCGATGAGGCTCAACGCTTCCTCCTCTACTTCAATATTTTCCTTGGCAGCAATCTTCTTCAGATGGTCTGTAATATGGCTTACCTGTATGCGGTTGAAGTCAAATATCTGGCAGCGCGACAGGATCGTCGGAATCACTTTATGCTTCTCAGTAGTGGCCAGGATAAATATAGCGTAAGAAGGCGGCTCTTCCAGGGTTTTCAGGAAAGCATTGAAGGCCTGGTTGGAAAGCATGTGCACCTCATCTATGATGTATACCTTGTAGGTACCCTGCTGGGGTGGATAACGTACCTGGTCTATCAGGTTACGAATATCATCCACCGAGTTGTTGGATGCCGCATCCAGTTCGTAGATATTCATGGAATTGGCCTGCTCCTGGCTTTCGTAGCCGTTGATCTTGCGGGCAAGTATCCGGGCACAGGTTGTCTTCCCTACTCCGCGGGGACCGCAAAAGAGCAGCGCCTGCGCCAGCTGGTTATTGTCTATGGCGTTTTGTAAGGTGGTGGTAATATGCTCCTGCCCTACCACTTCCTCAAAACCTGTAGGGCGGTACTTCCGTGCTGATACTACGAAATTCTCCATTGCTGCAATTTACAGAATCCTCATGTTTAATAGTAGCCGATCCCGACAAAAGAAAATCGGGGCGGCAAGTTATCCTTTCTAACAAAAAATGGCTTGGGAAAAATTTATTATCTTCGCTTTTTGCACCATGTCCATCTACACACCTGAACAACTATATGAGTAAGCAAAGAAGAGAGCCGATGCTATGGGAGGCGCTGATCCCGGTACTATTCCTGATCATCATGCTATCAGTCAACGTGATATATGTTTTTGGGGATGATGCCATTTCCGGATCCAACCAGATTGTACTGATTCTTTCTGCCGCTGTAGCGGCTATCATCGCACTCCGTACAGGTATCCGATGGGAAGAACTGCAGGATGGTATCGTCAAAAGTATCAGCGCTGCCATGTCGGCCATACTGATCCTGCTGCTGATTGGCTCGCTGGCCGGCACCTGGCTGCTCAGCGGTATTGTTCCTGCCATGATTTATTACGGACTGAAAATCCTGAATCCTACTATTTTTCTGTTTGCTGCCTGTATCATCTGCGCAATTGTGTCGCTGGCTACCGGCAGCAGCTGGTCTACGGTGGCTACAGTAGGCATCGCCCTGCTGGGTATTGGTAAGGCACTGGGGCTGAGTGAAGGGCTGATCGGGGGATCAATTATCTCCGGCGCTTACTTCGGCGATAAAATGTCGCCTCTTTCTGATACTACCAACCTGGCTCCGGCTATGGCGGGCACTGACCTGTTTACCCACATTCGCTATATGACCTATACTACGGTCCCTTCTATCACTATCTCGCTGATTATCTTCCTGGTGATAGGTTTCACATCTGATACTGCTGAAGCAGTAGGGGGCATAGACGCGGTACTGGCATCTCTGGAAAATGCTTTCAACATCAACGGCTGGCTGTTCATAGTGCCGGTGCTGGTCATTTTTATGATTGTACGCAAAGTACCGGCCTTACCTGCACTGCTGGCGGGCACCCTGCTGGGCGGGCTTTTTGCCGTTATTTTCCAGCCGCAGGCAATACAGGAAGTGGCCGAAGGTGAAAGCGGCGCACTGGGCGCTTATATCGCTGTCATGAAAGCTTTGTACACTGACATTTATATCACCACGGAGAATGAGATGGTCAATGACCTGCTCTCTACCGGAGGTATGTACGGTATGCTGAATACCGTCTGGCTTATTATCTGCGCCATGATTTTTGGGGGCGTGATGGAGTCAGCAGGTATGTTGCAGCGCATTACCAAATCAATTGTACAGATGGCTCACTCCACCGGTTCACTCATCGCCTCTACCGGTTTTACTTCCATCTTCTTTAATTTTACGGCATCAGACCAATACCTGGCCATCGTGGTGCCGGGGCGTATGTATGCCAAAACCTATCGGGAAAGGGGCTTGAAACCAGAGGTGCTGAGCCGTACGCTGGAGGATACCGGCACTGTTACTTCTGTGCTCATCCCCTGGAATACCTGTGGGGCTACCCAGGCCTCAGTGCTGGGAGTGGCGACTATGACCTATGCGCCTTTTGCTTTTTTCTGCATTCTAAGTCCTTTAATGACCATGCTTTTTGGTTTTCTGAACTTCAAAATACGTCGTTATGACGATGAGGAAGAAAAAGTAGACCGAATGGCGGTAGAGAAAAACGCCTGATTTCCGTAGTTTATACTTCTTTCAATCAATTTTGCTAAATTAAAACCATGTTCTCAAAGCAGATTACCAAGGAGGAGATTAATGAATTGCCCTTAAAAAGGTATGAAGGAAAAGTCAGGCTTGTGTCTGATACCGAAGCTCTTGACGATGCCCTTGACCATATCCGTGAGTACGATGTCCTGGGTTTTGATACCGAAACCAAGCCGGCATTTCGTAAGGGGGTGCATCATATGGTAGCCCTGCTGCAGATCGCGATCCCTGATATGGTCTACCTTATCCGCCTGAATCACCTGGGCTTTCCCCGTGAGTTAGCCAATCTCTTCACGGATGAGCGTATACAGAAAGTTGGCATCAGTATCAGAGATGATCTCCGGCATCTTAAGCAGTTGGGCAATAAGTTTCACGTCCATTTTGAACCGGAAAATATCCTGGAATTGAATGATGTAGCCCATGAGATGGGGATAGAGCATGCCGGTGTCAAAAAGCTCACCGGCATTTTCATGGGTTTTCGGGTGTCAAAGTCACAGCAGACTTCTAACTGGGAGAACATAGAACTTACAGAAAAGCAGGTCCGCTATGCTGCTACCGATGCCTGGGTATGCCTGAAAATTTATGAAAAACTACGCTCTCTGGATCACATCTGAGCGTAATCTTCAATATCTGACAGGTCAAAATCATTCATGAAGGCAGTAGTAAAATCACCTTTTCTGTAGCGTGGGTCATCCATCAGCTTGATATGAAAAGGAATGGTTGTTTTAATTCCTTCAATGACAAATTCCTGCAAAGCTCGCTTCATCCGTGTGATGGCCTCCTCCCTATCCTGCCCGCTGACGATCAGTTTGGCAATCATAGAATCATAATTTGGAGGAATCACATAACCGGCATATACATGGCTATCTACTCTTACACCATGTCCGCCGGGCAGATGGAGGTTAGTAATCTTACCAGGGCAGGGGCGAAAACCTTTGGCTGGATCCTCAGCATTGATCCGACATTCTATGGCATGCATAGTGGGGTAGTAATTCTTACCGGAAATTTTAACGCCAGCCGCTACTTTGATCTGCTCCTTGATCAGGTCAAATTTGGTTACTTCTTCCGTGATGGGATGTTCCACCTGTATACGGGTATTCATCTCCATGAAGTAAAACTTTCGGTGCTTATCCACCAAAAACTCTATGGTTCCGGCTCCTTCATATCCTATTGCTTCAGCACCGGCTATAGCGGCCTGCCCCATCTGCTCACGTAGCTCATCAGTCATGAAGGGTGAGGGGGTTTCTTCGGTCAGTTTCTGATGACGGCGCTGTATGGAACAGTCTCTTTCTGAGAGGTGACAGGCTTTTCCGGTACTATCTCCTACTATCTGAATTTCAATATGGCGGGGTTCTTCCACAAACTTCTCAAGGTAAAGCCCATCATTACCAAATGCGGCTCCGGCCTCCCGGCGGGCGTCGTCCCAGGCTTTTTTGAACTCTTTTTCGTTCAAGACAATCCTCATACCTTTTCCACCACCACCAGCAGTAGCTTTCAGTATCACTGGATAGCCAATTTCTGTAGCTATGCTAAGCCCCTGCTCGATATTTTTCAACAAACCTTTAGATCCCGGGATGGTAGGCACTCCGGCAGCATCCATGGTGGCCTTGGCCGAGGCCTTATCGCCCATTTTGTTGATCATCTCAGGCGTTGGGCCAATAAACTTAATATTATACTCCTCGCAGATACGGGAAAACTCAGCATTTTCTGAGAGAAAACCATAGCCGGGATGAATGGCATCGGCATTGGTGATTTCGGCAGCAGCAATGATATTGGGAATGCTCAGGTACGAGCTACTACTGGGAGCGGGACCAATACATACTGCCTCATCGGCAAAGCGCACGTGTAAACTTTCACGGTCGGCAGTAGAATATACAGCTACGGTCTTGATTCCCATTTCCCTGCAGGTACGGATGACTCTGAGGGCGATTTCTCCACGGTTGGCTATGAGTATTTTGTTAAACAAAGCTTGGTATGATTAACTGTCAGACATGAACGAAACGATAAGCTTAGATAAACTGAGAGTATTTTTCTCAGGAAGGATCTATCAGGAACAAAGGCTGGTCGTACTCTACGGGTGAGGCATCATCTGCCAGTATTTTGACCAAAGTACCGGAATGCTCCGACTCTATTTCGTTAAACAGTTTCATCGCCTCAACGATACAGACCGTCTGACCGGCGCTGATTTTGTCACCAATTTTGATAAAAGGATCAGCATCAGGATTTGATGAACGGTAGAACGTACCAATCATCGGTGACTTAATCGTAATATATTTACTCTCTTCACCTTTATCAGCAGATTCAGAAGCACCGGCAGACGCTTTTTGCTCCTGTTCCTTTTCATGCTGATAATATGCAGGAGTAGGCGATACCAGTGCAGTAGAATCATGCGGCATGGAATGGCCGGGCGCCTGTATGATGTTCTGCCTTATTTTGGCCGCAGCATTCTTCTTTACTTTCAGTTTGATTTCGCTGGTTTCAATATTTACTTCATCTAAGCCAGATTTTGAAATAAAGTCCAGTAGGTCCTGTATTTCGCTTGCTTTCATAACAGTTATTTTACGCGTTCAGAATACGACTTAGTTCTTGTATCTACTTTAATTCTTTCATCCTGATCGATGAAAAGAGGCACCTGAATAACAGCACCAGTTTCCAGCGTAGCAGGCTTAGTAGTATTGGTGGCAGTATCACCCTTCAGGCCGGGTTCGGTATAAGTGACGGTAAGCTCCACAAATTGAGGCAGTTCTGCGCCGATGATATTGCCGGTCTCATCGTGTACAATGACATCCACCTGCTGACCATCCGTCAGAAATTCAGGAGAATCAATTTTATCTTCCGGGATAGCCGTCTGCTCAAATGTATTGCTATCCATCATGTGGTAGCCAAGGTCATCACGGTAGAGGTACTGATGAGGCCGCCTTTCTATTCGGGCAGTAGTCACTTTTACACCAGCATTAAAAGTATTTTCTATGACTTTTCCGGTGGTAAGGCTCTTAAGCTTGGTTCTTACAAAAGCCCCGCCTTTACCAGGCTTTACGTGCTGAAATTCAACAATGGCAAAGAGGTCATTGTTGTAAACCAGGCAAAGTCCGTTTCTAAAATCTGCAGTAGTAGCCATAACACTATATGATTAGGTTTCTTGGGTTTAGTGCTGCTTGAATGTTACTGAGGATCATATCCCCACTTAAGATAACTGGCTCCCCAGGTAAATCCTCCGCCAAAGGCGGCAAGGATCAGGTTATCTCCTTTTTTCAGTTTTGATTCATAGTCCCACAGGCAGAGGGGAATAGTAGCGCTGGTAGTATTTCCGTATTTGTAAATATTCAGCATTACCCTGTCTTCACCCACTCCCATCCGTTGGGCAGTGGCATCTATAATTCTTTTGTTGGCCTGATGGGGTACCAGCCACTGTATATCGTCGGCTACCAGCCCATTGCGCTCCATGATCTGCACTGATACATCTGCCATATGTTTTACTGCATATTTAAACACGGTAGCGCCTTCCTGATGCACAAAATGCTCACGTGCAGTGACCGTTTCAATAGTAGCCGGTCTGCGGCTACCGCCGGCCTTGAGGTGCAGAAAAGGAGCCCCGCTGCCATCCGACTGCAGTACAAAGTCCATGATGCCAAAAGGTTCTTCCGTTGGCTCCAGCATTACGGCGGCGGCGCCGTCTCCAAAAATGATGCAGGTGGTACGGTCCTCGTAGTTAATGATTGACGACATTTTATCGGCACCTACTACGACTACTTTTTTGTACGTACCGGAAGCAATAAACTGGGATCCGGTGGTTATCGCGTAAAGGAAGCCTGAGCAGGCAGCCTGTAAATCATAGCCAAAAGCATTTTTGGCACCTATATGAGCGCCTACCAGGTTGGCCGTCGCCGGAAAAATCATGTCGGGGGTAGTGGTAGCGCAAATAATCAGGTCAATTTCTTCAGGATTTACGCCTGTCTTTTCCAGCAGTTGGTCTACGGCGTGGTTTGCCATGACCGATGTTCCCTGATCTATGCCTTTAAGAATCCTTCTTTCTTTAATACCGGTACGGCTGGTTATCCACTCATCATTGGTATCAACGATGGTTTCCAGTTCCTTATTGGACAATACATAGTCCGGAACGTAACCACCTACTCCTGTGATAACAGCTCTTATCTTGTTACTCATGTAGTTGAGGATTTTTAGCGAGGCAAAAGGAAAAATATACTATTTACCAAAAGCATCACGGATTTTCAGATGCAAATTAGTCTCTGCCATCTTGATTGCCTGTTGCAGCATGTTTTTAATAGCCAGGCCGCTGGACACACCATGACCGATAACTACATTGCCATTGACGCCCAATATAGGGCTGCCACCGATGGCTTCATAATTCATTTGATCAAAAAACGGGTCGGTAAAACCTCTTTTCTTCAGCAGGTGATAGACAGATTCAGCCATTTTCAGCACTACATTGCCTGTAAAGCCATTACAGACCATAACATCTGACTTATCACTGAAGATATCTCTGCCTTCTATATTGCCAACAAAATTAATTCGGGGATGGTCTTTGAAGAGTTGATAGGCTGCCTGGGTCACTACCGTACCTTTTTGTTCCTCTTCACCAAGATTGATCAGCGCTACTTTAGGTTTATCTATACCATACACATGCTTGGTATAAATAGCACCAAGCTCGCCAAACTGAACCAGCATATCAGGTTTGCAGTCGGCATTGGCGCCTACATCCAGGATCAGGCCGGTAGTGCCATTCTCCCGGGGAGCAGCACTGGCCAGGGCAGGACGAATGATCCCCTCGCAGGGCTTTACTGAAAACATAGCGCCTACATGCACAGCCCCGGTATTACCAGCACTGCAGAATGCCTGCACTTCACCTGCGGCCAGCAGATGAAATCCCACACCAATACTCGAATGCTGCTTTTGGGTGAATGCTTTGGTAGGGTGTTCATCCATGCCGATAACCTCCTCGGCATGAACGATCTCTACAGCTTCTGCGCTGATATTATATTTCGCGAGCTGCTCCTCGATAAGCTGCTTTTTACCAATCAGCACCAGCCGATGGTCGGTATCCAGTTCTTCCAGGAGAAGATGAACTCCCTCTATTGTAGCTCCGGGAGCAAAGTCACCTCCCATCGCATCCAGTGCAATTTTCATAAATTAGACAAGCTCTTCTTTCTCCATTACTACCTGCCCTTTATAGTAGAGCTTACCTTCGTACCAGTGTGCACGGTGGTACAGATGGGGTTCTCCGGTAGTAGGACAAATAGCGATGGTCCGGGGCGTTGCCTTGTGGTGTGACCTTCTCTTATCTCTTCTTGATTTGGATATTTTACGCTTGGGATGTGCCATTTTTATTTAATTTAAATTTTTCAGGTTTTTCAGAATGTTCCAACGCGGATCAACCGGCTCATCATTCCCTTCTTCTTCATTTTTTTCTGCTGATTCAGCAGTAGAAGAAGAAAAAATGATTTCACCATCTACAAATGGATTGTCTTCCTCGGCATATTTAGGATGGATTTTGCGCATAGGCACAGACAAATTCACAAACTCATAGAGGTACTGCGCAATATTGATCGACTGCGTGTTATTGGTAATCATTACAATGTCATCAGACAGTTCCTGCTCCGCTTCTCCATACTGATAAATGATACGCTCGTGGATTTCCACCGGATGGTCAAATTTCTCCAGACTCCGGTCGCATTCCAGTTCAATCGTACCATTGACATCAAATAGCGCTGTGATCAGGCTGTCCTGTTTATCTAAAGTAACCTCAACATTTAGATTTGCCTTTTCCAAAGGACTATTTTCAAAATGTTCGAAGAAACTTTTATCTATGTGGTATTGATATTTGTACTGCTTATTTGCTAACTTATAAATATCAATGTCAAAATGTGCTAAATTCTTCACGTCACCCCACATTTTCTTTAAGTCTGCAAAGTTAA
>CAZFFW010000219.1:0-9265 GCA_964518125.1 uncultured Porifericola sp.
CAGGGTATAGTATGAGTCAGCAGCCTGATGCTGAATTTGATTAATTGTACCTTAGAAAGAAGTGAAACATTTTCTCCTATTGTTGAGCTAGAACCTACTAAGCGTTTATTTTTTTATAGCTTAATTGGCAGCAGAAAAAAGCAATTTGATTTTGCTCATTAGTTTTAAGTTCTGGGTCTACTGGTTTACATTGTCACTAATCAACCTTCAGGGCCTGGGCCGGGTTGTTACGGGCAGCGCGCAGGCTTTGCATACTAACTACTATCAGCGGAAAAAACAGGGCTAGTAGCGCTATAAGCGGAAAAATCCACCAGTGTATCTCGGTGCGCATAGGATATTTCTCCAGGTATATCTTCAGTAACCACCATGTTAGGGGAGCCGATAAGAGAAAAGCTCAGTTCAGCAGAAGGGAGTACTCTAATGAAATCAGGGAGAGGATACTCATTACCGTGGCGCCAAGTACTTTGCGAATCCCAGTCTCTTTGGTACTTTGTTCAGCCATAAAGGAGGCCAGTCCCAGCAAACCTAATCCGGTAATAATCAGCGTAAACAAGGCAAAAAGCTGGGCCAGGCTATTGGTCAGCCGGATCGTACAGTACTTTTCCTGGAAATTTTTATCAACAAATTCATAAGCAAATGGATAGGCAAGGTTCAAACGGGTAAAAACTTCCTGTACCCAGGCAAGCATCTGTTGCAGATAGGGTGACTCCGCCAGTCGCAAAGTTACTTTTGCATCGCCCCAGGTGGACAGGCTTCCAAACATAGGTTTGACCGGTTCATAAGGAGATCCCATAAGCACATTGTCCAGCACCCCAATCAGGGCACGGTCATCTCCCCACAACGCCAATTGTGTGCCCAGGAGATCTTCCAGCTTCATAATGTCCAGTGCTGCCTGATTGATGAGTATAGCTAAACTGTCAGCAGGACTAGTCTCTGAAAAGTCTCTTCCCATCAGGATGTCAATAACCATCGTTTGGGCATAATCATAGCTGCTGGCTATGGTTGTAAAGATGATGATTCTCTCTTCTTCAACTTTACCAGGGGCCAGTGGAGGAAATTGTTAGAACCGATGTCGGTAATGAAAGAGTTGGAAATCGAGCTTTACCATTTTATCCATGGGATTTTCCTCTCCAAACAGCGCTCTGTCCATAGAAACGGTCAGTACAATAGAAGCAGGTTCATCCAGCACGGTAGAGGCGTCAACAGCAATTAAGGGAAATTCAAACATCTCAAGGAATTATTCGCTTATAAAGTACCCTTTTCTGATCATCTGTTTATTACCTATTGTCAGCAGATGCTCGGCACTCCAATCAGTTACTGCAGTACTGACGATACTGGCATCGGCTGTATTAAGTGCTTCATAAGTAGGAAGAGGAACAGAATTCCAGCTGTTGATCTCACCGTCTAACTCGGGGTTTACCCAGAGTTGGTTGAGGCGCTCTGCTTTGGGATGGCAAGTGTCAATTGAACCTTCATCCTGAACCCATAGAAGAATGGAAAGCAACCGTTCATCCTCATATTGTAATTTAGGTAGGATTTCTTTTACATCGGTGGGGCAGTAGATGTAAGAATCTACCTTATTAATCAGGATCGTTAAGTTTACGAAGCACATCCAGGAGCAAATACTCGAGATTGATATCATGCATTTGAAGGAGACAAGCAAGTATTCTAATCGGGATTGAACTAACAGGGAGTGCTAATCTCTCACTATGTGGAATCAGTAGGGCCTATTTCAGAGACAGTTACTTAGCACTATACTGAAGATCAGAAGAACCAGTAGCATCAGTGTATGCCCACGTTCTTCATCCCGTGTCCTGGGGAACCGCTAATGACACGGGTTTTCGCCCGGTAGCGTAACTTATTGAGCATAATTTCGCTTTGAGGTATTCCATAACCAATCTCCAGGTTTGGTTTGTCCGCGTTACTTCCTGAAGCATGTAATATATTGATTAATTCATTTCGTTTAATATCCGGTATATACTCTATCATAATTGCACATAAGCCAGCTATAACAGGTGTGGTGTGCGAATTTCCAGTAGGAATAGGATAAGTAACTACATCCGGTTTTATATAGTCCACAAAGTCTACTCCTATACCACTTGACTTCCATCTTTGTTCTCCTTCAAAATCACAGGATCCTACCGTGATGACTTCTGCTACATCAGAGGGGAACATGATGTTTTTCCATTCTTTGTTACCTTTATTACCTGCACTGGCTACAATGATGAGCTCAGGATGTACATTCAGCACGCTATCCAGATACATGGAACTATAAGCAGACCTGCCATCTAAGTAAAACTGCGTATAACTTTTATCATCGTCAAATTGGGTATAAGCAACCGAGATGTTAATCAAATCAACATCCTGAGAGACCAGCCAGTCCACAGCCTGCGTTAATCGGATTTCATCGGATTTTGGCTCAGCTGATACGTCTTCGGTTTTAGCTAAAAAATAAGTTGCATTATACGCAAGTCCATGCACCAAAGTATCGGATTTTCCCCCTATGCTGGATGTTACTATCGTACCATGGTCATGCTCATCCGAACCAAAAAAAGCTGTTGTATCCTTGTCAAGGAAATCCTTGTAGTCTGCAACATGTAGGTTTTTAGTAAATCTGTTTGTCTTAAAATCTCCAAATCCGGCATCAATCACCCCGATTTTAACGCCTGCACCAGTGAGGTTTAAGCTGTCCAGTTTTTTAGACATTATCAGACCTATCGGATGTCTGTATTGATAGCGGTAACCTTCAGTATAAGAGTCAGAAATTTCACAGCAAGTAAGGAGTGCCATTAATGCAAGTGTTGAAATGTTCTTCATGGATCTCATAGGGCTGATTTGACATAGGTAAATTACTGACGGGGGAAATGGTAAGTTTTCTATCTATTCTGCTGACAAATCTGACCCAAAGATAAAATTTTGAAGAGTTTAATGTATGCTGATCTTATATATTCTTTTATGACCCGACTGATTTACCATCGCGACAAAACTGCTATCATTTTTATTCAAAGAACTATAATCTGTTGAAACAAATATCAGTCAGATTCGCAAAGCCACATTTTACACTGAGCTGAAATTCTTCCGGCAATTTAGAATATACAACAGCATTCTCCCTCTCAGTATCAGAAGCAGTTCTCCTATGATACCAAAAATGCATATTCTTTACAGGCAGGTTTATTAAAGAATGAGAAGCACTTTCTAAAAAGGTTACTGAAAAATGCCTCAGGAATTAATCCTCCAGCTTGTCAGGCGAAGTTCTCAGGATATTCTTAAAAAATAATTTTCCTGCTGTAACAATCTATCTTTTCTTGCGACCTACCTGTTAAAAAAAATGAAAACCTTGAAAAAAATCTTTTGCATGCTACGGTCCACTGAAAGTTTACCAAGCTATTATAACAGGCTTTCAAATGAAGAATTAGCGACCAGAAAAAAAAATTTGTTAAAGAATTACTTTGTCCCTGCGACCATGTGGCTACTTACCGCTGTTTTGTTCTTTTACGCTGAAATGGAAACCGAATTATTCATTGCTTACCTTGTTTCTGTTTCTGGTGTCATCATCAGTTTGAATGCTGATTATTGCAAGCGAAAGAAGCTCATTGAGGATATAATTTCCAACAGAAAATAAGCCGTGGACTCACAGCAGGTTTTTATCCTGAAGATCCAGGAACACCAGGCAATTATTAATAAATTGATCTATCTCTATGCCGACACCTCCGAAGATCGTAAAGATCTTCGGCAGGAAATACTTGCACAGGCCTGGCGATCTTATTCTAAATTTAAAGGTGAGTCAAAATTCTCGACTTGGCTCTATCGTGTTGGGCTTAATGTGGCTATCTCAGGTATTCGGAAAAAAAAACGAAATGCCTACCAATTGGATCATCCCCCTGCCGGGATCGCTGTTACCGGCGCAACGGAAAAAGAATTGCTTGAGTTGATTTTAGGACTGCTCAACCCCATAGAAAAGTCGTTATTATTATTACTGGTAGAAGGCTATCAGCAGCCTGAAATGGCAGAGATGCTAGGAATATCGGCCGAAAATGTCAGGGTGAAAATTCATCGGATCAGAAAAAAACTCAAATCGCATGGAATTGAAGAATTTGTTGAATAGCCAGAATTGGGAAACCTCTGACTTAGACTATAATACCAAAACCATAGAGGATGAACTCAGAAAAGGTATAAATGCTAGGGTTACTGAACTGTTTCGTCACTATTACCGCTCCCTTGTGCTCAATAGTTTTTTTCTTTTGGCGACTATAGCTGTTTACTTTGCTAAACCCTCTTTGGATATAATTTTACCCCTCAGTCTTATTGGATTATGTTATATTTTCTTAGTGGGTAATGTAGCCTGGCAACTCCTGTTTGATCAACGTCCTGACCATCTTGCAGATATCCAAACCACACTCCGTGCTACAATAGCCTACAATCAACGAATGTACCGCAGACAATGTCGTTATTTTTCCCTGATCACCACCACATCTTTTGCAGGCGGTTTTTTGCTGGGGCTCATCTTAAGAGGAAGAAGCCTGGAAGAAATTTTTACCCATCCCATAGTAACTAGTATTATCGTGATTTCAAGTGTTCTTATCTACTTTTTCAGCCGCACACCTAGCTTTCGTAAGCTTAACCAAAAACTAAATCCAAGATACCATCGAGTAAAAAATGATCTTGAGCAGCAGCTGAAGGAACTGGAAGATATTAACCAAAATTGAGCTAGGCTAGGTCTGAGCCGCCTTACTGAGGTAGTGCACCTGCGTTATCTTCTCGCTCACCAGCCATAAGCGTCTACCGATTTCCCTGTTTTTAGTATTTGCATCAGAGTCTACCACCTTCGGATTGCCTCGCATCTCCTGAAACCCATCCGGTCCAATGTACTCACCTCCCCTTAAGGATTCTTGTAAAGCCGCATACAATACCGGTAAGGCACCTTTTTTGGCACTTTGTAAAAACAAAGCGCCCAGTGGCCGGATCAGTTTAGGAAAGTAACGGTCCAGGTTAGTTTGGGAAAGACCGGGATGAGCCGCCACTGACAAGATCTGGTAACCTGCCTCTGAAAGCCTCCTCTGCAGTTCGTAGGCATACACCAGGCAAGCCCTTTTGCTTTGCCCGTAAGCTTTGTTTTTGCTGTAGCCCTTTTCGGCATGCAGATTTTCAAAATCAATTTCAGCCCACTTGTAAGACAAGCTGCTGAGTGAGACTACCCGTGAAGAAGTTGAATTATCCATCAAGGGCAGCAATTGTCCGGTAAGAGCAAAATGTCCGAGGTAGTTGGTCGCCATTTGGTTTTCAAATCCATCTTCAGTTTCCTGGAAAGGAGACATCATAATACCAGCATTATTGATGAGCAGGTTGAAATAGTCAAAGTGGTTGCGAAAGTGTTTGACAAACATTTTTACACTACTCAGATTGGCTATATTTAACTCCATAACTTTAAGCTTAGCATCTGGGTATGCAGCAAGAATCTTTTGTTTTGCCGCTTCTCCCTTTTGTAGGTTACGGCAAGCCATAATGACCGTGATGTCTTTTCTTGCCAACGTTAGTGATGTCTCGTAGCCTATACCGCTGTTAGCTCCGGTAACTATCGCTACTTTTCCGGATTGAGAGGGTACTTGTTCAATATTCCAATGACTCATTATTCTTTACTTTTAATTTTCAGCTCGGTTAAATATGTTTAGAGAAGTTATGATGCTCAAAAAACCTTGTAGAGTTTGATTTCCTGGGGCTGGTAGTTTGTATCAAAAGTTATTGAAGAGGATTCAAAATCCGGCTCACCGAATGGACGATGATTGTTTCCAAAAGCCACCGGTTCTTTGGGAATCCCGATAAAGTTCCTGTCCAGTTCTCCGTTTTCATTGGTATCCTGGTACATGGAGATGGCATAATTGCCGTGCGGGATATCAAAGGAGACGGTCTGGAGTTCATCCCCTGGCGATAGCTTTACTTTGCGAAAAGGCTTTTCAAGCCATTCAGATTCTTTATCGTACAATTCAATGACAACTTCTCCGCTCCCCTTCTTGATATTGCTGATCTGTAAGTCCATCTGCTGCTGACCCAAAGATTGCGTGGTGGTAGCCAGGATGAATGCTGCCGCGAAGAGCAGGATGTAAAACGAATGATGGAACGTGGGTTGGGTCTTAAAATGACTATTTCGTTTGACTATATTGATGTGTTCTGAATTTTTTTTGTTTTGCGTTTCCAGTAAAACAAAGGGTGACATTATTTTCATTTCTGTGGATTTTAATCGTGATGAACTGATCATTAAAAGTCTATGACTATTCCGATGGAAGGTAGCGGTGTGTCTGTCGCAATTTCGCTAACTTCGGTTACCCTTTCAGGCTGGATGATATTGCCTTCTGCGTTTCTGTCAAGTCCATAAATGGGCGGTTCCGGAATTTGCTGGGCAAAGACATTTTGAACCTCAAAAAAGATGTTCAACGTCCACTGGTTGAAATTCCATTTCTTGTCTAGCCTGATGTCGGTCTGGTTGAAGGGGTCCAGCCTCTGTTGTCCAAAACTTGAATAGTCAAGCTGCAAAGCCGGATAGGTTTCAAGCCGGTTGGTTGCTTCCACATCCACCGGGGCAAAGGGCGTTTTTCCCACATAACGCACCCTGCCGCTCACTTCCCAGTTATTGGCAAACTGATAGCCCCCGGTGAAGGTGATCAACTGCCTACTGTCCCAGGAACTTGGCCGGTAAACACCAGGATCAAAAGCGGTAAATTCACTTTTAAACAGGGTGTATGCCAGTATGGCATAAGACCGCTTAGTGAGTTTCTTTTGATATAGAAATTCAAGGCCGTAGGTCCTGCCCAGCCCTACACTTGCCACCGGTTCATTGCCCAGTATTTCAAAGTTGGATCCCAGGTTGGCCAGTGACACACTGTCGGTAATAGATACTGGGTAGTCTTCGTACCTTTTGTAAAAACCTTCAATTGACAGCCTTGAAGCAGGCGTTACCAAGAATTCCAGCCCTAATACCAGGTGATCACTCTGAATGTATTCTGTATTTTGATTGAGAAAAATTCCTTCATTGTCCTGGAATCCCAGGATGGTGTAGGGAGGTATTTTAAAGTACCTACCCACTGACGCATTGAGTGACCACCTTTGCTGTTGATCCAGTTTGTAAGAGGCCGAAAAACGGGGACTTAGGGTAGCCAGTAAATCCGAACCTTCTTCCATAAAACTGTTTCCGTCTGTTCTTAGCCCTAGTGAAATGCCGAGTCGGTCATTGAAAAACTTACGGGAGGCCTGCCCATGCAATCCGTAGCGGTAAAAAGAAAGGTCAGTATCAAAGACAAATTCGTTGACGGCATTGGTGGTCGTATTGGTGTAGTCAGCTCTTTGCACAACAAATCCACTGCTCAACGTCCAATTGCTAAGAAAGCGGGTATAATTGTATCTGAGTTTTGTTTCCTGTTCCTGAGATTCATTGCTGAAAATCACTCCCTGCTGATTGATATTATCGGCATAGCGTGTAAAATCATTGCTTAAAAGATTGGTACTGATGGTAGTTTCCATAAAACCAGGGGCATTTTTAAACCGCTTTCTCCAGGTAGCTCCCACGGTATTGGTCCTTTGCTTAATGACCGGCACCTGGTCAAGGGAAGCCTGTTGTTCGGGGTCAAATTCATCCGGGATATTGACCGCAAAATCATCAATAGAGCCAAGCCCAGTGACGATCAGGTCGTTGTAATCATCCAGTTTGTGAGAAACTTTGTACTGGTAATCCCAGTAATCGGGCAGAAAAGGAAGCCCGATCAACTGGAACAGGAACTGCAGGTATGATCTTCTTACCGAAGCAATAAAAGAAGTGTTGCTGGCTTCCTGTTCTTTTTTGAACAAGGGACCTTCTACAGTAAGTGCTGCTTCACTACTACTTACCCGGATGTTAGTACGTAGTTCGCGATTGTTGCCATTTCTCTGGTCAAATTGTAACACACCCGACAGCACATTGTCATACTGGGCGTTGAAGGCACTGGTAGAGAGCGTCACGCCTTCAAAGAAGCTTACGTTCAGCAAGCCAACCGGTCCGCCCGCACTTCCCTGGGTTGCAAAATGGTTGATGTTGGGAATTTCCACGCCATCCAGGTAATACACGTTTTCGTTCGGTGCCCCTCCCCTGATGATCACATCATTTCTGAAACCACCTACAGAACTGGCGACTCCGGGCAGGGATTGTACTACTTTGGCGATATCATTATTGCCACCCGGGTAGGTGGCAATCTCTTCGGCAGAGAGCCGCTGAATAGACAGGGGTGTTTCTTCCAGTTTTTCAAAAGGATTGGCCGTAACCACGATATCCTCAAGTTGTGTCTGGCTCTCAGTGAGTTCAAAGTTTACGTCCGGCGTACCTCCCGTACGGACTACAATATTGTACTTCATCTTGTTCTCATAGCCGACGTAAGAGGCTTTCAGGCTATAGGTTTGGGGCTTTAAGTTTTCAATACTGAAAAATCCGTTGATATCAGTCACTGTGCCCTGGTCTGCTTCTACCAGCAATATTGTGACACCAATCAGGGCTTCACCGGATTTTGAATCCGTCACATAGCCAGATATTGAAGCGTTTTGCGCCATAAGCGGTAAACCGAAAAAAAGGCTGAGCGCCCAGAGTAAAACTATATTTTTCACTTTGTTGAATAACTTTAAATATTAATTCAACAAATCTGAGAAGAAAAGACGAACCGTGGTTATGACAAATCCTGTCCTTACTCGGACAAATCATGCCTAATGCTGTTTCTGTACTCCGTAGGAGATTGCCGGGTCAGTTGTTTGAACAGGCGGCCAAAATAGGAGGGGTCAGTAAAGTTGAGATCGTATGAAATCTGTGAAATATCTTTGTTGGGGTCTTGTAGCAGCACTTTGCTATGATAGATTACCACTTCGTTGATATGTTGCTTGGGGGGCTTATTGGTCGTGTATTTCACGCAACGGTTCAGGTAGTTTTCAGACACCGCTAGTGAATCGGCATAAAACTGTACATCCCGTTTGTCCAGAAAATTTTCATACAGCAACTCCTGGAACAAAATGGTAATTTCGGACCGGCGGTCGGGTTTTGATATTTTTCCCGGCAAAGCTTCAGCTAGTTTCAGAATAATCGCCCTAAGCAGAGATACCTGCATTTCCGCTGCATACATATTGTCACCTGCCGACTCAATGACCAACTCGCAACATCTGACGGTCCAATTCATGACGGCTTGAGACACTGATTGCTTCGGAAAGAAAGTAAAGCGATTGAGCAGCATTTTATCGATAAAAAGTTGGGGCAGCAGTG
>CAZFFW010000220.1:0-9258 GCA_964518125.1 uncultured Porifericola sp.
GATGATTACGAAAGAAATGGCTTTGATACTACCTCCTTCACCGAGCTGATCGCGATCGTGGGAAACACCACCTGGGAGGTGATGAACGCCAAAAAAGCCCTGAAAGCGGAGTGGGAGGAAGCGCCCGACAAAGAGGTGACCGTAGCCGGCTGGGGAGGTAAAGAAAAAGTGCTGATTCCCGGTGGTATTGAAAGTACCGACGGACATAAGGCCCAGATGGAAGAAATGGCCAGAAAGCAGGCCCAGGAACTCCGCCGTGACGGCGATCCTGAGGGTGCTTTTCAGAAGGCCGCCAAAGTACTGGAGCGCACCTACAATGCCCCTTACCTGGCGCACAACTGTATGGAGCCGATGAACTGCTTTGCCAACGTTACCGTTGACAAGGCCGAGGTTTATGGCCCTACCCAGGCACCGGAATTCACCATGCAGGCCATTGCTGCCTGCCTGAAGATGCCCCGGGAAAATATACAGATCAACCTGGCCCGGATGGGCGGAGGCTTTGGGCAGCGGGCTTACGGTCACCACATGGTGGAGGCCGCGCTCATTTCCCAAAAGGTGCAGGCGCCGGTCAAGATGATCTACACCCGCGAGGATGACATGACCTACGGCATCTACCGACCTACCTATACGGCTACTTACCGGGCAGCTTTGGATGAAAATAATAACCTCATTGCTTTCCATGTCAAAGGTGGGGGTATACCTGAGCATGCCGTGCATGCTGACCGTTTCCCGGCCGGTGCGGTAGATAACTACCTGGCTGAAGGCTGGGCGCTGAACTCTAACATTACAATCGGGGCTTTCCGTGCGCCGAGGTCCAACTTCATCGCCGGAGCGGAGCAGTCTTTCCTGGATGAACTGGCCGAACTGGCTGGCAAAGATCCGATAGACTTCCGGCTGGCACTGCTGGAGCGGGCCAAAAATAATCCGGTAGGCGAAAGGAATGATTACGATCCCGACCGCTACGCCGGAGTATTGAAGCTGGTAAGGGAAAAATCTGACTGGGACAACAAACCCGCTGGCGTACATCGTGGCGTATCTGCTTACTTCTGCCACAACAGCTACGTAGCCGAAGTGCTGGACCTGAAGATGGAGGATGACATGCCCAAGGTAGAGAATGTCTACGCTGCCGTAGACTGTGGTATCGTCGTGAACCCGGATGCGGCCATCAATATGAGCGAAGGGGCTATCGTGGATGGTATCGGTAATGCCTTCTTCGGAGAACTGACCTTTGTGGATGGTGTACCGCAGAAAAATAATTTTGACACCTACCGAATGATCAGGCAAAAGGAAGCGCCCAGGAAAATAGAAGTGCATTTTGTGGAGAACGAGCATGATCCCACCGGACTGGGTGAGCCGCTCTTCCCGCCGGTGTTTGCCGCGGTCTCCAATGCCCTTTACCAGGCCACCGGCAAACGCTTCTATAATCAGCCGTATGTGAACGAGCTACAGGCGGGTAATCTGCAGCAGATGTAACAGCTGGGAATTTTGTTCACGAATCTCAAGGCACAGGCCTGTCAGTATCAACAACTGCCATCGCCTGTGCTTTTTTATGACCGCAGACTTTAAACCGCACCAAGGTCTGGCCGGCCGCTGCAGGCCGCATCAACTTAAAAAGTGTTTAAAAAGAGAAAGGATGTCCCTGTTTTAGCTGCAGAGGACATCCTTCATCAATCGGTATCAGCATTTGATCATACCAGGGCTTTCCGGCAGAAGTCCAGGCATTTGGCTACTTCCTTCACTGCATCAGATCCTGCAGGAACTTCGTACTCCAGCTCTATGGTAGCTGGGAAAGTATACTTCTGGTCTCGCATCAGCTGCAGTACCGCTGAGATAGGCGTATCTCCTGATCCCCAAGGGAGGTTTCCCTTCCCATTAAAGGGTGTTTGACGGTCTTTTACGTGCATACTGACGATTTTGTCATGCTTTGACCTGATCAGCGCCAGCGGGTCAGGATTGCCCGCTGCCACATAATGCCCTACATCCAGGTTCATGGCATTATATGCTGACTGGTCCATTGCGGTATCCCAGAAAGTGGGGGTCTGCTGCTCATGTCCGTGATAGCCTACGTAGACTTTGTGCTTTTTGGCCAGTTTTCCCAGTCGCTCAGTATGGGCATCATCGCTGGGGTGTTCCAGCGTGACATGGCTGGCACCCAGTGCTTTGGCCGCTCGCATGCCATAAGCAATCTCTACGTCAGTATTGTCTTTGCCGAAGGCGTTTGGCTTAAAGCCATAAATGCTGACTCCGGCATCATTGTACATTTTGCGCATCTGCACAAACTTATCCATAGAGGCTTTCGCCCGCCAGGCAGCTACCTGCTTATTGTAGGCGTCCATCTGGGAACGCATATCTGCCATTTCCTTTTGCTGGTCCTCTGTCAGTTCTTCCCCATCCCGCTGGGCCCTCATCAGGCTGTAAAAGGCCCGCCGGTCTACCGGGTTTTCCGGCTTACCGGCAAATGATTCCGCCGGGTCACCCATCAGCTCAATAGCGCTGATGCCTGCATCCAGCACATACTGGAGCGTAGCCTCGGCACTCTGATCAGGCATGCTCCTGAAGGAATAGGTAATGACGCCAATCTGTACATCCCTGATGAGCGAACCGGCTTGATTGTACGACCTGATGATATTCGGTGCGGCGATCAGGGAGGGTGCGGCAGCCAGGCCGGCAGCTAGTGATGCCGTAGTGCCGATAAAACGGCGGCGAGAGAGCTTCTTATGAAGGTTGTTGTCCATGTGTACTGATGTTTGAATGATGCTTTATTAGTCAATATACTCAATTCTGTGCCTGCTTCTGCTTGCCGGTTTATGTCAACCCAGACCAGGGATATTCTGGTTTTGGCGAGAACACAGCAAATTCAGCTAAAAAGTAAAGTTTATTGAGGCAACCCACAAACTTTTCCGGCTTAAATAGATGAACGCCCCATTTCATACGGACAGAGTTGTTTCTCAACCGACCTAATTTCTCAGGGGGTGATGATGGACTGAGCATTCTGAGGAAATAGAAGCAGGAGCAAAGCGTATCCAATGTGGCATCCGCCAGTGAAAAACCATCGGCAGCCTTCCCCGATAAGCCGCTTCACTTCAGATCCATACACGCTTAGTTCTGGTAAATGATTGGACGGAAGTTCAGCATCAGCCAGGCCCAGTTGTTGACCAACTCGTTTTCACCGCCCTTGATGATCTCCATACTTTCGGTGGCAAACATCTGTGAGTAGCCTCCCACGATGGTGAAGTTGTCCTCCACTTTCCAGGCGAAGGTCAGGTCCAGTTCGGTACCTAATTCGGCATAGCTGTTGCCTGCTTCTCCGGCCAGTTCGGCGGCGGAGTTGAAGTGGTGGCCCATCAGCTGGAATTTCAGTTTGGCAGAAGGGGTAAAAGCCAGCCCCAGATACTGGTCAAACAGCCCTACATTGCCATGGGGATTGCCTACATAAAAGTAATCCATCAGTCCGTAGAATTTGTGGTGCGTGCCATACAGCGGGTTAAAAGCTTCGGTATCACCTGGGTTTCCATCAACCATAGATTCGCCAGACACATAGTCGGCACCGCCCAGCAGGGAGAACTTTGGTGCGAACTTATAGCCTCCGTACACGGATGCCAGCAGGGCATCAACTTCCTGTCCTGTGCTATTCTCGCCGGTCTGGTAGTAGAAAGTAGCTGTCAGGCTGAGCTTATCACCGGTCTTGAAAAAGTTTCCGCCCATCGTCTGCATGTAACTGGTTGAAGAATCGCTGGCCACTTCAAAGCCAGTATTGAGGAATAGCAGGCTGAAGCGATAGTTTTCGCCCAGGGGCTGCTCAAACCACAGCATCTGCATATTTTTGTAGTTTCCTCCCGGTGCGCTGTAGAAATTACCGATCACATTTTCGTTATCCTGGCTGACACCAGCGGCAGCATGTAGGGTAAATGCCTCAGGTTCATAGCGAAAAAGTGCCACATCGTGCCAGCGGCCTGCCTGATGCCAGTCCAGCCCACCCAGTATGCGCTCATCGTCATAGTTGAGCTCCTGCCGGCCGATCCTGATACTGGCGGCATCATCAAACTGATAGGCTGCCCAGGCCTCGTTAAAGGTAGTGAGGTTGCCATCAGTTTTGGTTACCTGTCCGGCCTGCCCCCATACGCGCACATTCTGCGCTGAGAGGCCTATACTGATCTTATCATAGGTATAGCGGGCAGTGAGGCGGCTCCGCTGAGAGACAAAAAAAGCGGGCTCCTGTCTCTCTTGTCTGAGAGTGAAAGCGCCGTTCCTAAGTTCGGCACGGGGTCTAATCTGGGCTTCTACCGCAAGTTTCCCTTTCTTCTCCTCATTTGGTCCTTCCTGTGCCAACACACTCAGGCTCAGCCCCAGGACCAGCACACTTATCATCAACTTCTTCATGAAACTGTAGTTTTAGATACACTAAAATGAACACTATTTTTTGCCAAAGGCAGAAAACTTATCCTAAACCAGCAGGTCAGCAGCAGTTTACACGATAAACTCAGTATCCGGAGAGAGGTTTTCAGTTTGATGGATTCCCCTGAGCATTTCCTGATACTGTGAACAGATCATTTTGGGTGGTAGCTGGCAGTTTATCCATGAATCTCAGTAAAAGGAGAAAACTGCTGATAAGGGCAGGTGTTCAGGGCTTCACCGGGTCATGAGAAAAGCGCTACTCGTCAATTTGACATTACGTTGTGCATCTATACTAAACTTGTGGCAGCAGGAAAACGAGATGGTATCCAGGGGAATAGCAATACTGCAAGGTGAAAAGGGCAGATCGTTAGCTGAAGTGGGCGAAGCCGGCCTTGCGTATTCCTCTGCTGCTGCACGGCCTTAACAAAAGCATTCCTAGATAGTTGTAAACGCAGAGATTTTTTGATGAATGAGTCCATTTTTTTAACTGTAATACCATGGCAGATAAGGTAAAAAGTTTGCTAACCTTTGTTGTACTAATTCTTGTAGGTCTTTCGCTGCTTTTCTGGGGACTTGTACAGGCCCGCTCTTTTCTGTTGCCGCTTTCAGTAGCCGCACTTCTGGCCATGATCATACTCCCTGTATGCCAGTGGTTTGAACATAAAGGATTGAAAAGAGGTTGGGCATCTTTTCTTTCGGATGTGGTCATCATCCTTTTTTTGGTGGGTATGGCCAGTATCCTGGCTGCCCAGGTAGACAGCCTGGAAGATGACTGGCCGCAGATTAAGCAAAAGGTAGAGCCGCGAATTGAGCAGCTGCAACAATATATTGCCCGCAAGACGGGGCTATCTGTAGAGCAGCAAAACAAAAAGATACCAGGAAGCTTTCTTAGTGCCGAACAGGGTCAGAGTTCTCCGGCTGATACTACGCAGGCAGAGCAGCAAAACCAGCCTCAGTCGAACCAGGACAGTGCCAGCGGGGAAAGTGCTTCTTCGGGAGGGTCGCTGCTCTCTTCGGCAGGTACCGTAATTAGCCGTATTTTTGGCGTAATGGGTAATTTCCTGCTCATCCTGGTTTATACCTTCTTTTTCCTGTTATACCGCAGGAAATTCAAGCTTTCTATCCTCAAGATGGTGCCGCCTGAGCGGCAGGATCAGGCAAAGAAGATTATCAGCAGTTCAACCAAAGTTTCGCAGAACTACCTTTTTGGGAGAATACTGCTGATACTTTTCCTGGTGGTTCTGTATTCTATCGGTCTGACAATCTCAGGCATCAGGAATGCCATACTGATTTCACTGTTGGCAGCAGTGCTGTCGTTATTGCCTTACATTGGCAATGTGGTGGGCTACGTGATCGCCGTCATCATGGCATTTATTTCCGGTAGTGGCCTGATGGGTGTCGTCGGTGTTTCGGTCACTTTTGCCATCACCCAGTTTGTGGAGAGCTATATACTGGAACCTTACCTGGTAGGAGGGAAGGTAGATCTGAATCCGGTCTTTACTATCATCGTAGTAGTGCTGGGAGGAGCCATCTGGGGAATCATCGGCATGCTCATTGCCATCCCGATACTGGGTATTCTAAAGGTTATTTTTGACCAGATCAGGGTTTTGCAACCCCTAGGCTACCTATTCGGGGAAGAGGATATGGACGACGGAGACAATGGCGATAATATCTTCAAAAAAACCAAGCGCTGGGCCATAGACAAATTTCATTGAGCAGTGGAGCCGAAGTGCTGATCTCCGCGATTGCTGTTTTATCTTAAGGGTACAAAAGGGTACATGTTCCCCTCGCCACTCAGGCCCCTGCCACAGCGCCGGGTGGCTGATTGCGCAAATCCTTTATCCAGAATATTAGCTCTTTGCTACTTTCTCCCTGCTCTCCCACATCTTTCCAGACCATGGTAGCTTTCATCTCAGGATGCTCATGATACCCCCTTTTGTTCCAGTACTGGCTGAGCGAGCGGTAGTTTTTGGGGCGTAGAGGATGTGTTTTAGGTCGGATAATAGAACAGAAAGCCGTGTAGTCCATCCCCAGGGAAAGTGCGTGGCGCTCACGATGTTTATAAAATGCCAGTCCTACCCCTTTTTTACGGTAATCTTTCAACAATATTGACTCTCCCAGGTACAGCACCTTCTGCATCGGATAAGGAGCATTCCGGAAAGGGCTCTTCACTTCCTCTTCTACCTCGGTCATGGGAATACAGGTTGACGCGCCTACTACCGTATTGCCATCAAAGGCGAGGACCATCGCGCTTTTGCCGCTTTCAGCATAGGTGCGCAGGTATTCCTTTTCGTACTCCAGCGTCACATCATAGAGATAGGGATAACTCCTGAAGACCTCAATTTCCAGTGCTGCCAGCTCATCCAGATAGGTAAGCCATGCATTGTCAGTATATGTTTTGATTTTAATTCTACTCATTTTTCTAGATTGATTATCAGCATTTTGCGCTCTTATCAGGGCCTGTCTTATTTAACTGCTTATGTTTATGTATGCCTTCCTGCCTGAGAATGGCTGATTTTGCTGAAATCAGCCAGCGGCAGTATATGTGTATTTATAGAACAGGACACTAAATGTATAGTTTTCTCCAAACTATAATCGGTATGTATGGTAAAAAAACACTAGCGAATTGTATTTGTTGTATTTAATCTATGCCCTGACAAACATTATGAACCAAATTTTTATCGAAATAAACCAGGCTTTCAAAGGACCAGCGACAGCGCGGAACGAGCAGTCGGCGTCTCTGCCTGTACCAGTGCTGCTGCGGAATGCCCGTCATGAATCCATGCTGAAAGTAAGTGGTTGTGGGAGAGGTGATGTCTTCTTGCGGGGGCAAAGTTTTCCACTGGCTGCCAGGAGCTTAGCGCGTAAAAATTTTGTGCTACAGCCGCTTAAATTATCAAATTTAAATTGGTTATTGAATAAAAAAAAATAGTAAAATAGCGGACATTTAACATGAAAGGAGAAATAGCAGGATGATACATCCGGACACCGAACTCAGACATATCAGTGATGAAATTGGCTATGGTATATTTGCCAAAAAATTTATTCCGAAAGGGACAATTACATACGTACAGGACAGCCTTGAAATCGTTATTCCACCCGAACAGTTGCAGCACTACAGCCATGAGATGCAGGCGGTGATTGAGAAGTACTCATTCATAGACCAGCACGGCCAGCGCATCATCAGCTGGGATATTGCCAAGTACGTAAACCACTGCTGCCAGTGTAATACCATCAGTACCGGCTACGGCTTTGAGATCGCCATCCGGGACATACAGGCAGGCGAACAGATTACTGACGAGTACGGTATATTCAACATACAGGAGGAAATGCAGCTTTTCTGCGACAAAGACGGCTGCAGGAAGTACGTGCGTCCCCAGGATTTTGATCAATACTACCAGGTCTGGGATAAAAAGATCATCCCTGCTTTGAACAGTATGCAGGATGTACCCCAGGAACTCATGCATCTGCTGGGCGAAGGGGTAAAAGAAGCGTTGAACGCTTTTTTTGAAGATCCTGCCAGCTACAAATCAGTGTATAACCTCAAATACAAATATGTTACTGTCTGAACACTAACCCATCAGTGTCCTGACGGAGGCATGACCGCTACTGATAAGCAGCATGCTGCCAAAATGCCTGAGTAGCATGCTGTTTGCCAGAGCACTACCTGAAGATAAGCCTGGTGTAGAAAGATGGTTTTTGTAGCTCTTTCCTGAGATCAATATTGCTGAGCATGGAGGTCAGTAAGGTGCGGACGGACTCGTTTTTACTTGCTTTGTTTACCAGGAAGTTAAATATTCCCGGATATTTCAACAGCTTCTGCATAGACCTGCTTACGCGCAGTTCGGTCCACATCTTACGGTAAATCTCCCGGTCATAACCTAGGTGAAAAGCGGCATCAAACCTTTGCTGCTCAAAAGCACTGAGCAGGTGATCGGCGGCAATTCTTCCACTGCGGATGGCATTGCCGATACCCTCCCCGGTGAAAGGGTCTATCAGGCAGGCAGCATCACCTGCCAGCAAAAAACCCTTGCCGGAACAGTTCACCTTCCGGGAACCGATTGGCAGGCCAAAACCTTTGACCGTTTCCAGCGGGCGGGCATTTCTGAACCTGTCCTTTACGTTGGGATGGTGTTGTATGATGTCTGTTAGTGTATCTTTCAGGTTGATACGCTG
The DNA here is from genome assembly GCA_964518125.1 of uncultured Porifericola sp. GTDB lineage: Bacteria > Bacteroidota > Bacteroidia > Cytophagales > Cyclobacteriaceae > Catalinimonas. The sequence goes on from CAZFFW010000220.1 coordinate 8,572, forward strand.
CCGGCTGACTTCACTGGAAAGCATACCAATACCGACATTTGCCTGTCCATCGGGTAGGGAGAAAATCCAGAAATACCCCGGCAGCAGCTCTTTGTAAAAGTGTAATTCTATACAATCTGACGGATGCAGGTCATCCACCCCCGCAAAGTACTGCCTGACCCCCGCGCAATAGTGGTCCCTGTCGATAGTATGACCGGCCAGTTGCCGGCTGACCACCGAATTAGCCCCATCCGCACCCACCAGCATCCGGGCACTAAGAGCGGCTTTATTTGTGTGTACTGTCACCTCGTTTTCCGTATTCTCCAACCGTAGTACCTGCTGACCCTGGAATACGCTGACATCCGGCAAATCTTTGATCTCTCGGAAGAGGAAATGATCAAAATCAAACCTTTTGGTGATATAGCCGGCTGCAGTGGGATGCTTAGGGTTGGTAAAATGTACATCCAAGTGCTTTAAGTTAGGCGCCACAAAGCGAATTCCCCCGACATCTGTTTTGGGAACGGCCTGCAGCAGGCTTTCCGGCAGGTCCACATCCATGCGCTGCAACTGGTTGATCACATCCGGGCTGAGAGCGTCACCACAGATCTTGTCGCGGGGGAAGACCGCTTTGTCAATGACCGCTATTTTCAGCCCTTTGCCAGACAACATCAGGGCGCAGCTGCTACCGGCCGGTCCGGCTCCTACGAT
>CAZFFW010000221.1:0-9238 GCA_964518125.1 uncultured Porifericola sp.
ATGCCTGATTTTCAGCTAGCCTGTTCTCAATACTGATGGGCAGGAAGTTTATTATGCTGACATTGAATCACCTGTTGAAAGCAGCAAGTTAAGCTGGCTGATGATGAACAGGAGAACCTATCCATGCTGGAACTGGGCGCCTACATCCGATTCTTTCACTGACCCTGGTTTAACTCTTCTGCTGGACAAAAAAAGGGGCTGTCACTTTTACAAGTAACAGCCCCTTGGGTTTTATACAGAATTTACTTCGTTACAACCTTTTGGCGCGAGGCATCAGGTCGGTAAGCGTTGAGATGCGCACTGGCTCGCCCAGTTCTATACTGTTGCGTGCAGCGATACCAATCAGGATAGACATGGCACCATCGCGTACTCCGGCCGAATGTTTGTAAGGGTCGGGAGCTTCCGGATTTTTGAAAATCTTGTCGTGCAGTCGGGCATCGCCACCTCCGTGTCCGCCACGCTCCACCGGTACATTGACAGTTTCAAAGGTATTCCAGTTTTTGTGGACGATCAGCGGCTCAAACTGTGCCTCATCATCTCCGCTCTGGTTCATCTCAGCAGCGTGTAACTCAGCCTGGCTGAGGTTTTCATTTTTAAAATAAGGGATGTCCAGCCATGCCTCAATACGACCATCCATACCATTAAAAGCTATCTTCCAGCCCTCATAGGGAGAATAGGTAGTAAGCGAGTAGTTGACCACTACATCATTGGCATACTTGATTTGCGCCGACATTTTATCATAGATGTTGATTTCGTCGCGGAAGAGGCAGTTGTCGCGGATGTAGCCATCATACTGCTCGTTTTTCACATAGAGGTCCATAGAACGCTGGTCTTTGGTGATATCCCAGTGAAACTTACAGTCTTTTTTGTGGTCACAGGTACGGCAGTTCGGGCCTTTGTAGGGGCCATTGCTTCCATAGTGCTCCAGCGCACCGTAGGCAAATACCTCAGCTGGGTCAGAGTCCAGCCACCAGTTGAGCAGGTCAAAGTGGTGAGTAGCTTTGTGAACCCAGAGCGTTCCGCCCGACTCACGCTCTCCGTGCCAGCGGCGGAAATAGGAGGCGCCGTGATAGGTATTGAGGTACCAGCCAAAATCCACAGAAGTAACTTTGCCGATAGCGCCTTCGGAGAGCAGTTGCTTGATCTTGGTGGCATAAGGGCTCCAGCGGTAGTTAAAACCTACGATCAGGTTTTTGTTTGAACTGCGCTCGGCGTCCAGAATGGCCTGGCACTTGCGTTCGTCGGTGGTCAGGGGCTTTTCGGTCAGTACATCACAGCCCATCTGCAGCCCCTTGATGATAAATTCGTGGTGCGTGGAGTCTTTGGTGGTCACGATGACCAGGTCAGGCTTGGTCTGGTTGATCATCTGCTCAAAGTTGGTGAAAGTAGGGCATTTTACTTTCATGTATTCTTTGGCATAGGCAAGGCGGCCGGGGTTGATGTCACAAAGCCCTACAAACTCCAGGATATCAGGATACTGTTCCACCAGCCGGCGCCCCCAGAAGGAAGTGCCTCTTACGCCGGTACCTACCAGTACCACTTTTAGTTTCTCGTCTTTTAATCCAAATGCAGCGGAAGGTACTGTGACCATAGTACCGGCAGCCAGCATACTGACTGAAGTTAGGAATTCTCGTCTTGAGTGTGTCATATGAAGATTGTTGTAATGAATGATGATTAGGCGATAATACTCAAAATTATTTTATCCTGACATTAAAATTAAGGGAATTACAGCCTTTTTCAAACTGTATAGATAATCATCATTTCGCATTTAGAAAAGTCCTGAGCCACATTTTGAATCTGTATAAATAAGGGGAGGTTATCTCCCGCTCGCCCACTGCAGGATGAACATCCTACTTTTCTACAGGTTAACATAAGGAAGTAAGTTGTTGGACGCTAAAAAGTAAAATGGATTTTTTCTCAGAAACAGCCGCTGAGCCTGATAAAAAAAGCAAGCATAAGCATTTTTTGTTGATGCTATTGAATACAAACCAGGCCCTGCTGGCCTGCTTAATACTAGTTTTGCCCGCCTGTTCGCCCAAAACGACGCAGGTTTCGCTGCCGGTGGAGACGCCGGAGCGCTTTTCGTTCAGCGGGGATGCCAAAGCGCCGCAGGAGTGGTGGACAGCTTTTGAAGATCCAGGGTTGAATAAACTGGTTGACCGAGGGTTGGGAGAGAACTTTGACCTGCGCACTGTCTGGTACCGTTTTCAGGCAGCCCGTGCGGTAGTGGACCGTCAGTCTTCCTTCCTGCTACCGGATATTGAGGCATCGGTACGCAGTAGCCTGAACCGTCCTCAACCGGATTTTGTGGGGGGTGAAAATGTGCAGCTTGGCCTGTCTGCTTTCTATGAAGTGGATCTCTGGGGGCGTATCAGCGCTTTGATTGATGCCGAAAAATATCGGGCTGAAGCTACTTTCGCCGACTACCAGACGGCAGCCATCTCTCTTTCGGCAGAAATTTCCAACACCTGGTTCCGGCTGCAGACGGCCTGGCAGCAACTTCAGTTGATTGAAGAACAAATCGCTACGAATGAGGAAATCCTCAGCTTTATCAGGGCCCAGTTTGGCAGCGGACAGATCAGGAGTGTGGATATTCTGCGCCAGCAGCAGTTAGTAGAAGCTACCATCGCCCAGAGAATTCAGGTGGAAGCCCGGATTGAAGTGCTGGAGCACCAGCTTGCGGTACTGCTGGGATTGCCCGCTACTAATGATATTGCCTACGAAACGGACAGCCTGCCCCGTCTGCCGCCTTTGCCAGATACAGGTATTCCGGTAGAACTGATACAGAGGCGACCCGATGTAAAAAGTGCTTTCCTGTTGCTACAGGCGGCTGATCGCGAGGTAGCCGCTGCCGTCAGCAACCGCTACCCACGCCTGAGTTTTTCCACTTCCGTACAGCTGCGGGCCAATAATTTTGAAAACCTGCTGGAAGACTGGGCATATTCTCTGGGTGGTAACCTGGTAGCACCCTTGTTCTATGGTGGTCGGCTAAATGCTGAAGTAGACCGTAGCCAGGCTGTCAAATACCAGCGTTTATATGAATACGGTCAGACAGTGATCATTGCTTTTCAGGAAGTGGAGGATGCCTTGATACAGGAGCGGAAACAACTGGAGCGCATAGCGGTTTTAGAAGAACAACTGGAACTGGCCGAACTGGCCTACCGTCAGCTCAGGATAGAATACTTCAATGGCCTGAGCGATTACCTGGCTGTCCTGACCGCCCTTACCCAGGCGCAGGAGCTACGCCGTGAGCTGCTTACCTCCCGTCAGAACCTGCTAGAATTCAGAATCGCCCTGTACCGGGCCCTGGCCGGTGGATTTGAAAGTGCCGCTGAGGTTGAAAACAGACTTTAACAAGCATGAAAAAAAAGAAAACGCTCCTGATCAGTCTGGGCATTTTACTGCTGGGAGGAGGACTTACAGCCCTGATTTTTCTTACCGAACCTACTGCAGAACGAAGTGGCGCTACCAAGGAAACCGCCATGCTGGTAGAGGTTACTGCAGTGGAAAAAGGTAATTACCAGCCCAATATTGTGGCTACCGGCACAGTTCAGGCTTCCAAAAACGTGATGCTCAGCCCCAGAGTAAGTGGAGAAATCATTCAACAATACCAGTCATTCACACCCGGAGGGTTTGTAAAAAAAGGGGATATCCTCTTGCAGATAGATCCGGCTGACTACAGAAATACCCTGGAACTCAGAAAAAGTGACCTCCAGCAGGCAGAAGCCCAGCTGGAGATAGAACAGGGGCGCCAGGATGTAGCCCGAAAAGGCTACGAGCTGGTGGACGAAGAGCTGGGAGACATGAATGAGGATCTGGTGCTTCGCCAGCCTCAACTCAATTCAGTACAGGCACAGGTGGAAGCCGCTGAAGCTGCGGTGAACCAGGCGCAGCTCAACCTGCGGAGGACCACCATCCGGGCTCCCTTTGATGCCCATATCCTGAGCCGCAATGTCAACGAAGGCTCTCAGGTGGCGGCCGGGGATAACCTGGGTCGACTGGTAGGCACAGATGAGTACTGGGTAGTTGTAAATGTGCCGCTTTCCAACTTACGCTGGCTCAGCTTTGCGGATGCCGGGGACTCACTGGGGTCTATGGTAAAACTAAAAGACCGCAAAGCCTGGGCGGAAGATGCATATCGTACTGGTTATCTCTATCGTCTGATAGGTTCGCTGGAAAACCAGACGCGACTGGCCAGGGTGCTGGTGACGGTGCCGGACCCGCTGGCTTACCTTAGTGATTCCGTGCCTTCTCTCATCATCAACTCATTTGTAGAGGCCAATATTCAGGCCCGGGAACTAAAGAATGTAGTCAGGCTTAACCGTGATTATGTGCGGGAAGGTGAAAAGGTATGGGTTATGGAGGAAGGTAAATTAGCGATCAGAGAGGTGGACATCTTATTTGAGGATGCAACCTATGCTTACATCAGAAGTGGCCTTAGCGAAGATGATCAGGTGGTCATGACCAATCTGGCTACCGTAACTGAGGGAGCAAGCTTGCGCTTAGGCAAGAATGACACTACTTCCGGCGCTGACACGTCATCCATGGCAGGTGCGGGGCAGCCGGTTTCATCCACTGCGGGAGGTGCCCGATGAGTGATCATTCACCTAAAAACCAGGAAGAAAAGCTGTTCAAAGGACCTATCGCCTACATGGCCCGCAAACCCCTTGTGGTCAACCTGATCATGCTCATTCTATTGGGTGGGGGCGTATGGACCATGCTGAACATTCAGAAAGAGGTATTTCCACAGTTCCAGCTGGATAGGGTAGAGGTAAGCGTAGTTTATCCCGGTGCCGCCCCGGCCGAGGTGGAGCAGGGGATACTCAGACCGGTGGAAGAAGCGGTAAGAGGTATTCAGGGAATCAAAGAAATTACCTCTACTGCCAACGAAGGTTCAGGAGATGTACTGATTGAACTGGTAGCCGGTGCCGAACGCATCAAGGTCTTCCAGGACATCAACCAGGCAATTTCACGAATCCGTACCTTTCCCGACGAAATTGAAGAACCGGAAGTACGGCTGTTGGCCAACCAGCGTGATGTGATGGAGATAGGCCTCTACGGTGATGCTGATTTCTGGACATTGCGCAAACTCGCCGAACGCCTGCGTGACCGTCTACTGAATGAAGAAAATATCACCCAGGTAGAACTGGGAAATGTACCGGAATATATTACCCATGTGGAAATCCCGCGCCACCGCCTCCGGGAGTATAACATTACGCTTGGCCAGGTAGCTGATATTATCCGGGCGTCCAGCGAGGATGTACCGGCAGGAGATGTGGCTACCAGTTCCGGAGAAATCCTGCTACGCATGAAGGAGCGCAAGCAGTGGGCCGACGAATATGCCAGGATTGAGATCATTACGGCTGAATCCGGGGCAACGGTTACCCTGGGCGATATTGCTGAAATTACGGATGGTTTTGAACAGACAAGTTTTCACTCACAATTCAACAGTCAGCCATCCATAGAACTGGCTATTTATCGTATCGGGGATCAGTCGCCCCTGGATATTGCGGCCAATGTGCAGGAGGTACTGACGGAATTTGAAAGTTCACTGCCTCCCGGGGTCAAATACCGCATTGACAGCAATCGGGCGGCAGATTACGAGGAGCGCCTGTCCCTGCTGACCGAAAATGGGATACTGGCGATCATCATCGTTTTGGTGATACTGACGCTCTTTCTGGAGTACAAGCTGGCTTTCTGGGTGATGCTGGGTATGGCCATTTCTTTTATTGGAGGCATCGTATTCCTGCCTATCATCGGCGTCAGCATCAATATGATCTCCATGTTTGGCTTTCTGGTCGTTTTGGGAATTGTGGTAGATGATGCGGTGGTAGTAGGCGAAAATATTTACGAATATCGTCAGCAGGGCATGGGTTTTCTGGAGTCTGCTATCAGGGGAGCAAAAGATATTGCCCGTCCGGTAGTTTTCAGCATACTCACCAATATTATTGCTTTTGTGCCGCTACTGTTTCTGCCCGGCAGAACGGGTAAATTCTGGTGGCCTTTACCGGCAGTAGTGATCGTAGTATTGGCAATTTCACTGCTGGAGGCGCTTTTTATCCTGCCATCACACCTGGGCCACAGTTCCAAAAAAGATTATTTCAAAATAGGTCGCTATATTGAACCGCTACAAAAAGGATTTTCCCGATATTTTGAGCGTTTCGTAGACCGCTATTACCGCCCTTTCCTGGACCTTTGTCTGCGCAACCGCTATGTCACCCTGAGTGCGGCAGTAGCCCTGCTGTTTGTGGTGGGCGGCTATGGCTACAGTGATCATATGGGGATCATCCTGATGCCCAAGGTAGCGGCTGATGAAATAGAAGGAGCCGTTTCGCTGCCGGTGAGCACTACCCCCATGCAGGCCGCCGAAGTAGCCAACCAGATCACCGAGTCTACATTGCGCATGTTTGAGGAAAATTCACTGTACGAGGTGGCCGAAGGCGTCAAAACCAATGTGAGGGGGCAAAACTTTCTTGACATTGAAATCGTAATGAAGCCGCCTGATCAGCGGGATATGACCGCCCAGGAGGTGATTGAGCTGTGGCGGGACGAAATCGGTGATATTGCCGGGGTAGACCAGATCACTTTTGAGGCCGAAAGGGGGCCGGGAGGTTATGCGCAGGATATCAGTGTGGACCTCAGCCATTCCGACATTGAGGTGCTGGAAAAGGCCAGCCAGGCTTTTGTGGAAAGGGTAGAAACCTTTGAGAATACCCGAGATGTCAACGATAACTACAATAAGGGTAAACTACGCTACGACTTTAAGCTGCTGCCCGAAGGCCGTAACCTGGGCCTGACTTCCAACGAAGTAGGACAGCAGGTACGTGACGCTTTTTTCGGAGCATTGGCTATTCGTCAGTTAAGGGGAAACAATGAAGTAGAGGTCAGGGTCAAACTGCCGCTGTCGGAACGACGGGATATTTATAACCTGGAAGATTTCCTTATCCGGACGCCCGATAGTACGCAGGTACCGCTGCTGGATGTGGTGAGGGTGGAGCGACAGGAAGCATTTACCTCTATCAACCGCAGAAATGGTCGCCGTATCGTTTCGGTAGGGATGGATGCCGAACCAGCAAGTGCAGTGACCCAGGTACTGGAATCACTTCAGGAAGAAGTGCTGCCCCAGCTGAGGGCTGATTTTCCCGGCATCACCTGGAGTTTTGAGGGTAGCCAGGCCGATATGCGGGAGTCTACCCAGTCGCTTTGGGGAGGCTTTCTGCTCGCCATGATGATCATTTACGCTTTGCTGGCCATTGCCTTCAATAGTTACCTGCAACCCCTGATCGTCATGGCAGCGATTCCTTTTGGCATAGTCGGTGCCGTGATCGGGCATATCCTGCTGGATTATGACCTGTCGCTGGTCAGCCTGATGGGCGTGATCGCTCTATCCGGAGTGGTGGTCAATGATTCGCTGATCATGGTAGAATATGCCAACAAAAGGCGAGCGGGCAAATCCGTGTATGAGGCCATACACGAGGCCGGTATCAGGCGTTTTCGCCCGATTCTGATTACCACCCTGACCACCTTTGGCGGTCTGACGCCCATCATCCTGGAGACTTCGCAGCAGGCCAGAAACCTGATACCTATGGCGATTTCCCTGGGATTCGGGATCATCTTCGCCACCTCCATTATCCTGATTATCGTGCCCTGCATGTACCTGATCCTGGAAGATGTAAAGAAGGGTACTAAAAAACAACTGGCGAAGGCATAGTCTATGGGTCGGGCCAGAGGCCCTTTGGATAGTGGTCGGCCGCGGGACGCAAGCGACTGCGGTGCTTAAATTTCAGTCGCTCGGCTCCTGCCGGGTCACGTTTATCTGGCTCAGTTAGTAAAAAGGGAAACGGGCCAGAAACTCTCAGGATAATTGCCACTCGCCTAGGTGGCCCGACCAGAGGCGAGTGGCTGCTATAAACTTTACAGTCGTTCGGCTCTTGCCGAGTGACCAAAATCTGGGAGGGCCTATGGCCCGACTCAAATACGCAAATGTTTACTCCAATTCCGCTGACTTTGCCCAGATATTGATGTCTCCCTCTTTGGCGTATTTGTCAATCTCGGCCAGTTCGGCATCGGAAAACTCAAGGTTTTCAATGGCACCCGCACAGTCTACTACCTGTTCGGGCTTGCTGGCTCCGATCAGGGCAGTGGTGATTCGGCCTTTACGGAGGGTCCAGGCAATGGCCATCTGCGCAAGGCTTTGTCCTCTCTTTTGGGCAATTTCGTTAAGCGAACGGATTTTGCTGAGGTTTTCTTCACTCAGCCAGTTTTTACTCAGCGATTTCTGCTGCGCAGCGCGGCTGCCTTCCGGCACTCCCTTGATATACTTATCCGTCAGCATCCCCTGGGCAAGTGGTGAAAACACAATAGAACCAATACCCAGTTCTTTCAGGGTATCAATCAATCCGTCCTCTTCAATCCAGCGGTTGAGCATGGAGTAGCTGGGTTGGTGGATCAGGCAGGGCGTTCCCAGTTCTTTGAGAATGGCAGCGGCTTCACGGGTACGCTGGGAATTATAAGATGAAATACCGACATAAAGCGCCCTTCCCGAACGGACAATATGGTCCAGTGCCATCATGGTCTCTTCCAGTGGGGTGTTCGGGTCAAAGCGGTGCGAATAGAATATATCCACATAATCCAGGCCCAAGCGTTTCAGGCTCTGGTCGCAGCTGGAGATGACATACTTACGGCTGCCCCATTCACCGTAGGGCCCGGGCCACATATCATAACCGGCTTTGGAGGAGATTACCAGCTCGTCGCGGTAACCGGCAAAATCTTCTTTTAAGATGCGCCCAAAAGCCATTTCGGCTGAACCGGGAGGTGGCCCGTAGTTATTGGCCAGGTCAAAGTGGGTGATGCCCAGGTCAAAGGCGGTTCGGCAGATTTCCTGTTTGGTCTTGTGTGCTACATCATCGCCGAAGTTGTGCCACAGGCCCAGGGAAATCAGCGGGAGCTGCAGTCCGCTTTTGCCACAGTAGTGGTACTTCATTTTTTCGTAGCGATCCGCTGCGGGTTGCCATTTCATAGAATAGGTCGGTTTTATGTTAAAAAATGAGTTCTCATCCAAAATTGTGTGCTTTGGGTCAGGATAGCAAATGATTGAAATCTAAAATTACGATTTCAGCCCTGGAAGCTGCATCACAACTTTCATCACTGTTAAGTTTAAGACGCAATAGTGTGTGTCCCCAAGCCCCAATCAACTGATTTGTTTACACCTTGAGAAACAGTTTGTTCCGGTACAGGA
>CAZFFW010000222.1:0-9206 GCA_964518125.1 uncultured Porifericola sp.
CATGAAAAAATATGATGTAATCGTCATCGGATCCGGTATGGCCGGAATGACCATCGCCAATAAATGCGCCAAGAAAGGATTAAAAACAGCCATCACCGACTCACGACCTTATGGTGGTACTTGTGCCCTACGTGGTTGTGACCCAAAGAAGATTCTTGTTGGAGCGGCCGAAATCATAGATCGTGCAAATAAAATGAGTGGTATAGGCATCTCAGGAGATATTTTCATCAATTGGCAAGACCTGATGGCCTACAAAAATGAATTTGTGTCCAAAATGCCAAAAACTATTGAGAAAGGTTATGAAGAAGCTGGTGTGGAGATGTACCATGGAGCAGCCAGCTTTGAGTCTGAAAACACTGTCCGCATTGGGAACGATCTGCTGGAAGGTGATAAAATCGTGATTGCCACAGGTGCAAGACCGGTAATCCTGGACATACCCGGAGGTGATTTACCCATAGATAGTACCGATTTTCTAAACCTGGAAAAGTTACCTGAACACATCACTTTTATCGGAGGTGGTTACATTGCGATGGAGTTCGCCCACATTGCAGTCAGAACTGGTAGTAAGGTTACTATATTCCACCAGGGCAAACGTCCTTTGGAAAATTTTGATGAAGATATTGTCAAGCACCTCGTTGATGCAACCAGAGCATTGGGAATTGATTTGCATCTTGAAACTGAAGTAGTAGGCATTGAAGAAGATGAAGATCAATTCAAAGTCATCACCAAATCTCCGAATAGCACAGAGACACATCAGACCAACCTTGTGGTAAATGCGGCAGGCAGAGTACCAGAATTGGATGGTGTGAATCTGGAAAAAGCCAATATAGCTTCCAATAAAAAAGGAATCAAGGTAAATGAATACCTCCAAAGTGAGAGTAACCCTGCAGTTTATGCGGCAGGTGATGCAGCTGATAGCAATGGGCTAAACCTCACGCCTGTAGCCGTAATGGAAGGTCATGTCGTAGCGGCTAATATCATTCGGGGCAATATCAAAAAACCAGATTACTCCGAAATGCCAAGTGCAGTATTCACCTTGCCCACGCTTGCTGCTGTGGGTATGACCGAAAAGCAAGCGAAAGCGTCAGGGATAGAACATCAGGTGAAAAGTACCTCTGCCTCTAACTGGTATAATGCCAAACGGATTAATGAATCAACCTATGCCTACAAAGTGATTTCGGATAAAGATGGCCACATTTTAGGCGCTCATATCATCGGCCCTCATGCGGAAGAAATGATCAACCTTTTTGCGATGGCTATTCGGGCAAAACTAAAAGTTGCCGACATCAGGAACATGGTCTATTCCTATCCCTCTATGGGTTCGGATATCGGGTCTATGGTTTAATTGAAATTAAAAAACATACACAATTTTTGTTCACCACCCCGGACGGAAACGTACCTTTAATAAAATCTGAAGCATTATGATACCCAAAGATCTAACAAAAGATATAAAGACACGCTTGCAGAGCATCAAAGGCCAGGTGGATGGCTTGATAAAAATGCTGGATGAAGGAAAAGATCCGGAAAAAATTTTACTACAGTTCAAAGCAACACAAAAAGGGTTGGACAAAGCCCATTATTTATTATTGGATGAAGCTTACCGGAAAGCTCTTGCTATTAAGATTTCAGAAACCGTTGAAGCCTGCCCGGGCAATTGCGGTAATGAAGATCGTATAGAGTTTATCCGCCAGCAATTTCCCCACCTGGAGTTGGATAGCCTTACTCAAAAAATGAAGGAAATAGCAGAGCTAAAGGAACGAATAGGCAATGCAAATGAAAAAAGCGGCTCATAAGCCGTTGCTCTGTATTGCAAGTGTCGGATTTCCGCTCAGTATGATCCGGTAAAATCTCCATTTTTCATCATCACTTTTCTTATCTCAAGAAAAATAAATCAAATTTTGTAGTCATCGCCTCTTGGCGACCACCCCCTCCCTCAGCTTACCTTTGAATTGTTCTTATCCGGAAAGAATCTCAAATCATTTTACAGAACAATTCAAAAGGAGGAAAACATGAAACGTCAAGTAGAAATATTTATGGCTAATTGCCCGGTTTGTGATCCGGTGGTCAGCATGGTAAAAGACTTAGCCTGTGATCAATGTGAAATAACAGTCTATGATCTGGTAAAGCAATGTAAAGACAAAACTTGTCTGAGCAAGCTGGAATCTTACGGGATTAAAAAGATACCAGCCATAGCTGTAAACGGATCGCTTTTATCCTGCTGTAAAAACCAGGGAGTCACCAAAGAAGAACTGATCAAAGCGGGGATAGGACAAGGATAAAAAAAGAAGTAAGGCACGGCTCACAAAATATATTTTTCCCTTGCCACCGTGCTGGCGAGGGAATTCATTTAAACCACAATTACAATGAAACCTTTAAATAATGACTTACAGCAATGTATTGACAATTGTAACGAATGCATAACCGCTACGCGAATCTGTCTGGACCAGCATATGGGTGAACCCGATATGAAAAAATGCCATCAGCTTTGTCTGGATTGCATTGCCCTTTGTACCGCCTGTGTCCAAATGCTGGCATCTCAGTCCGATTATGCCAACAGAGTATGCGCCATTTGTGCTGATTTGTGTAAAGCTTGTGCAGAAGAGTGCGGCAAATTTGACAGTGAGGTGTGCAAGCAGTGTGCAGAAAAATGTGAAGCCTGTGCGGAAAGTTGTGCTAAAATGGCGGCATAAAATGAGAGTCTTAAAATCTCTGAAGCAGGATTTCGTCAGCATAGCGTCCCTGTTTACTTCTGTCTCAACGCTGCTCTGCTGTGCACTGCCCTCATTGCTCGTAGCTGTTGGGATGGGAGCGGTAGTGGCTGGATTAGTTTCGGACTTCCCTGCACTGATATGGTTGAGCAAGTATAAGGAGTGGACATTTCTGGTAGCCGGTATTTTGATCGGGTTCAACTTCTGGCTGTTTTACGGTCGCAAGAGCAATCAGGCATGTGAAATAGACGAATATGGAAATGAAACGGCCTGTGATACAGCCGCTCGGTGGAGTAAGATTATCCTTTGGATATCTTTTGGGCTTTACGTGGTTGGCTTATTCTCTGCTTATTTGCTGCTTCCGCTTCAACAATTTTTAGGGATTTAAAAAGTAAAGATGAAACAAACAGTATTAATTGTAATAGTTGCCATGATGGCACTTTCAAAAACCTACGCTCAGGGACACGGCCCGCTCTTCGGACTACAAACCCCTACTTTAGCCAAGGGAGGAGTTGATTTTAATGCGGTTGCCATGAGCCTGGCTACAGAAGATGATCAGTCTTTTATGCTGCGATATATCTGGTCTTATGGTGTTACAGAAGACCTACAGTTAAACATCACTACACCTACAATGATCAACCGGCTTTCAGATCCTCCAAGGACGAGAGGAAACAGCAATATGCCCGCTAATGGCGATATTGAAGCTTCGGTCTGGTATCGTTTCTTTTCCAATGCATTTGGCGTGGGGAAAAGATTTGAATCTACTGCAATATTAAGTGTTTCAACGCCTACCGAAGAAACAAGAGGAGGCATCAACGTAAGCAACTCCATTCATGGAGCGATCTCTACCGGGTATGCTTCCCGAACCTGGTACGCCTGGGTAGGTGGCGGCTATCAGTATTATTTTGAGAAGGGTAATGATCAATTAGGTGACCTTCCATATGCCAGCTTGGTAGTTGGCTATCGGCCCAACATCTTCATGGGAGACTATCCAAAGCCAGACTGGAGAATATTTGTTGAGTCGCTGGCGGAGTTTCCTGGAAGCAACACTTTTGAAGGCCAACTGTCTCCAATGGATCAAAGAGGAAAAAAAGTTATGCTCGGGCCGTCATTTCTCGGTCTCTATGGAGCCTGGGGAATATCCTTTGGGGCATTATTTCCGGTCTATCAGAATGTAGTGCAAGGCCCTCAAGAGCGATACAGACTCTCAATGAATATAAGTTATTGGTTATAAATATTAAAACAGAAGAAAATGGAAAAGTTAGGAATAATAGCATTGTTGACAATTATTAGCCTGAGCAGTGCAATGGCTCAATTGATCCAAGTAGATCAGGAAGTATTTGGAATGGATTGTGCGCCCTGTGCATATGGCCTGGAACGCGGGCTCAAGAAAATGGATGGGCTTCAAAGTGTCAAAGTAAGTCTTAACGATGGTAAAGCATATCTTGAGCTAGCTGCTGACAATGATTTGACCTTACAAAAAATTCAGAAAGAAGTTAAGAATAACGGATTTTCAGCCAGAAATGCAGTAGTAACGTTAAATGGTGAATTGGTGAAGAAGGATAATGAGTGGAGTATAAGCGTAAACGGAGAGACATTCAAAATCAGCTCAGATACTCCTGATGACATACTTGCAAAACTTAAGTCCGGAAGGATTAAGCTGAAAGGATGGATAGAAGATAAAGAGGATGATGAGTTAAATAGTAAATGGAATATTAGGATAACCGAAATCTAATAATTTTAAAATATTTATGAAGAAAAGTGTTTTATTAGGTCTAAGTCTGACTTCTGCGGTAGCCCCCTTCTTTTGTTGCTGGGGGCCGGCTATTGTTGTTGGTATTGCCGGTTTTTCGGGCACGGTTACGTGGTTTTCGTGGCTACACCCGATGCGGCCCTATTTATACACACTGGCCTTTTTATCATTAGGTTTTTCATTTTACCAGGCGTATGGTAATAAAAAGAACAATCAAAGGTGTGAGAATTGTAAAAAGGCAAAAAATAAAAGTATGGCGAGTCAGGTGTTTTTGTGGATTACTGCTTTGGTTGTATTTTCCATGTTTGTGTTGAACTATAGTTCCAATCTATTCTGATGAAAACACACCCAATTTTTTTCCAAAATAGTAGTTTCGGAATAAAATTCCTTAGATATAATCAGTCAGTATGTAAAGTTATTGTACCTGCTCGTCCTCTTTCACGCCTACCGTTTTTTATTTGGCTAATTCGTCCGAAATAGCTTCAATAGACATTTCATTCAACAAAGTGCTCTCAAAACAAGAATTCATACATAAAAGCCATAATACTGTACAGATCACCCCAGCCTCTCTCAATACTTTTGGATTCAATATTTCAAAAAGAGAGGCTATATGTATATACAGAGTCAGGTAAAACCAAAAAGTCAACTAAAGTGGGCGTTGTTATTGGCCATATTATTAATAGTTGGTGGAGAAACAGTTGCCCAAAATGCCTATACACTCATCATTAATCAAGAATTTAAAGTATCAGGCACCTCTACTCTTCACGATTGGGATATGGTATCGGATGATGCCACTGGAGAGGGGCAAATAACCATTGAAAACCAAAAAATCACTCGCATCAATTCACTTGTAGTCACCTTGCCCACTAAATCATTAAAGAGTGGAAAAGGCAGCATGGATGACAATGCCTATGAAGCACTTGTTGCAAAAAAATACCCCGAAATACAATTTGAGCTGATAGAAATTGAGACGATTACCGATCAGTCGTTACGGGCAAAGGGTAATCTGACTATTGCCGGTACTAAAAGTTTGGTTCCCCTTCAAGTGGATTATGAAATTACCGGGAATACTGCACAGTTTTCCGGATCATTCCCTATCACCTTTACACAATTTAATATAGAGCCTCCCAAAGCCCTATTAGGCACAATTAAAACGGGGGACAAACTACAAATTTCTTTTGAAACAACTTTTAAGTTAATAAACTAAAACGCAGATAATTATGAAAACGAGAAACAACGGGTATAGAATTACCATACTATCACTAATACTTCTGACATCAAGTATAGTGTATGCACAGCAACCTGCCCTGCAGTATTTTCGGCCTAATGACAAAGCCGGTCTTAATGTATTTGAACCATCCAAGCAAGACACCGTGGAGTTTGATGGAGTGAAAGTACGTATCGGAGGTGATTTTGCTATGCAATTTCAAAGTATCAATCAAACCAATTCGCTAGACAGTTTGGTAGAATTAGGAACAAACTTCAATCTTCCCACAGCTAACCTCAACATTGATGTTCAGCTGTATGATGGGTTGAGAATGCACCTGAGGACTTATCTTTCATCCCAAAATCACAGGGAAGCATGGGTGAAAGGTGGTTATCTTCAAATTGACAAATTGGACTTTATAAAACCGGGTTTTATGCAGGGCTTTATGGATGTAGCCCGTATAACTATTGGCTTAGATGAGTTTAATTATGGAGATGCCCACTTCAGAAGAAGCGATAATGCAAGGGCTATTTTTAACCCATTTGTGGGCAATTATATTATGGATGCTTTTTCAACGGAGGCTTTCGGTGAGCTTACTATAATGAAAAATGGCTTTTTAGGAGTAATTGGAATTACGAATGGGAAACTTAATCAGAGTGTAGTGGTCAACGATAATTCTGACAACAAGGCATCTTTCTATGGAAAACTCGGTTATGACAATCAACTAAGTGATGACTTCAGATTACGTTTAACAGGTTCCTGGTATATCAATAAAGGTACTACGACAGGCTCCTGGATTTACGGTGGAGATCGGGCAGGATCGCGGTATTACAATGTCATGCAAACGCTGGACGGTGATGGAGGCCCCTTTGAAGGACGGTTCAACCCAAGATTCAGAGAACTAACAGCCATTCAAATCAACCCATTCATAAAATATAAAGGACTGGAGTTTTTCGGGATTTACGAAGTAGCCTCAAACAGTGACGATCAAGGTGGAGGGGCTTTTACACAGTTAGCAGGGGAACTTCTCTATCGTTTTGGCAATACTGAACAATTTTATCTAGGTGGAAGGTATAATACTGTTTCAGGAGAGATGGTTGAAAATGCTTTAACACAAGAAATTAATCGGGTGAATATTGGTGGTGGTTGGTACATGACTAAAAATGTAATGGCCAAGCTGGAATATGTATCTCAAAAGTATGAAGGTGAAGGCTGGACAGGCACCAAATACAATGGAGGCGAATTTGATGGAATTAATATAGAGGCGGTAATTAGTTTTTAAACAGAAGTATTATTGTGCCGGAACGTTTATCCGGCACTTTTCTGAGTTAAATTAGAAATGGACAAGCTTCAATATTGTAAAAATATTCTTAAAAAAGTAAGCTTTGATAAAGAGCTTTTGAGGAAGGAGTATGAAAAAGCCTTGAAGTTGCTGTCAGGTGAGGAAGCCGATGCACTGGGTCTTTGGTACAACGAAAAGTTTAGGAATAATAACGGTCAGCAATCAGACAACAGCAAGAAAAAGTAATAAACAATGGCGTTTTGCTTACTCATGGTAGTCATAAATTTCAACCCAATTCTTTCCTGTAGTGCCGAGACATGCAAAGAAACACAATGGCGGGTTACAGGTAAGAGTCGGGTGGAGATATCAGGAACAACTAATATCAATCAGTTTCACTGCCTTTCAGTGAATTATGAAGGAGAGGATACCATGATGGAAAACTATCCTCAAGGTGCTGAAAACCCTTCATTTAGTGGTGAGATTTTTATGAAGGCAGCTGGCTTCGATTGCCATAACTCTATGATGACCCGGGACTTTGCCAAGACCCTCAAGGCTAATGAGTTTCCGGAGATAAGTATTAGGTTTATTGAGTTGAAGGAGAGTTCCTCCCACGAAAACGGACTATTCGGCAAAGTAGAAATCACCCTGGCAGGAAAGTCTAATGTCTACACAGTTTCATGCATAGTAAAAGAAGAAGGTGAGAATCATAAGCATTTGGAAGGCAGCCGGACTTTTCTTTTTTCAGATTTTGGTCTGCAACCTCCTCAAAAGCTATTTGGAACGATAAAAGTGAGAGATGAAGTATCTGTGGATTTTCACTTGAAATTGAAAAAATGTAATACTTGATTAATTGCTTAAAATGCTTAAAAAAAGGGGAGTTTACCTTTGCTACCTGAAAGGAAGAGAAATTTCATACATTTAAAACAAGATATTGAACAGGAACAGGAATCATTTAGGTTTACTTTGCGTATATCAAAATTACTGAGGAAGATAATTTCTTGAAAAGAATAATTTCCATATCGCTACTTTTAATTTTTCTGGCTGGCAATTCCGGCTTTGCAATGGTAACACACTATTGTGGAGGAATGGCAATGGAAACGCAAATAGTAGTTGGCCATACAGAATTACATTGTGGTATGTCCGATATGGAAAGCGGTTGTGAAACCGAAACGTCAAAAGAAAATCAATTCAAGAAAAAACCCTGCTGTGAAAATGAGTATCAATCTCTTGAGGTAGAAGATGAATTTCAAGCTCAGGTTATTGGTAGTTCGTTAAGCTTAGAATTTGTAGCCGCATTTTTTGCAACCTTTATCGGCATAACATATTCTTCTGAAGCAGACAAAACAGAATATAAAAACTATTCCCCTCCTTTGATTGAACGCGATATACCTATACTCGTTCAGTCCTTCCTTATTTAAGCATTTCATTCAATTAATCGTGATCAAGGGCATAGCTCGCTAAGGCCTGGAGGCATTATTTCTATGCCTTTTAAATCAATTTAAAAATTGAATGTAAATAATATGCTTAATAAAATTATAAGATATTTTCTTGAGAACAAGTTGGTTACCGTTCTCATATTAATTGGCTTTATTGCCTGGGGCATTGTTACCGCCCCTTTCGGCTGGCAAATAGGGGCATTGCCTTCCGACCCCGTCCCCGTGGATGCCATACCAGATATTGGGGAGAATCAGCAAATTGTATTTACCCAATGGCAAGGCCGGTCTCCACAGGATATTGAGGATCAGATTTCTTATCCATTGACTACATATCTATTGGGTATACCGGGCGTAAAATCTATAAGGAGTTCTTCCATATTTGGCTTCTCCAGTATCTTCATCATTTTCAGTGAAGATGTAGAGTTTTACTGGTCTCGCTCCCGTATCCTTGAGAAACTCAGTTCCTTGCCTTCGGGCTTATTGCCGGAAGGGGTACAGCCGGCACTCGGGCCTGATGCCACTGCCCTGGGCCAGGTGTATTGGTATACCATTGAGGGCAGAGATAAAGATGGAAACCCTACCGGAGGTTGGGATTTACACGAAATCCGTACCGTACAGGACTTCTATGTCAAATATGGATTAAATGCAACGGAAGGCGTTTCGGAAGTAGCTTCCATAGGAGGCTTTGTACAGGAATATCAGATTGATGTTAATCCCGATGCCCTAAAAGCTTATGATATCCCCTTGCATAAAGTAATGCAGGCAGTACAGAAATCAAATAAAGACGTAGGGGCTAAAACCATTGAGATCAACCAGGCAG
>CAZFFW010000223.1:0-9206 GCA_964518125.1 uncultured Porifericola sp.
CATGGCCATATAAGTCACTGTGTAGGAAGCTCATGCCGGGCCGGTATTGGTTTACGCAAAAGATATCCAAAAATGAGAAAAAAGTGCCTCATTGATTTTACGTAAAAAGTAATTGAATATCAAAAGCATCCCGGGGTCATGCAATGATTAAAATGTCATTAGATGGTATTTGAGGTTGACCAGGTTTAGGTATTTCCGGATATCTATTCTGGTTTCATCTCCTGCCTGCTGGCCTACCCGGCGCAGGTCTTCTGATACCATGCTGAAGGCAGGTGTGTGTTCATAAATACAGAAATGCAGCAGGTCTACCAGGCTTTTGACCGGAATATCAGTATTGAAAGCCTGCTCAGCGTGTTTTAGCTGTATATGCAGGTCGATATGCTCTCTTTGAATGCTTCGGTCCTCTATCATGCCCATTACCTGAATTTCTTTTTTAAACTGATAATTTAAAGAAGACTTCGCAAAAATTATTGCTTACTACAAGCATACCAATTAAAGTTTAAACCGCTTTTACGTACCCATAAAATTAATTTCTATTTTTTCACCCTTACTTTGCTACAACTTATTAAGCAATTTGCCTTTGTTTCATTACAAATATTGGTTAATTTCACCCTTATTTTGTTACAAACCACAAATAATAGAAGTACTTGATATTTGAACGTAATATAACGCAACAAATAGAAGTCTGGAAAGATAAACTCAATAGGAAGCCTCTCATCTTGCGTGGGGCCAGGCAGGTAGGCAAAACTACGCTGGTGCGTGCTTTTGGAGAAAATTATGCGCAAACCATTTTTCTCAACCTTGAAAAACCAGAGGATCGCAATTTTTTTGAAGCATACGAGGATGTATATACCATTCTGGATGCGCTCTATTTATCACGTAACCTGACTTCAGAGAAGAAAGATACGCTGCTCTTTATTGATGAGATACAGGAATCTCCCAAAGCTATTCAGCTATTGCGCTACTTTTATGAAGAAATGCCTGAGTTTCCAGTGATCGCAGCAGGTTCGCTACTGGAGTTTGCCATGCGTAAGGTGCAGAATTTTCCGGTAGGAAGAGTAGAATACCTATTTCTTTATCCACTTAACTTCTCAGAATTTCTTCAGGCGATCGACCACCAGGCAGCTTTGCAACAACTGCAACAGGTACCGATCAAACCTTTTGCGCATACTACCCTACTGGATTTATTCCATACCTATGCCGTCATGGGTGGAATGCCTGAGGTGGTGAGGACCTATGTTCAGGAACAAAATATGATGCAGTTGCCTTCGGTTTACGAAAGCATCTGGGGTACCTATCAGAACGATGTAGAGAAATATGCCAGAAATGATACGGAGCGTAAAGTCATTAAACATATAATGGCTACAGCTCCTCTATATATTGATCAGCGTATCAAGTTTCAGCACTTTGGTAATTCTAACTACCGCTCCCGTGAAGTAGGAGAAGCCATGCGCAGTCTGGATGAGGCCAGAGTGATCCAACTCATGTATCCTACTACTGATATGGAAGTACCTCTGAAGCCAGACCTGAAAAAATCCCCTAGGCTACAGTTGTTAGATACCGGACTGGTGAACCATGTGTTAGGAATACAGGCGGAGATGCTCAGCCTACAGGATATGAGCAACGCCTACAAAGGAAGTATCATTCCCCACCTGATCAACCAGGAGCTTCTCTCACTCAACAGCCTGAGCAATAAAAAGCCGTTTTTTTGGGTACGGGAGAAAAACCAGGCTTCTTCTGAGGTTGACTTACTCTATACACATCAAAGCAAAATCATTCCTATCGAAATCAAATCAGGGAGTACCGGCAGCTTAAAATCTTTGCATCAGTTTGTAGAACGTGCTTCACATCCCTATGCAGTAAGGATGTATGCCGGTGAGTTTAAGGTGATCAAAACGCAAACACCGGCAGGAGTACCTTACCTGCTGATGAATATGCCTTATTACCTGGGCACCCAAATTCCTGCATACATTGAATGGTTCGTTCACAACCATACTTTATAATATTGTCCTTCATTTCATAAGAGGTACTCACAAACCTAATAATGAAATTGCTGAATTAAGCAGAGCTAGATCAAGTTTATCGCTTGTATATCTTAAAAGAAAAATGACTCGTCCCATTTACCAGGCTTATAAAATAAACTCCAGGAGTAAGGCTTTCAAGTTGAAGTTCAGTGATACTTTCATCAATTGATCGTGTGCTGATTAACTTACCGAGCATATTGTAAATGCTGATCTCTCCCCCTACCCAGTCTCTTCCATGCTCAATAAGGAGTTTATTTTATATAGGATTAGGATAGTATCTTATGGTATGCTGCACTACTACATCGTCCACAGCAGGTCCAGTTTGCCAAATAATTAAGCATAGCCAACTTTCCAATTATGTGTTCAATCAGCTTTATTTCTCACCTATCCCTGTGTTATAATCAACAAAGCAAAAGTCCTAACATTGTGTACGCCTTGAATGGTGTATATAGCTCATATAATTGAGCGTTCCAAAGGATTAAAGCGGCTGGGGAACAGTCCTCTACCATATGCAATATCACCTCTGATGTGCGCATATTACTTTTCCTGCTATGTTATGTCGCTGTTCACCATGTTATCAAGGCTTATTTACCGGACAAATACGTTATATTAATATTATCTAATTAACCATATTAAAAAGCTCATTTTTGCAAATATTGGGTTTTTTTATCAAATTTTTTTTATTCATTAAATTTTACTGTATGATTAGGTAACCTATAACCATACTTGATACCAAAGTGGCCCATCATGCCGACATCGCACTTTTGATTGAAAGGATAGCAAAGCAGGATGACAGAAATGCTTTCCGCTCATTTTTTGATGCCTACTATCAGAAGATGTTTCGCTGGGCAGTGTACTACGTAAAAACGGAGCAAGGGGCCGAAGAAGTAGTGTCCGACGTCTTCATCAGGATCTGGAAGAACCGCCAAGGCTTAGCTGAAGTCCTTCAGCTTGATAGCTATCTTTTTACAGCCATAAAAAGACAATCTTTTAACTTCATCCAGCAAAATAACAAGAGGCTTTACATTGAAAACCTAGATGCCATTGAGAATATCTCGTATGAACATCACTCTGATCCGGAATACGAGTACCTACAGCAGGAACTTGATGCCTTAATTAAAACTGTTGTAGAGAAGCTACCTCCTCGCTGCAGGCTAATTTTTCAGATGGTTCGGCTTGATGGCATGAAATACAAGGAGGTGGCAGAATTACTTCATATCTCTATAAAAACCGTGGAGAATCAACTGCTCAAGGCGACACTCATCCTTAGAGAAAACGTACAGAGCTATCAGCAGCACGAGGATATTAAACACTCTCTATCCAAGCTGGTAAAATTGCTGCCCCTTACCCTGCTGCTTTCATTTTTATAGCATTCCCCGCCTTCTTATTTATTATTCGGTTTGAAATCATCGGCCCATACTCATTTGATACGATTTCTGAGTTACTGCCCTGGCAGATTGGCTTACGAATATTTTAATTTCTAACCCCTAACCCCCAAAAGGACATACCTAAGGCTATATTTAATTTTTTTGAAAAAAATCTGGTAAGCTCGTAGGGGTATTTTAGTTTCTGGCTGTCTTCAGGTTGTAACACAGCAACTATGGACTACCAAAGACTCATTATCAGACACCTGTCTGGCGAAACTGATCCGGAAGAAGAGCAACTACTGCGAGCCTGGTGTAAGCAGTCAGAGCGCAATCAGCTTGAGTATGAGGCGCTGCGAAAAGCATGGCGATTGGGGGGACAGGAAACCCACTTTCCTGATCCTGATAAAGTGTATGCCCGCATCCATACGCGGATAGAACAGGAAGATTGGAAGACAACTACTTTTGCCTGGAGGCCTTACCTGCCAGCAGCAGCCATCATTTCTTTATTTCTCCTGTCAACGCTGCTTCTTTGGATGTACCAGCCCTTTTTCAGTGATCAGCATCTCCAGCAGGCCCAAACCCGGAAAGGAGAACAGCAGCAGCTGCGCCTTCCTGATGGCACAATAGTTTACCTCAATACAGAAAGCAGCCTTCAATTTCCGCTCTCATTTGACGAGGAGGAGCGCCGGGTGATCCTGGATGGAGAAGCCTTTTTTGATGTGGCAAGGGATACCCTGAAGCCCTTCATCATTGAGCTTCCAGAAGGTAAGATCCGAGTACTGGGTACTTCTTTTAACGTCAAAGCCTATGCGGAAGACAGTAAAATTGAGACTACCGTCAGCAGTGGTAAAGTAGCCTTCCTGCATCCTGATGAAAAAGTAGAGGCCACGCTGATACAGCCCAATGAAAAGCTCTCATACTCTAAAGCCGAAAAGCAGGTTTCCAAAGAAATTACGGAAGTAGCGCCCAACCTTGCATGGATGGAAAATAAGATTGTCTTCCAGGCCCAAACCCTAAGTGAAATTGCTGAAGAACTGGAGCGCTACTTTGACATTGAGGTAGTATTTGAAAATGAAATGCTGCGTAAATGTAGCATGACCGGTACTTTCAGAAAAGATTCTTATCAGGAGATACTCAATACCCTGGCCATGACCAACACCTTTGAATTCCGGGAAGAGGGAAAACGCGTCATTCTATATGGTGCAGGCTGCCAGGGAGCAAAATAAAAAAAGGGCCGGATGAAAATCACCCGGCCCCGGATTTTTGGCAGCCAGAGAAAGAAGGGTCTTGGCGGACAGGCTCTTTCTCTACTGCACTTTATACATGTTTAACTTAAACGATGTCAATTTATGAAAAATTTGGCAAAGTGGGCAGATATATTGCCCACTCTACTCCTTCATCCGAAAATACGCAGTAGTATGATGCTAATTGTATGTTTAATGGTCAGTATGCATGCGACAATGGGGCAAATGCTGCAGGCCAGTCTACAGCCAGAACAGGTTGAGAAGAGAATCAGCTTGCAGGCTAAAGAAAAAAGTATTGCCCAGGTGATAGAAGAACTTCAATTACTTACGGGTTATGTATTTGTCTTTAGCAATGACCAGGTTAATGTAGAAGAAAAAATAAGCTTTAGTGCTTCAGATGAGCCCTTGAGTAGCGTTTTGAAGAAAGTTTTTAAAAACAGAAACCTATCTTTTCGCATTTATGGTGATCAGGTTATCCTTTTTCGTGAAAGGTTACCTGAAGGGCTCAAAAGGGCCGGGCCGGATGATAACAAAGAGAAGGATGGTGATGTACGGAGCTCTATCCCAATGATAAATGGACGTATTGCCATGATCCCTGAAAAGGTATTACAGCAGGTGATCAGAGGTAAAGTCACCGATGGAGAAAGCGGGGAACCCCTGCCGGGTGTCAATGTGCTTGCCAAAGGAACAACCAGCGGAACTGTAAGTGACATTGAAGGTAACTATTCATTGTCGGTGGATGATGAAGTAAAGGTGCTTTTATTTTCTTCTATTGGCTTCACTTCTGAAGAAGTGGAAATCAGAGGCCTGAACATCATCAATGTTAGCCTGATGCCTGACATACAGGCACTATCAGAGGTAGTAGTAGTGGGCTATGGCACACAGAATAAAAGAGATCTGACCAGCGCAATCTCAAGTATAGATGGAGAGGATCTGCGTTTAAGGGTTGCTACGCGTATTGACCAAGCCCTTCAGGGGCAGATGTCAGGGGTGAGCATACAGCAGACCAGTGGCGTGCCCGGTAATGCGCCTTTTGTTAGGATAAGAGGAGCCGCCTCCATCAACTCGGCCAATGGCCCTCTTTACGTGGTAGACGGGTTTCCCATAGAAGACCCCCAGATCATCGGTAACCTGAACATGACAGATGTAGAATCCATTGAGGTGCTCAAAGACGCTGCTTCAGCGGCCATATATGGCTCAAGAGGCTCTAATGGTGTGGTGATCATCACTACCAAAAAAGGGAAAGAAGGCAAGCTGGCAGTCACCTACTCGTCTTTCTACGGCGTACAGGAACCCGAGAAACTGATGGACTTCATGGATGCCAATGAGTTTGGCGAGATGATCACCTCCTCAAGGAACTTTGCCTGGGTTGATCGTGATCCTGCCAATAATAGCGCAAATGACCCCAATAGTGTCAGGCCCCGCGACTACTGGATCAACCCGGAGTGGACAAGTGGGAATCTGACTACTTATGATGGGCAGGACTACCTGTTCAGAGATAATGCGCCTATTCAAAATCATAATGTCTCATTGTCGGGGGCCTCTGATAAAACCAGCTATTTCCTCTCTATGGATTATTTTGACCAGGAAGGTATCATCAGGGGAACCGGCTTTGAAAGGTATTCTGCACGCCTGAATTTGGAGTCCAAACTAAACGAAAAGATTACCCTAGGCCTGAACATCGCTCCCAGCTATTCACTACAGGTAGACCGGGACACAGAAGGCAAAGATAATTCAGTCAACAGAATGATCTGGCACACACCTATAGTGCCTTTTGATTATCGCTACGATGCGGAAAGTGGCTCTATTGTGAGTGACTATCTTAATGAATGGAACTCGGGCAGAAATAACCTGGGTCCTTATTTCCTGAGGTTTGAGAATGTACCTGATGAGCGCAAAAGGAGCCAGGTACTGTCTACTTCTTTCGTGGATTTCAAAATTATTGAAGGTTTGCATTTTCGATCTTCTGTGGGACTTAACTACAACGCACTTGACAGAGAAATTTTTGCCAATGAGGCGGGAGGCAACGGACAGATCAGCACCCAACTCTGGAACGCCTGGTCTACCAACTGGCTATGGGAGAATACCTTGAACTTTACTAAAACTTTTGACAAACATAACCTGACTGCCCTTTTGGGATATACCAGCCAGAAAGAACAAAGTAAAAGCACCTATTTCAGGGGTGTAGGTCATGCCAACAGCCTGTCTCCTACCATCAATAATGCGACTTCTATTGACCAGTGGGACCAGAATATAAATGAATGGTCACTCTTGTCAATGATTGGTAGGTTAACTTACAATTTTGACAGCAAATATTATCTGACCGCCAGTATCCGTAGAGATGGAAGTTCTCGTTTTGGAGAGAACAACCGATGGGGTATCTTCCCTTCCCTTTCTGGAGCCTGGCGCGTGAGCGAAGAAGCATTTTTAGCTGACAGCCCCCTCTTATCCAACCTGAAACTGCGGGCCAGCTGGGGACAGACAGGTAATAACCGGATTGGTAATTACAGCGCCATTGCTACCCTGATCAGCGCCAACGCTGCGCTGGGAGTCAATGAAGACCTGCTGCCAGGCCTAGCACCCGGAAGGTATGCGAATCAGAATTTAGGCTGGGAACGTACTACCTCCACCAACTTAGGGCTTGACATCGGATTTCTGGAAGATCGGTTCGGACTGACAGTTGAGTTGTATGATAATATTACGGAAGATTTATTGTTGAACGTGCCCGTTCCTGCAATCACTGGTTTTGAGTCAGCCCTGCAAAACATCGGTATGGTAAGCAACAGAGGAATTGAGCTGGATCTCACTTCCAATAATATCAACCAGGGAGGATTCAGGTGGACTACCCGACTAAATATGTCATGGAATAAAAATGAGATACTGGAACTGGGACCCAATGGAGATCCCATTGTGAACGGCCCTTTCTACGCACCACAGGCTACCCGGAACGAAATAGGTCAGCCCCTGGGCGCTATGCACCTTATGGTGGCGGATGGTATTTTTGAAACACAAACGGAGTATGACGCAGCCGTTGCCGCAGGACTCCTGTTTGGTAATGAGCGGGTTGGCAGTGTCCGCTTCAAGGATGTGGATGGCGATGGGGACGTTGATAATGATGACCGGATTTTTGCCGGACAGCCTTATCCGATCTGGAATGCGGGAATTACTAATGAGTTTCGGTATAAAAACTTTGACCTGAGCATTTTCATCAATGGAGCAGGCGGCCATCATACATATTTTGCCGTGGGCAGGTACTATGACAATCCTCACCCCCTGCGTATCAAAGGGTATACCGCAAACTGGGTAAACAGATGGAGGTCTGAAGATGACCCGGGAGATGGCATGACCCCCACCATCAATTATGCCGGGGTAGCTACCTCTGGCAATACTATTGGAAACACACGCTGGCTGTTTGACTCCGACTGGTGGAGGATCAAAAACATCACCATAGGCTATACCCTGCCCAACGCACTGGTAGAGAGAATTGGCTTAGGTTCGGTAAGGGTATATGGTACAGGAGATAACCTGGCCCTGTTTACTGAATACATCGGATACAATCCGGAAGGTGTGTCCAATGCAGGAGAGACCTTAACCCGTGAAGCAGGACATGACTTCGGGGTTTATCCGCTCTCCAGGAGAGTTGTTTTTGGAATAAATGTTCAATTCTAACGAGCTATGAAAATGAAAATATCTAAAATACTCTTTGCCGTCTTAGCCTTATCTGTACTGTCTCAGGCTTGCAGCGATGATTTCCTTGACCTGCCACCTGTGGATACTTCTAATACAGGTACTTTTTACAAAACAGCCTCAGACCTGGAGTCAGCCATTGTATCAGTATACAGTGCCTGGAAAGGTGCTACTGTCTGGCTGCCTACCAAAACTGAGTTCAGAAGCGATAACCTGACGGCCGACCGCTTTTATGGCCTGGAAATAAGTACCAATGCCATGGGCCCTGCCACGACCTCCAGAGAGTGGGACCTCATTTTTAGAGATATGGTTTTCAGGAGCAATGTGGTGCTGGAAAATGTGGATAATATCAGAGGTACAAATCCGGAGCTAGCAGACAGGATTCAGGGTGAGGCCCTGTTCTTCAGAGGCTATGCCTATTACTGGGGTGCACTCTACTTTGGAGGGCTTCCATTGATCACCGAAACGCTATCTATAGAAGAAGCATTGAATATGCCCAGGAGTACGGAAGCCGAAACCTGGCAGCAGGCTGAGCAGGACCTGGAAGAAGCCGTTAGTTTGCTGCCGGTGAGCGTCTCACCGTTCGGACGTGTAGACAAACATGCGGCAGCGGCTTTTCTGGCGAGAACATATATGCAACAAAGGAAGTGGGCTGAGGCAGTTCCTGTGCTGGAAGATATCAGGAGTAATAGTGGGCATACACTGGAAACTGAGTGGACAGCTATGTGGACGGAAGAAGCCGAGAAGACCTCTAATGAATACATGCTGACCAGCATCTGGAGTGAAGTGGATTTTAACCGTGAATACGGGCAGCAGTTCCTCTTCATTGCCGGTAACTCCAATACCCAGGGCAACTTCATCTATAAGGACGGATTTTTTGATTC
>CAZFFW010000224.1:0-7919 GCA_964518125.1 uncultured Porifericola sp.
GTATCCCCAGCTTTGCTGCCGCCCTGATCACTTTTTTGATATGTTCAATCTCATGCAGCGCCTTGGCCTCGTCAGCATCCAGGGGATTGGGATAGTAGCCTAGGCCTGAGATGAATACATTTTTCTGCTGCAGGTACTGCTGAATGTGCTGCACCTGTGCGTCGTCTAGCGCATCCACGTTAATGTGTGTAACGCCGGCATAGCGCCTTTCGGCCTTACCCAGTGGCCAGCACATCATCTCTATGCAGGCGAAGCGATTGTCGGAAGCGAAGTCTACTACTTCCTCAAAACTTTTGCTGGCCAGAATGGCGCTGACAAATCCTAATTGGAACATGGCGTATTTGGTTATGCGTTTACGGTATTCGGTGCCTGGTTCATATCATGAAGAAAAACCAGGTATGTAATAGTAGTTACCTCGAACTTTGACTTATAATTCAGCCTTCCACTGTTGCAGGTAAGCTTGAAGGCGGAGCAGGTCCGGACTCTGTCCATCCTGCACATAGGCCCCCGAAGTGGCCATGCCCAGTACTGCGGCAGTGCTGGGGCTACAGCCCAATAGACGACCCAGGCAGAAGCCTGCGTTGAGATTATCCCCCCCACCGGTAGAAATGAGGGGCTTTTTCACCAACCTGCCACTGACGCTCCGTACTTCCTCCCGGCTGACAATCACCGTACGGTCCAGTGGGTGAACCAGTAGCATGGAAATGGACATATTGTCAAAAATATGTTGGCTAAGGTCTTCCAGAGGCATAGTGGCAGGCAATGTTTTACCTGCTTTGCTGAAAAGTACGTGAGCCAGGCGATAGGCTTCGTTTTCGTTGAGGCCCAGGGTCACTGCTCCGTAGGCGCTGTAGCCACTGATGACCTCCATTACCTGCAGTATTTCTGCTTCCGATTTTTTGCTGGGATCAGCCAGGTCAAAAAAGTATTTCCGTTCTCGGGAGGCATCCAGGGCAGGCAGCACATCTTTCAGTATGCCGCGCCAGATATCGGTAGCCAGGGGCAGGTTGCACCAGTCAACCAGGGCAATCATCTCGCAGTGGTTCATGAACTCCTGCAGTTGGCCAACACTGTACTGCTGTTGTACAAAAGCCCAATCCAGCCGACTGAAAGCACTGAGTTCAGAAAGAATCAGCTTGCCATCGTCAAACTCCAGCGCATTGGTTTCAGCGGGTTTTCCCAGGGAGAGCAGCTTACACTTGTCGGACATTGTCCGGAATACCGGGTGGATGGTGTCCTCTCCAAAATTTCCCAGGCAGTAGTTAGGTAGTCCCAGTCGGCCCAGCGCATGGGCCATGATAGGGGCATTACCCCCGGCTTTTACCGTCTGGTTGAACAGTTCCAGCTGGGCGCTTTTGCCGGCGGCTCGGTTGATGCGTTCGGCCAGGGCAGGGATCGTATCAAAATATACACTCTCACTGCCCTGCTGCGACTGCACCACTTTCTGGATACGGTCTACGTAACCATCCAGGCCGACAAACATTTGCTTGTCGCCAAGAAGCTCTTTAGCGGAAAGTAATTCCAGCAGTTCGTTTATGATCGGCAGCAGCTTCATGTCAGGTGATTAATAACCGGGTGTTTCTCCGAACTTCCGGCCTTCGGTGCTTTCGCTTCCGTCGCCAAAGCGCTGGCGGGCTTCGTCCAGCATAGCCGCGGTAGCCGTAGCCCCGATACGGGTTACTCCCAGTTCTTTGACTTTGAGCAGGTCGTCCAGCGTACGGACACCGCCGGCTGCTTTTACCTGAATGCCCTCAGCGGTATGTTTGCGCATCAGCTTCAGGTCATGCTCGGTAGCCCCCTGGTAGCTATACTTACCGTCGCTGCCTTTGACGAAGCCATAGCCGGTAGAGGTCTTGACAAAATCTACCTTCAGCTCGCTGCAGATTTCGCATAGCTTGATTTTAAATTTGTCTTCGGGCAGAAAGTCGTTCTCAAAGATGACCTTAAGGATGGCGTTATGCTGATGAGTGGTATCATTTACCGCTTTAATTTCTTTTCGTACATAGTCCCAGTCTTCGCCCAGCACTTTGCCAATGTTGACGACCATGTCAATTTCTACAGCGCCAGCCTTGCATGCTTGCTCAGTCTCAAAGACTTTTACCTCAATGCTGGAGTTTCCCTGCGGAAAACCAATGACGGTGCCTACCAGCACATCGGAGCCTTTCAGTTCTTCCACTGCCAGTGCAATGGCGTAGGGCTTGATGCATACTGAGGCAGCATTGTACTGACGGGCTAGCTGGCAGCCTTCCCTGAGCGTAGCATCATCCATAGTGGGGTGCAGCAGGGAGTGGTCAATCATTTTGGCGAGTTCGGTGATCTTGTCCATAAGTATATATTTTAAAAAGTTTATTCCTGGTAGCTACCGATAGCATACTGCTCGGTATTACAATAGAGTGTGCTGTAGACAAAAAAGCCTTCCTTAGTGGTAGCATATCTGCGGTTAATCTTCAGAAGAGGCGTTTCTTCCGTAACCTCCAGGTGCTTTGCCATTACCGGGCTTGCATGTATAGCGCGTATGTACTGTTCTACACTGCTCATGCTGATCTGGTAGTGGGTAAGCAAGGTTTTGAAAAGAGAGCCCTCTACCCATTCTTTGCTCAAAAAATCCTCCAGCACATCGGGAAGAAAGGTGTACTCCAGCATTACCGGCTGGCTATCTACTTCCCTTAATCTTTTTAGTACAATGCAGCCTTGCTTTTTTTCCGCTTCACTCAATTCAAAAAAGAAGCTTTCGTTCCACTTTTCCTGATGCGGAGGCTGCAGAAAACGCGAGGACGCCTGATGGTCACTACTGTTCAGTACTTCCGAAAAACCCCGGAAAGAGAGCAATCCCAGCCGCTGATCTTTTCGCTCCACGATGCTACCCTTCCCCTGCTGCTTGCGGATCAGGCCTTCCTTTTCCAGTTCGTTCAGGGCCTGTCGCACCATACTCCGGGTGATCTGGTACTGGCTGCTCAGCTGATTTTCCGAGGGAAGCAGGCTTCCTTCGGCGAATTCACCGGACAGTATCTGCTTCTTCAAAAGCGCATGGAGCTGCAGGTAACGAGCTAGTTGCATAGCTGGAACAAATTTAGCATTTTAACTTGTATATACAAGTGGAGAGAGGCAAATAATGCCCAGGAGAAGGTAGCAAGGCAGGAAAATTTATTGAAATGCTATTGAGAGAAACCAATAGTCTCTGAAGGTTACCCCAAAAGAAAAGAAAGGTAAAAGTAAGAGCGTGATTAATCACGCTCTTACACCTGGTAGTCGCAAGACTAAAGCTTCACCCAGCCCTGCTTTTTGTTACTTTCTATGATGGCATCGCAGAGGCGCAGCTCGCGCAGGCCATGCTCAAAGGTAGCATAAGCATCCTCTTCCTGCTTGCCGGCTCTGATAGCAGCATATACCTTCCTGAACATCTGCTTGGAAGTATCCGGAAAACCCTCATTGTGGCCGCCGGGAAAAGAGATGAGCTCTCCTGCTTCTTGGTGTACCAGGGAGGGGTCTCTTAGTAGTGACTGGTTAGCACCGTCGCGCTTGCCGATCCACAGCTCGTTAGGCGATTCTGAGCACCAGTGCATAGCCTGCTCCGAACCTGAAAACTCCAGGTTGATGCGGTTTTTGCGTCCTGCCGCTACCTGGCTCACTGTCACCACACCTTTGTTGCCATTGCTAAAACGCAGCATTACGTTGGCGTAATCCTCCGTATTGATGGGCACATCCGCATAATCTTCTGGTTTTAGCATTTTGCCCGAATAGGTTTCTACCGGCTTGAGCGGCTTCTTGCGGGTTTTGTGTACGGTACTGAAATCTGCCATTACCTCGGTAATTTCCAGGCCGGAAATGTACTCTACCAGGTCCAGCAGGTGGGAGCCAATGTCGGCAATGGCCCGGGAGTCACCTGACTGCTCAGGCTCCAGGCGCCAGTTGTAATCGGTGGCGTAGTAGAGCCAGTCCTGCAGGTAAGTACCAATTACCGAATACACTTCGCCCAGTTTGCCGCTTTCGCGCATGCTTTTCATCTCCCTTACCAGGGGATAAAAGCGCAGGTTGAAATGCACGGCATTCACCAGCCCTTTTTGCTTTGCCATGGCCACCAGTTCTTCTGCTTCGGCCACAGTGGTAGCTAGTGGCTTTTCGCAGACTACGTGTTTGCCTGCTTCCAGCGCCTTTTTGGCCATTTCGTAGTGCAGGTAGTTAGGCGTACAGATGTGTACACAGTGTATCCCCTCATGCTGCAGCAGTTCGTCAAAGCTGCCGTAGGCGTGCTCAATGCCCAGGGCTTCGGCTTTGGACTGGGCGATCTCCAGGTTGAAGTCGCTGACAGCGACAACATTGAGGTTGGGAATTCTTCTTAATGCTTCAATGTGCGCTGGACCGATAAATCCCAGTCCGGCAACACCAATGTTAATTTTTTCCATGTGTTTGGCAGGTTGTTTCGTCAAAATGCCGATAATAATGCTTTTTATCCTTCTTCACAATGTCTGGATGAATTCTATACGCCGGAGAGCAATTTTTCTGTCCAAATTCAGGAGCGGCGCATTATTTCTGCTCTTTTGTTGTGATAAGCCTCCATTTTCTACAAATTAGCCCCTGACCATTAACACCAGGATGAGGCAGGTAAAGATGCTATCAGGAACACTGCGCCGATCGCTTTTGGGTATGATGCTGCTGCTGCCCCTGCTGCCGGGCAGGGCACAGGAGCGCGCCCCCGATCAGGTATATATTTATAATGATGCACTGCAGCCGCAGCTAGAGAGCCGGACTATTCCGGCGGAGGTAATGGAGCAGTACCGTGCTGATGATACCTTTGACTATCGCTTCGGCTACGAGCAGACCATCAGCTGGTGGGAGCAGTTCAAGCGCTGGCTGCTGGAGCAGCTTTCCCGCCTGTTTGGCAGTGTGCAGATTGACTTTCCGATTGACTGGCTGCTGTATATTTTCTGCGCAGCTATGATCCTCTTCGCCATTCTCAAGCTGATGGGGGTCAGCATCAGCGGTCTATTCCGCAGGGATGAAACCGCCGCAGATGTAGGCATGCAGCAGGTGATGGAGCAGGCTATCCATGAAATCAATTTTGAAGAAGAGATCAGCAAAGCACAGCAGTCACGTGATTTTCGTTTAGCAGTCCGGCTGCTCTACATTTTTACCCTGAAAAGACTTACCGATGCAGGCCTTATCCACTGGAACCCTGGAAAAACCAATGCAGATTACCAGCGGGAGCTACAGGGGCAGCCCATTCTTGAAGATTTCCGCCGCCTGAGTATTTATTACGAATATGCCTGGTACGGCGAATTTCCGGTTGATGGGCAGTTTTATGAAAAAGTAAACCGCCTGCATCAGCAGATCAGTAGTAAATTAAGGGTCAAGGCATGAAGCAGGAGCTAAAGTACTACATCATCCTGGGGACCGCTTTGCTCATCCTGATCCTGGTGGAGATCTTCGCACCCAAGCCTACCGACTGGAGCTTTACCCTGCATCATGAGGATACCAGTCCTTACGGCACTTTCATTCTTTACGAAAACCTGGATTATCTCTTCCCTGAAGCTTCAGTCAGCCCGAGCTACAAGACTTTGTATGAAATCAGGGAAACTTATTCGGGAGAAAATATCTTCCTGCTGGCGGCTAGGTTGAGGGTTGACAAAGAGGATACCGAAGCCCTGCTGCAACTGCTCGACAGCGGAGCGCATGTGCTGGCAACTGCCCGTGAATTTGGCGGCAAACTGGCCGATACCCTGCAGATAGAAACCGATGCCGACCTGATAGAATCGCTGGTGGAAGATGGCGATACGCTGGAGATTAAAGAAAGTCTGTACTACTTTTCGGCCTACGACAGCAGCCGGGCAGCAGTACTGGCCGAGAATGAAGACGGACAGGCCGTGCTGCTGCGCTACCGGCAGGGTCAGGGCGAACTGCTGCTGAGCAGTGTGCCTCAGGCTTATACCAATTATTTTATGCTGCAGGAAAGCCTTACCCAGGAAACGACCGCTTCGCTCAACCTTTTGCCGCAGCGCGACCTGGTCTGGAACGAATATTACCACCTGGGCCGTATGGAATCCACTACGCCGCTGCGCTTTGTGTTAAGCGTAGCGCCCCTGCGCTGGGCGGTTTACCTCACCGCTGCCGGGCTGCTGCTATTCATACTTTTTGAGTCCAAACGGCGGCAGCGGGCCATTCCGGTGGTGCAGCCTCCGGCCAATACTACGCTGGAGTTTGTAGAGACCGTCGGTAACCTCTTTATGCGGGGCGCCAGCCACCGGGAGATGGCAAAGAAAAAAATTATCTATTTTCGCGAATACCTGCTGAGCCATTACCGGCTGCAGGGCGAGTGGCAGGAGGAGGCTTTCCGTGAGCGTGTAGCGCACAAAAGCGGCAAAGCACGGGAGGAGGTAAACAAAACGTTTGACCTCATTCTGGATTTGCAGGAAAAAAAGAACATCCCGGCCGAAGAACTCATTCGGTTAAACCAATGCATTGACATATTTTATACCCAAAAAGCTATTATCTGACCCATGGAAGAAGCATCATCATTTGATCAACCACAATTTGAGAACCGCATTGACCTGAGTCAACTGTCAGAGAGCGTCGGGCGTATTCGCAAAAATATCGGTGAATGGATTGTCGGACAGGAGCGAATGATAGACCTCATCATCACCGCCTTGCTGGCCGACGGACACGTGCTGCTGGAAGGGGTGCCGGGCGTGGCCAAAACCCTCACCGCCAAGCTGGTGGCCAAAACCGTTTCCGTAGATTTCTCCCGCATACAGTTCACACCCGACCTCATGCCCTCCGATGTGTTAGGTACTTCGATCTTCAATGCCAAAACCACTGACTTTGAGTACCGCAAAGGCCCCATTTTTTCCAATATCGTACTGGTAGACGAGATCAACCGTGCCCCGGCCAAGACGCAGGCTTCCCTTTTTGAAGTAATGGAAGAACGGCAGGTCACCGCCGACATCCACACCTTTAAAATGGAAGAACCCTTCCTGGTGCTGGCTACGCAGAACCCCATTGAGCAGGAAGGTACTTACCGCCTGCCCGAGGCCCAGCTGGACCGCTTTCTGTTCAAAATTGAAGTAGATTACCCTTCCTTGCAGGAAGAAACCATGATGCTGGAGCGTTTTCACCGCCGCCGCAACCGGCAGGATATTTCACAGGTAAAGCCGGTTATCAGCGCGGAAGGACTGATCGCTTACCGGGCCAAGATTGGGGAAATTCATGTGGAGGATCACCTGCTGGGTTACATCGCTACTTTGGTGCAGGAAACCCGTCAATCACACGAGCTTTACCTGGGTGCCTCCCCCCGCGCCTCCCTGGCCATCCTGACCACCGCCAAAGCCTATGCCGCCATCAACGGCCGAGACTTTGTGACACCGGAAGATATCAAATCCATGGCGATACCCGTGCTGGTGCACCGCGTCATCCTCACGCCCGAAGCCGAGATGGAAGGCCGCCGCGTGAAGGAAGTACTGCAGCAGATAATTGATAAGGTAGAGGTGCCGAGGTAAGGGGAGGTTAAAGTTACAGGTTAAAAGTTGAAGGATACAGGCCGCCGCGGAGCGGTTACAGGTTCGAGGTTCATGCAATGTTTTGGCTTTTGAATGGAAATGGTGGCTTCAATTTGCAGCCGTGCTCAACCCCTTATGGCCTCAGTTTACAAAGGAGGTCAAACAACAGACACCAACTTTCTAACTTGCCATTTGGATTGATAGCCTTTACTATGCCTTGAATGGTTTAAAAGCCTTAATTATTTTGACCACCCCATCTGTGGCCTTAGGGCTTTCCAGTATGCTCTTTATTCCACTAAATGCCCCTTTTACCCAACTACTATCAATATTAACATTGATAGTTACTAAAATCTCGGCCCTGATATCTACGCTTAAAAATCCTTCGAGCTTTTTTAATACTACATCTGATTTTAATGACTTCTTTAATTC
>CAZFFW010000224.1:7929-8442 GCA_964518125.1 uncultured Porifericola sp.
GATTGTTCGATGAGATTTCTTTCTTGCTCAGCAACTTCATTTGCCTCTTGATAAAACTGCTCGATTTGTTGGTTATACTCTTCGTTGACTTCTGAAATTTTAGGGCCTATTTCCCATTTTTGGTAAGAAAAGACTACTTCTTCTTTATTTGCACCCAAAAGCCAACGTTCCTTAATTCTCTTTTCCTTCTTTTCTTCAGATGAAAGAGAGTTAAACCACCTGATAGCATCATCATTATTTGGGGCTAACTTCTCTATTTTTTCCTTGTAATCTATTGTAGCTTTTTTCCATTCATTTTTTAAAAGTTTGCGCTTACTTTCGATGTTTTTTGTGAGTATTTTTGCTGTTTGAATCACTTTGGCAGCATGTTTTTCAACTTCTTTGGATGACACGGATATATTTGCCTCCTCTTTTTTACGCTGTATAAGGGACTTAAATTCAGCATTATTAAGGCAGAAATCATTCGCTAGATCTTCAAGGATATCGAGTTCTTTTTTTGTAGGTATCCGTGTT
>CAZFFW010000224.1:8460-9134 GCA_964518125.1 uncultured Porifericola sp.
CTTTGGCTTCCAGTTTTTTCCAGTTCTGGTCTTTTATCTCCTCTTGTTTTTTATGTAGGTAAAATTTAAACTCTTGGAGGTCAATACCTTTTTTTTCTGCAAGATGATATAAATCAATTTCTTCCTCTTCAGTCAAAACTCCGTCCTTAAGAGCAATATCAACAAACTCTTTCATAGAGTGCGAATCAGTGTCAAACGCTTTTTGCAGGGTTTCCTTTATTTTCGAGAACATGACTTTAGAGGTTTGTCTTTAGAAATTTTATATTTAATGTTTGCTTTTGAAGCTTGAATTAGATTATAGGAACAGAGAATATCTTTTATCGACATCTAATTTTATTCTTCAGGCTAAAGTTAAACACACCTTTTTTTTAACTCTAAGTCATTTTCTTAAAATTGGCGGCTTGTAACGTCTTCCGGCAAATCGCAAAAACTTGCTATTATGAGCAAACTGAAATCACATACTTTAGCCAGAGATAGGAAATTATCTTCCGGGAAAAATTGAATAAGGATAGTTTCTTTTGTTAATGCCGCGTTTATCCTTTTTAGGAATGAAGAAAGAAAAACTGCTTAGCAAAATCATGTCAGGGGTGAAGGATATATCCTTCAATAATATGTTGAAAATGGAGCGGTAGTATGAAAGATTACCACATCAATATTTTTTACAGCGAAGAGGG
>CAZFFW010000225.1:0-9096 GCA_964518125.1 uncultured Porifericola sp.
AGGAGGTCTCGGGGAGGGCAATCACTGGTCATGATGATCTGCTTGCCTGACTGATGCAGATGGTTAAATATGTGGAAAAAGATCTCCTGCGTCTTTTCCTTTCCAGACAGAAACTGTATGTCATCAATGATCAGCACTTCTACCTGCAGGTAAAAATTGGTGAATTTCTGGACGTTGTTGTTTTTCAGCGCTTCTATAAATTGGGACGTAAATTTTTCTGAAGAAACATAGAGGACGAATTTTCCACCAAAATTTTTCTTGATTTCATTACCTATCGCCTGCACCAGGTGTGTTTTACCCAGCCCTACTCCACCATAGAGCATCAGCGGGTTAAAAGCGGTATTGCCTGGTTTCATCGCAACTGCATAACCTGCCGAGCGGGCCAGTCGGTTACAATCGCCTTCTACGTAAGAATCAAAATCGTATTTAGAGTTCAGATGTGACTCAATCTTCAGACTTTCAATGTTCTGAAACGAAAAAGGTCCGTCATAGGGTTGGGCAGGGTTTCCTGACTTATCATTGTTATCTGAAGCAAACCTGCGCTGTCGCTGATTCGTTGTTTTTTGTTGATTTTGAAGGGCAGCAGAAACGGGTTTTTTGGTCTTATGGTTAGTATCAATAATCACAGAATATTCCAGTTGTCCATCTACGCCGATTTCAGCATCAATAGCCTTACGCAGAAGGTATACATAATGCTCCTCAAGCCATTCATAAAAAAACTGGCTGGGCACTTGTAATGTCAGTGTTTTATTCACCAGTCTGAGTGGCTTGATCGGGGCAAACCATGTTTTGAAACTCTGCTCGCCTACATTGTCCCTAATAATCCGCAAACAATTGTTCCAGACTGTTTGATGATCTTTCTGCATCAGCATAGGGTTAGGACTCATAAGCATAATCAATATTTGAGCAAGTGTAGTGTCCGATATTACTACGAAGATCACAAATTAGGTTCTCAATGAAGAATTAACTTGCGAGGGTTGGTAAAAATGAAAAAAAATTAGAAAACAAAAAAACAGTCTTTTTCTTGACAGCTATGCATACTACGAAAGGCTAAAAATTATCCAAAGATTATATTAAAATAATTAAAATATATATAAGAATATTATGATCAACCTTTTTTACATGATGCTTTAACTGGTTGGCTATAACAAATTAAAAAACAGCTAGTTAGCTCTCTTTATAGCTACTTTTCAAGAAGTAGGAGAAATTTTTTTCATTTTTTTTCGCTACTTTTATTTGCGCTCATCGCTGGAATTTTTTATTGAAAAATGCGCTCCGGAATGGTTGAATATCAAATTAATTTTCCTCATCTTAAAGAATATTGACAATAAATAAAGTGATAATTTATATAAGTAATTTTACAAATTAAGCTGCAATTTTATGTAATGTTTTTCCTTAAATAAACGGTTCATTTTTAGAATTGTACGTGTCTGTTGTGGCATAATTCTTCATCTGTTTTTCACTTATTCTGACTTAACTTTCTGGATGTCATCATATTATCAAGAAGAAAAAAACTACTGGCAAGGCTTTTCCAAACAGGCCAAAAAGGACTGGATCAAACAGGCTGAATCTGATCTGTCGGGTAAGGATTTTGAAAAAATTTTGCTAGGAAAAGTTATTGAGGGTATCAGGGTGTATCCCTTCTATACAAAAGAAGATATTCCTGAAAAAAATCTTTATAATTCCTCTTTTTCTGACACTAGGTTTGGGCCGGCTTGGGAGTATCAGGAACTGCTCTCATTAGAAAAGTGCAGAAATGAACAGGAAATAAATCAGCTGGCTATGAAGGCTCTGGAAGGAGGCGTTGAAGCACTGCTTTTTGATTGTTCATCAGTCCCTTTTGAGTCGATAAATTTTGACAAACTTCTGGAGGGTATTCTACGAGATGCTGTATCCATAAGTTGGAAATTTAACCCGGATTGGTATCCTAAAGAGGAAGCTATTTTCAATAGTACGCATGGGGTAATTTATCTTAACCCTATTGAAAATTATATGTACAGTAGCTATGACTATCAGGGCGGTATGGACCACCTCTGCCAGCTGCTAAAGATGTCCTGGCCTTCTATGAAAGTACTTTCTGTTGATGGTAGTAAATTCTACAACAGCGGCGCCAGTGCTGTACAGGAACTCGGGCTTACAGCTGCCCTGCTGGTGGAATACCTGCACCAGCTCACTGATAAGGGCCTGGATGCCGACTTACTGATGCAACAATTGGAGATAAGCTTGAGTACCCGCTCTGCTTTTTTTGTAGACCTTGCCAAGTTTAGGGCAATGCCCCTACTCATCCGGCAGATAGCAGAAGCATATCAAATCAAACTGAAATCGTCCCCTCCCGTCAGGGCAGTAGGTGCTATTTACAATAAAGCGGCCTATGATACTTATTCCAACTTACTGAGGAATACATCGGAGGCCATGGCAGCGGTGATGGGTAATTGCCGGACCGTTTGCCTGTTACCGCATGATGGTGAATATGCCTGCGATAATCTGTTTGCCCGTAGAATGTCCAGAAATATATCCCATTTACTGAAGTATGAATCTTACATGGATATGGTACACGATCCTTTGGCGGGGGCTTACGGGCTGGAAAGCCTTACCAGCGAACTTGCCGAAAAGGCCTGGGACTATTTTCAGCGTATAGAATCGGAGGGAGGACTATTGCAGGCTTTTCAGAAAGAGGTTATTCACAAGGATCTCCGGGAAAATACCGCAGTTGATCTGGAGCATTTTCGCAGCCTGAAAAAAACAATGGTCGGTGCGAATCGTTATGTGCCGCGACAAACTGCACCCGTACAAGACCAGCATTTTACCCGTATTGATTTACAGGAGCATAATCCACCACTACTGCAGGAAATAAGGCTGGCTGCTGTTACTGAAGGCATCAGGCATCTGCTGGATAAGGAAGAGGATCGTGGACATTCAAGACCAATGGTAGGGCTGATTAATTGTAGTAAATCTTCAAAGGCCGCAGTGATTAATGCCAGAAGAGCTTTTGTAGAAGATATCCTGGCATCGGTAGGGATGAAAACCATCTATCTGGAAGAATCCTTTCTTGATCTGTCACCGGATGCCATCGTAAAATTGGAAGCCGATGCCCTGGTGGTTTTGGGAGATGATGATGATTATGAGCAAATGGTAGCACAGTCGGTCAAAGACAGAAGTGATTCCTACGGACGCCCACTGGTTCTCGCCGGTTATGCCAAACCGATTGCGCAGCAGATGCATTTGTACGGTTTTCACAGCATTATTTACCTGGGGATGGATGTGCCGCGATTTGCTGAGAACCTTTTACAGGAACTAAACTTTTTTAGTCTATGAGGCCCGATTTTTCTAAAATCAAGCTGGATGTCAATAACCGGCCGTCTCCGCCGGCTGACCAGGATAAAGAATGGGAGTCACCTGAAAAAATACCTATCAGAAGTAGTTACCTGCCAGAAGTGCTGGATGATCTCGGGCATACAGATTTTGTGGCGGGTATACCTCCCTATCTGAGGGGGCCTTATGCCAGTATGTATGCCTCCCGTCCCTGGACAATCCGGCAATATGCAGGCTTTTCTACCGCAGAGGCGTCCAATGCCTTTTATAGAAAAAATCTGGCTGCTGGTCAGAAAGGGCTTTCAGTAGCTTTTGATCTGGCCACCCACCGTGGGTATGATTCGGACCACCCGCGTGTATCAGGCGATGTGGGTAAAGCAGGCGTAGCCATAGATACTGTGGAGGATATGAAAATTCTGTTTGACCAGATTCCGCTGGAGCGTATGTCGGTGTCCATGACCATGAATGGGGCCGTCATCCCGGTGATGGCTTTTTTTATCGTGGCTGCGGAAGAGCAGGGGGTGAAGCCCGAACAACTGAGCGGAACCATTCAGAATGATATCCTCAAAGAGTTTATGGTGCGCAATACTTATATTTATCCCCCCGAACCATCGCTCCGCATCATTTCGGATATCTTTTCCTTTTCTGCCGATCACATGCCCCGCTTCAATTCTATCAGTATCAGCGGCTACCATATGCATGAAGCTGGTGCGCCTGCTGACCTGGAACTGGCCTACACCCTGGCCGATGGGCTGGAGTATGTGCGTACCGGCTTGAAAGCCGGCCTCAAAATTGACGAATTTGCGCCACGTATTTCCTTCTTCTGGGGCATAGGCATGCACCATATGATGGAGGTAGCCAAGCTTCGGGCGGGGCGGCTGATCTGGGCTAAGCTGATGCAGCAGTTTAACCCGCAAAATCCTAAGTCACTTGCGCTGAGGACCCATTCTCAAACTTCAGGCTATAGCCTTACTGAACAGGACCCCTTTAATAATGTAGCCAGAACCTGTATTGAAGCCATGGCTGCGGTATTTGGCGGTACGCAGTCGCTGCATACCAATTCACTGGATGAGGCGATTGCCCTTCCTACTGATTTTTCGGCACGTATTGCCAGAAATACGCAGCTGTTTCTCCAGGAAGAAATCGGTATCACGCCCATTGTTGATCCTTACGGTGGTGCTTATTACCTTGAGTACCTGACAGATGCTTTGTGTAATCGTGCGCTCAGGCTGATAGATGAAGTAGAAGAGGCTGGCGGTATGGCGAAAGCTATTCAGCAGGGCTTGCCCAAGATGCGGATTGAAGAAGCCGCTGCACGGAAGCAGGCACGAATAGATTCCGGTAAGGAAATTATCGTAGGGGTGAACCGCTTTCGGGTTGAAAATGCTGCCGGTGAAGATGAAGCATTTGATGTGTTAGAAGTGGATAATGCCCAGGTGAAAGCTTCTCAGATAGCCCGGCTTGATGCGGTAAAAAGGTCAAGAAATTCTGATGCGGTAAAGGAAGCTTTACTGGCAATCAGTAGTGCTGCTGCATCGGGTGAGGGAAATCTGCTGGAATTATCCGTAAAGGCTGCCCGGCAGCGGGCCACCCTGGGGGAGATTTCCGATGCGATGGAAAAGGCTTTTGGACGCTATCAGGCTACTGTAAAAACCATATCAGGTGTGTACGCAAAAGAAGTATCAAATAACCAGGATTTTGCCGAGGCCAGACTTCTGGCGGATAAATTTGCCAAAGAGGAGGGACGTCGGCCCCGTATCCTCGTAGCCAAGATGGGTCAGGATGGCCATGACCGTGGCGCCAAAGTGATTGCCACCAGCTTTGCCGACCTGGGCTTTGATGTGGATATCGGTCCGCTTTTCCAGACGCCCGAAGAGGTGGCCCGGCAGGCTGCTGAAAATGATGTGCACCTGGTAGGCGTTTCCAGCCTGGCAGGTGGCCATAAAACCCTGGTACCTGAACTGAAAGCGGAGTTGAAAAAGATCGGCAGAGAGGATATTGACATTATCGTAGGGGGAGTAATACCTCCCAAAGATTATGATTTTCTGTATAAGGCGGGCGTACTCAAGGTTTTTGGACCGGGCACTGTGATAGCCAAAGCCGCCCAGGAGATTTTAAGAGCTTTATTGGAGGAAGCGGTTTGATTACTGATAGCCTCTGAGTAAAACGAGGCTATTATAAAAATATACAATTTATCAGCTTATTGTATGTCTTGTGCAATAAGAAGCTCTGTCATCCACGGCTTGTCCCCCGACAAGCCGAATCTTTCTATAGTCCTCTACTTATCATTTTTATAATAATCCCTGATACTTTTGCTTAGGTGCTTTACATGATCTTTGCCCATTTTACATAAAAAAACTCCACCCGTTTCCAGGTGGAGTTCATTGTTTGAAACAGGCTTAGCTTAAGCCTTTCCTTCCAGTTTTCTGATCAAATTCAGGGCAGAGCCGGATTTGAACCACTCAATCTGGTTGTCATTATAGGTATGGTTTGCCTTAACCAGGTCTTCAGAGCCATCCGCATGGATGAACTTCAACGTTACCTGCTTATCAGGACCAAACTTGTCCAGGTCAACGGTTTCTACGGTATCATCCTCTTTCACCTTGTCATAGTCAGCAGGATTG
The DNA here is from genome assembly GCA_964518125.1 of uncultured Porifericola sp. GTDB lineage: Bacteria > Bacteroidota > Bacteroidia > Cytophagales > Cyclobacteriaceae > Catalinimonas. The sequence goes on from CAZFFW010000225.1 coordinate 5,937, forward strand.
GCAAAAGTAAGTGCCAGCATACCCTGCTTCTTGAGGTTGGTTTCGTGGATACGGGCAAAGGATTTTACCAGCACAATACGCACACCCAGGTGACGGGGCTCCATGGCGGCATGCTCACGAGATGAACCTTCACCGTAGTTTTCGTCTCCGACTACAATGGTAGAAATGCCTTTGGCTTTGTAGGCACGGGCGGTATCAGGCACAGCTCCGTACTCCCCATTTAACTGGCTCTTGACCTTATTCGCTTCTTTGTTGAAGGCATTAATGGCACCGATAAAGCAGTTGTTGGAGATATTATCCAGGTGACCACGATAGCGCAACCATGGACCTGCCATGGAAATATGGTCGGTAGTACATTTACCATAAGCCTTGAGCAGCAGCTTTAATCCTTTGATATTGCCACCATCCCAGCCATTAAATGGAGTCAGCAACTGCAGGCGGTCAGAATCCGGCTTAACTACTACTTCCAGACCGCTACCGTCTTCGGCAGGTTCCTGGTATCCGGCGTCTTCTACGGCAAAACCCTGGGTTGGCAATTCAATACCTACCGGTTCATCCAGCATCACTTCTTCTCCATCCTCGTTTTTCAGCTTATCTTTCAGCGGGTTGAATGACAGGCTACCGGCAATGGCCAGGGCAGTAGTCAGCTCAGGAGAAGTGACAAAAGAGTGGGTATTAGGGTTACCATCGTTACGCTTGGCAAAGTTTCTATTAAAAGAAGTAACGATAGAGTTTTTCTTATCCGGGTCATCAGAATGGCGCGCCCACTGCCCGATACAGGGTCCGCAGGCATTGGCCAGTACTACACCGCCCATATCTGTAAACTTCTGCAGCAGTCCGTCTCGCTCAGCGGTGAAGCGAACCTGCTCAGAACCAGGGGTAATGGTGTATTCTGATCTTACCTTGATTTTCTTTTTGGTAGCCTGCTCTGCCACTGAGGCGGCACGGGTCAGGTCTTCGTATGAAGAGTTGGTACATGAACCAATGAGGCCTACTTCTACTGTATCAGGCCATCCGTGTTTCTTCACAGCTTCAGCCAGTTTTGAGATAGGCCATGCCAGATCGGGAGTGAAAGGACCGTTGACATGAGGTTCCAGTTCGTTCAGGTCGATTTCAATCACCTGGTCGTAGTACTTTTCAGGGGCATCAAAAACTTCAGGGTCAGCACGCAGGTGCTCAGCTACCTTTTCTACCTCGGCAGCAATGTCGGCGCGGTCGGTAGATTCCAGGTAATCCTTCATTTTGCTGCTGTAATGGAACAGAGAAGTAGTCGCACCAATCTCAGCACCCATATTACAGATGGTACCTTTGCCGGTACAGGAGAGGGCGTCTGCACCTTCGCCAAAATATTCCACAATAGCGCCAGTACCGCCTTTTACGGTCAGGATACCCGCTACTTTCAGGATGACGTCCTTGGCGGAAGTCCAGCCGCTCATGCGTCCGGTCAGCTTTACACCGATCAGCTTAGGGAATTTCAGTTCCCAGGCCATGCCGGCCATCACGTCTACTGCATCAGCACCACCCACCCCGATGGCGATCATTCCCAGACCACCGGCATTGGGCGTATGAGAGTCAGTACCGATCATCATACCTCCGGGGAAGGCGTAATTTTCAAGTACTACCTGGTGGATGATTCCGGCGCCCGGCTTCCAGAAACCGATGCCGTATTTGTTAGAAACAGAAGATAGAAAATCGTATACTTCCTTATTCGTGTTGATAGCCGTATTCAGGTCTTCCTTAGCGCCTACTTTAGCCTGGATCAGGTGATCGCAGTGAACGGTAGAAGGAACAGCGGCCTGATCTTTACCGGCCTGCATGAACTGAAGCAGGGCCATCTGGGCGGTAGCATCCTGCATGGCAACGCGATCAGGCTGGAAATCTACGTAGTCCTTACCCCGGGTATAAGCCTCAGAAGGATCTCCCTGGTAAAGGTGGGCATACAATATTTTTTCAGTGAAGGTCAGCGGACGACCTACAATTTTACGAGCTTTCTCAATACGGTCACCCATACGGGCGTACACGTCTTTGATCATGTCAATGTCAAAAGCCATGCTTGTTGAGGGTTTTTAGTGGTTCTTGGAAATTAGAAAAGTAATAGCAAAAAATCGTGATTTGCATTGTGCTAACGAAAGTTGAAAGACAATTTTGCAATAGTATCACCAAATTTTATATACTGCAGCAAGTTAAATGCAAAATGGCAAATAGTAAAATTTTTAACCCTATTTAGGATGAATTTCAATAAGTCGGTCCTCATCGCTATCAGTATTGTATTTTTCCTGCTTTCAATTGCCAGCCTTTCGGCCCAGTCAGTGGATAGTACAGATTACAGGATCAGGAATTTCACCTACAAAAATACGGCACAGGCTGATTTGACCCTGGACGTTTACTATCCGGCTGAGCCTTCGGATGAGGCTTTACCAGCCATTGTCTTCTTTTTTGGCGGGGGATGGGTTGGAGGAAACCGCCAGCATTTTGCCCCTCATAGCCAGTACCTGGCTTCCAGGGGTATGATTGCCATTACTGTGGATTACCGTATCCGAAATGAGCATGGGACTACTCCGCAACAGGCAGTCATGGATGCCCGCTCTGCTATGCGCTATTTGAAGCAACAGGCTAAAACACTTGGCATAGATACCACCCGCCTGGCAGCAGGAGGCGGTTCGGCCGGTGGCCACCTGGCTTTGTCCACCGCTACCCTCCATGGATTTGATGACCCTTCCGATAAACAGGATGTTGGTCCAATGCCGGACGCGCTGGTGCTGTACAATCCGGTCGTCAATACCACAGCGGAAGGCTTTGGAGCCAAAGCTGTAGGTGCTGACACATTTAACCTATCACCCTACCACCGTCTGCAGGCGGATTTGCCTCCGGTACTGATTTTTCACGGGGAAGTGGATACTACTGTTCCGCTGGAAAATATTACCAGCCTGAAGGCCAAACTTGATGCGCTGCTGATACCCAATGTAGTAAAAACCTATGCAGGGCAAGGCCATGGTTTCTTTAACCTGAATCGCGAAGAGGGACGATATTTCCGAGAAACCCTCTACCAGACAGACTTATTTCTGCAATCGTTAGGGTTTCTGAAGGGCGAAGCTGGTTTTCAACCCTGATGCTGATACACTGTTTCAGTGGGCTATTCCTCCAGAACTTTATTAATATT
>CAZFFW010000226.1:0-9094 GCA_964518125.1 uncultured Porifericola sp.
GCATTCCAAACCCTGAAGAAAGATAAGATTCATTGGTAGGAATCGGAGCGATAGCCGGTATAGAAGCCAGCATCAGGTGCTGACCTTTGGCAAGTGTGAGCAATTCATCATATGACTTGGTCTGGATGTACATTTTCCTTTTGATCTGGTCCAGCCCCTGGATAGTTTTCAGTATTAGTGCTTCTTTTTCCAGTTTTGCCTGCTGGAGTTTGCTGTACCTCTCTGCTCCGCCAATTCCCGCATTCCGGATAGAAGGCGGTATAGGATCCTGTTCGTAAATAGTACGGTAGATGCCATCATCTCTCTCCTGCAGCATGGCAAGCATTTCTGAGGTCTCATTCATTTGCTTTCCGAGGATGGAATAATAAAATTCCAACTTCTCATTTTCTTCACGCAACCTTACCTCTTTCGGGGTATCATAGTAATTCATGTATATTACCACTACACATACAGATGCGATCAGGATCATAGAAATCGTCATGATGCTATCTATGATGAGTTCCCGTGGGGTTACCTTTACTTTCTCATATTTGCAGGTATTGGGATCGTAGTAGTATTTGATTTTTGACATTATTGCGCTTAATATTATGTGGTTTGCCGGTCAGTTAGCAGTTGGTATCTTTTTATTTGGTATGTATCAAAAGTAAGGTCATAATAGAAAGGGGCAGCTTGAAAGGATTTCTAAAAGTTACATAAGATGGAAATCTCCCCAATTGGAAGTTAGTTGCTACGATGGTGAGGCAATGCTGGCAGGCATTGGGTAAATCCATGGATGTTTAGCCCTCATAGGCTGTAGACTGGGCAGCCTGTTTACCCTGAAACTAGAAAAACTAGGGCTTAACATGAATTCATTTTTTTGAATACTATTTTGATAAGCAAATCATTGTTCCATAAAAAACAATCATGAAATATGAAAGATATTCTGAAAGGCCTTGACCATCCCGCTGTAGCAGCGGATGATGTAGATAAACTGGCAGATTGGTATTGCGATGTGCTGGGTTATGAGAAGTTTTACAGGGATGACAAACCTGTGTGGATGCTGCGTGCACCCGACGGCAGCCTGATTGAGATTATGCCCCGAGACGATACCGACCGTCCGCAAAGGACTACCTGGACACCCGGATGGTCGCACCTGGCGTTGAGAGTGAGTAATTTTGAGGAAGCGGAAAAAGCCCTGGACAAAATAGGAGTACCCTGGATGGGAGATAGTGTGGATGCTATAGGCGGGGGTAAACTTCGTTCTTTCTCCGACCCTGAAGGCAATATGCTGCAGATTGTAGAGAGATACTAAAGCGAGCTTGTGTTAATTTCATCATCAAATGCCGGCCCGGTTTTATTAACCTGGCTGGTGTTTTTCTGCTCTTTCCACCACATGGTAGTTGTTTTTGTAAACTGAAAAATGAGGTGATAGGCGGTGATATTTATCGAAAAAGAAAGGATTTAACGCTTCACTGAGGCTTGCGCTATGCACAGATTTGATTAAGTTTTTTGCAGGGATCAAGATCTACTGTAATACCTCCAGCGTTACATTTCTTTTTTCTTTAATTTGATATACAGATTTTAAAAAAACGGCTATATTTCATGCCTGAATATAGCTCTATCTACGATGAATAACACAACCCAAAAATTAATCGCTACCCCCCTAGGGATGGTTTTTAGTGAATTTACTGATAACCAGCAGGAAAAAAATCTGGTACTCCTTCATGGTAATTCCTCTTCGCACCGTTTCTGGTCCCCACTTCTGCAGGGTAAACTGAAAACGTATTACAATTTCCTTACTTTTGACCTTCCCGGCCATGGTCAATCTCCTGCTGCAGAAGATGCTGCCCTGACCTATAGTTTGCCTTCGTATGTGGAAATACTTAAGGATGTTTTAAAGTCCTACAATTTAAAGCAGTATTATATTTTTGGGCATTCTTTGGGAGGGCATGTAGTGCTGGAGGCACTGGAGCATCTGGATAACTGTATGGGAGCAATGATCATGGGAACTCCGCCTTTTTGTATGCCCCCTCGTATTGACCTGGCCTTCAGGATGAGTCCGCAGTTTATTAATTTTATGCAGTCTGGATCAGACCGTGCCATCATGGAAGCTACTTTTATCAGTATGCTTCCACCCGATAAAGCATCTTTGGCCTCTCTGCTCATAGAGGATTATTTTGCTACTGATCCGCAGTCAAGGCTGATGCTAGCGCAGAATATCATGGCCGGTAAGGTCCAGGACGAAATTGCCTGCCTGCGATCTGCGCAAATTCCGGTCTTTCTACTCATATCGGAGGACGATCAGATGGTCAATCCTGCCTACTTTACTGAGCTACTTTCTGATCAGAAGATTTTTTGGTTGGAAAATACTGGTCATTATGCCCCCTTAGAACAACCAGATATCGTAGCAGATATTCTGGTAGAAAAATTTGAAGGACAGCTCGCCTGAAAATCATGAGTACCTTCAGTAAAACTGAAAATGCAAATGCGGCCAAACCTTTTTCTTTGGTTGATTTTGCCATACTTCCCGGATCACAGCAGTTGGTGGGAAGGGAAGATAGCCTCACCGAACTGGGTATATCCTTAAAAAAGAATATTGACAAAGATGCCAGTATGCTGCTACTGGAAGGTGAAGGAGGTGTTGGGAAAACCGCTTTTGCCAATCAGCTGATGCATGATCTTCGGACTGAATTCCATTTCAGCATTTACGGCAAGTTTCATAATACTCCCTCCAAAGTGCCTTATATGGCACTAAAGCAATGTCTGCACCATTGGCTTGATCAGCTGCTGCTGCTGGAAGATGAAGTGTTTGAACGCCTCAAGGATAATGTTAGACAGGCGCTGCATCCTCATGAATATGTGCTTACTTCAGTGCTGGAAGAACTGGAACTGCTGCTAGGCAAGAAAAAGGAGGTCCCTTACCTGAAAGATGATCCACAAAAGGAACGTCTAAGGTTTACTTATTTCTTTTATAAATTCTTGTTCGCGGTCCATCAGTCCGGACTTAACACCCTCATCTTCCTGGACGATCTGCAGTGGTCGGATATGGCGACCCTCCACCTGGTACATGACCTGCTCAAAACTTATCAGATTCCTGGGTTTATGCTGATAGGCGCTTACCGCCCTGATAGCGAGGAAGGTGTAAAACAGAAAATAAACAAGCTTAAACAACTTTCGCAGGTGCGGCACCATGTACTGCAACCATTAGGGACCCAAGACCTGCAAAAGCTTATTCCTGCTGAGTGGAATCTTAAGGACGATGAAATGAAGGCTTTTAAAGAGTATCTGGTGCTGGAAAGCGGGGGTAAACCCTTTGATGCACTTCAATTACTCTCCCTGATCGTACAGCATAAACTGGTCAGCGATAGAGCCGACAACAGCATGATGATACGCTGGAACAAATTGCCTCGCTATAAGCATGACGAGCGTTCGGTAAGGCTGATCATGAAAGAGATACTTGAACTCAGTCTGAACAGCATACGCCTGCTTCAGATGGCATCCTGCATTGGCTTCTATTTTTCCTGTGAACGATTAAAGCAACTTGCTTTAGTGGATGAAGCTATTTTTGACTTATCCATACAGGAGCTGATCGCGCACAAAATGATCATTATACAGCAGGAATACTGTTATTTTGTCCATGATCATTATTACAGTGCAGCACAAATGCTGCTCCCTCTGGAAGAAAAAAAACGTTACCATGCCGAGATTTCCCGTTATCTGATGGGCCAGGGTGCGCTGGAACCGCATCACCCGGAGTTTTTCTTTTGTATTAACCACCTCAATCTGACTGATACTGATACTACAGTACTGCCCCCTTTACAGATAGCAGCACTTAATCTTGCGGCTGGAGATCTGGCTAAAAAGAAATCAGCATTTGACAAAAGTCTGGAATACTACCGAGTGGCTGAGAAGTGGCTACTCAGGCCGGAAACTTCAGACCATCAGGCTGAGGTATTTCTGCCATTCAAAATACAGGCTGAAAATAATACCCCAGCCCCGGCCAATGTGCAACGTTTGCTCAATATCTGCCAACTGGGAATCGCTGAATGTGAGTTTCTGCTGCAAAACTTTCTGGTATCCAACAAACTGCTGAATGATATCATTGAGCAGGTTGATGATAGTATGATGAAGCTGAAGGCCTATACCATCAAGATGAAAATCTGCGTGGCATGCCTTAATTTGAAAGATGCCCCACTGATGCTCAAAGACGGTATGGGCATCACCGAAGCATTACTGAAAAGCTACCAGATCAGCCTGCCCCAGAATGATGCGGAGTTTGAGCGCTTCATGAAAGATGCCTATGATGAGCTGCTGTCATTAATTCCGGAGAAGAATATTGACAAACTGGTAAACTATAAAATGTCGGAGGACCAGGAGTTTATTGACCTGATAAACCTGGTAGTACATTCACTTCCGATTATTTTCTTTGTCAATATACAGAAATCAAAGTACCTGGCGATAAGAAGCATGATCCTGTGTCTGCAGCATGGTTTTGCTTCCAGTACACCCGCTTTATTTGCCTCCAGCATCTGGACACTGGCCTCTTTGGGTAATGACCTGGAGTTTTCTTATCAGGTCGGCATGCTAGGCATCAGGCTGGTGGAGAAGTCACCATACAGCATGAATCGCCACATGGTCTACCACCTGGCAACCCTTAACTTTTATAACTGGAAGCACCATTACCGTGAATCATCCGCTCGTTTGGACGAAGCAGTAGCGTATTCCCTGTCATTGGGCGATCACAACTATGCTCTTTTCTGCTACACCAACGCCAGGATACTGGATATATTCAGGGGACTACCTTTACAACAGCATATTCTCCAACTGAAGCAGCATAAGTCAGAGTTGCTTCATATTCATTTTGTGGGTAAGAGTCATGTTGAATTTGTCAGGTATATGTCAGGACAGAAAGCCGGTTTGGTAGAAGGAAAATTTCGCTTCAGCAAAATCCTGAAACAGCAGGTTTCTGAGAATTTTAATGGCATGTATCACTTCAACTTTGTAAAGGAGTTACTGTATATGTATGCCGGTAATTATCAGAAAGCATTGGAGGCAGGCCAGGTGTGTGAAAAGCATAGAATGCTGTACGAAGGTTTGCCGATTGGTAACGAACATGATTTCTATTTTGCTATCATCCTCTGCATGAAGGCAGAGGAAAGTGGAGTTTTGGATGATACCAGCAGAACCCATGTAGAGGAGCGCCTTGCAGAAATGAAACGGCTGGCTAACCTTGGCTCCGGTAATTACCTGCACAAGCAGAAAATGATGGAGGCTGAACTGGCCCGATTTGAAAAGCATTGTTTTGAAGTCGTTTCCCTGTATGATGATGCGATAGATGAAGCCCTTCGGCAGGAATTTATTCATCTGGCTGCTTTGTCAGCGGAACGTTGCGGCTCATATCTGCTCAGACATAAGAAGCAAAGGCTGGCGGAATCATACCTGCATGATGCTTATCAGTATTATGAAAAATGGGGAGCAAAAGCAAAAATGCAGCTCTTAGAGCAAAAATTCCCCTCTGTTTTTTTTCGTAGGGCACACCATACTTTTCATAATGAAAACCTGACTGATACGCATGATACTTTGAGATGGGAACTGGTCCAGTCTGCCATCCAGTTATCGCAGGAGTTATATGTGAATGACCTGATCAAAAAAGTACTGGAGATCAGCAGGGAGCAGACCCAGGCTATGCATGCCAGCTTTCTGCTCAAGCAGCCATTCAGCTGGCAGTTGGTAGCCAGGTTGGATAATGAGGGCTTCAGCATGCTTCACCGTAACCTGCCCATAAGTTCCAAAGTATCACCCCAGAAAACGCTATATGACTGTCTGAAGCTCAACGAAATCTGCTATGTACCCTATCTCACGGAAAGGCATGAGCTGTATGATGTAACTTATTTTAAAGATAAGGAGGTAAGCTCATTTATGGTAGTTCCGTTTGAGCGGCACAAGGAGGTATTGGGCCTGATCTATCTGGAAAACCTTAATCCTCAACTGGTAGATAAGCTGAATCTGCTGCCCTGGTTTGAACTGCTTAGGATACAGACTGGCATTGCGCTTTCCAATGCTCAACTGTTTGAGAACCAACAGGTACTCAATCAGGAGATCAGAAAACAGGAAAAGAAAAGGCTGGAAGCAATCGTAGAAACGCAGGAAAAAGAACGAAAAAGGGTTGCCGCAGAGCTGCACGATCACCTCGGACAAATGCTGGCCCTGGTTAAATTAAATTTTTCCCGACTGGAAGATTCCCTGGTAGGACAGTTTAAGCTGTATGAAGAATCCTGTCAGATCCTGGATGAAAGCTGCGGTGAATTACGCAGGATTGCCCATGATATGATGCCTCCCGACCTGGAAAAAAGAGAGCTGACGGATATTCTGGATGACCTGTTTAGGAAATATCTGCCCGGTTCAGGTCTGACTTATCGTTTTCATGCATTTGATTTGCCGGCAGTTCTGCCATTAGTGGTCAAGTTGAATCTCTATAGAATGACTCAGGAGATTATCCATAATATTATCAAACACGCGCAGGCCCGTCACGTGACCATTGAGCTGAATGAAATGGATGGGCGCCTGCATCTGATGATTGCAGATGACGGAAAAGGATTTGATACCCAGTTCAAAACAGACGGCATAGGGCTTAGAAACCTGCACAGCAGGGTAAGCATGCTCAATGGTCGCCTGGATATAGATTCAGGGCTTTCCCGAGGTTCGGTTTTTCATATTCATATCCCTATCACATGAGCAAAAAAATCAAAATCGTACTTGCTGATGACCATCAGATGTTCCTGGATGGTTTGTATTCACTTCTCAGCCAGCTGGAAAATGTGGAAATTCTGGCTACTGCTAATCATGGCAAACAGTTGCTGGAAAAGATGAGAAGGCTGCATCATATAGATGTGGCCGTAGTGGATATGCATATGGAACAAATGGATGGTATTGAAACCACCCGCAACATCAAAAAAGAGTTTCCCAATGTGCGGGTAATCGGCCTGACCATGGAGAACGATATCAACAGTATTAAAGAAATGCTGGATGCCGGTGCCTCAGGGTATTTACTCAAAAATACTGGCAAAAGCGAACTGGAAATAGCCCTGGAAAGAGTGGCTGATGGTGAGTTTTACCTTAGTCAGTCGGTGGGAAATCAGCTTGCCCAGGATATGCTGCACCTACGCCAGAGAAAGGAAATGAAGGGACAGAATGGATTGGATGTACTAACCGAAAGAGAAAAAGAGATTCTGACCATGATCGCCGAAGAAATGACCAACCAGGAGATCGCAGAAAAGCTATTCATCAGTCCCAAGACGGTGGAAACACATCGCAAAAACCTGATGAAGAAGATAGGTGTCAATAATACACTGGGTGTATATAAGTTTGCTGTACAGCATAAGCTGATTAAAATCTAAGTACTGAAGCTGGAAATTCACCTGATCTTCATGTTTTATCATCCATAAAGCCCTTTTATTCGGGCTTTTTTTATGCCCTTCAAACGGTTGTGGCAATCTGCAATATCCCCTTTTTCGCAAAAAACCTGCAATACCCTACCCGTGACTAAGCTAGGTGATAGTCTACTGATCAGGAGAATATTGAGGTACTTAATTTGAACATCCTTTGCCATGAAGTTTCTGCTGCCAGTGCGCAAAATATACCTTCAGCCGGGTAGGTCATTTACTGGCTCAGGGGTATTTCTGTAGCCTGCGCTTAAGACTAATTTTGATGCAGCATAACATTAACCCAATCCAACAGATGAATCTCATAAAGAAATTCGTAAGCCCGAGGGCATTGCGCTTTTTTTGCTGCTTTTTTTTATGTTTTCTCCAAAACCTGGCTTTATGGGCAGCGGAAGTCAGCCCGGAAAAAGCCAGAGAAACCGCTATTCGTTTTCTGAACCAGCAAAGCGGAACTGACTATTCCCGAACCGGGGGGCAGGATTTATCACTGGTTTATGTAAAAAAGCTGACTGAAGCTAGCAATAATCGTGTGCAATCGCAGGCGGTATACTATATATTTCAGTCCGGAGAAAAGGGCTTCGTGATGGTGTCCGGTGATGATGCCACTTATCCAATACTCGCTTATTCGGAAGAGAGTAGCTTTGATCAAAGTCGCTTACCCGAAGCTTTTGTCAAGTGGTCTGCCCGATATGAAAAGCAGATCAGGGATATCATCCGGGAGCAAAAACCGGCTTCCGCCAGGGTCAGAAGGGCCTGGGAGCAAATGTCTGTAGAAGCTGAGTCGGCGGTAGCTCCCTTGATGCGTACGAAATGGGACCAGTCACCCTACTTTAACGATCTATGTCCTTATGATCCCGCTCATGAACAGCGGGCGGTAGTCGGCTGTGTGGCTACGGCTATGGCCCAGATCATGAAGTATCATCAGTATCCGCAGAGAGGCAGCGGCTTTCACACGTATAACCATCGTACCTACGGTACCATCTCTGCTGATTTTGGGCTGGCAGAGTATCAGTGGGAGCAGATGCCCGACCTGCTTAATGAACCCAATCAGGCAGTGGCACTGCTGAGTTTCCACGCTGGCGTAAGTGTGGATATGAACTATGGCGTAAACAGCAGCGGTGCTGCCGGAGCAGTGCTGGTACAGCCAGCTTTGCAGCAGTATTTCCAGTATGAAGCTGAAATAGCCCATCGCGAAAACTTTACACAGCAGCAATGGATAGGCCTGCTGATGGCCGAGCTGGATGCCGGCCGTCCGGTGTACTACGAAGGCCTGGGGAATGGTACAGGACATGCTTTTGTGTGTGATGGTTATCAGAATGCAGACTTTTTCCACTTCAACTGGGGCTGGGGAGGTATGATGGACGGCTACTATTACATTAACGATCTGAGTCCGTCGGAATTAGGAACGGGTGGGGGTAATGGCAGCTATAACAATGACCAGGCAATCGTGTACGGCATCAAACCCGCCAATGCGGGTAACCAGGAGCCTAATGAGCCTGATAATTTTGACCTGCAGCTCTATAGTGAAATTCAGCTTGAACCCAATCCCATACTGTTTGCCAATCCTTTTACCGTAAATGTGTCTGTTGCTAATTTTGGACCGGCTCCTTTCGCGGGCAAGCTGGCAGCAGTGATTACAAATCGCGAGAATATCACCGAACTACTGGATAGCA
>CAZFFW010000227.1:0-9078 GCA_964518125.1 uncultured Porifericola sp.
GAGCCGTTCAGTTTGATAGGAATACTGAGAGAGGCCGACTGGCCTCTTTTTTTGTTTATTGCCTATCCTTGATTTTATTAGCCTACCGGATAATCATTAAATTCCGGCTCCGAGCTCCTTTATCGGCAAAACCCTTCCACTTGTATGGCCGCTACGCTGACACTCCTGATCAAGTATGCTTTCCTGCAGGGTTTGCTCCTGTCCGGCTGGCTGGTCATCAGGAAGCGGCAGCGGGTGTTTGCCAGCTTTTTTCTGTCGGTGAGTTACCTGCTACTGGTTTACTTGCTGGAGGTAGAAGGCTGGTACCGGCAGCTACCTCATCTGCTCTGGACCAACGTACCATTCTGGTTTCTGCTGGCGCCGTTGTTGTTTGTGCAGGCCCGACAGACTATGTCATCTGACAAGAAAATGGGGCAGTGGAAGAACTTACTGCATTTTCTCCCTGCAGCAGTGGCTTTACTGTATATGTTTCCTTTTTACACCCTGTCGGCAACGGAAAAAGTAAAGACTTTTGAGGGATTTTATTCACAGACAACCATCGTGGATTATGTACAGGTGGCTTATCTGCTGCAGATGAGCCTCTATGCTGTAATAGGGAAAAAATGGCTGAAAAAAAATATTCGTCGGCTCAACGACCGCATTTCTGACTCCGACCTTATCAATCTCAGCCTGCTGGGGACCACGTATTATTTGCTGGGCACTTATATGCTGATCGCTGTAGTTTTGTCGGTAGTGCTGAGTTTTTTTACCGCTGCAGGACTTGAGCTTTATGTTCTGGCATTTCTGGCATTGTCCTTTACCATTGTCATCGCTACGCTGTTTTTTTTGAACGCCGGACTTACTGAATCCTCCCTAACGGATCAATACAGTCTGCTGATTGATGACAATGAGGCTCCGCTCTTACAGAAATATGCAAACAGCGGACTTTCCCGGGAGGATATGCAACGCATACTGCAAAAGGTGGAACTGTTGGTAACAGAAAACCAACTGTACAAAAATTCTGAACTAAAACTTGCAGATCTGGCTGATCAAAGCTGTATTCCCTCCCATCACATCTCGCAGGCGCTTAATCAGGTGAAGGGAAAGACCTTCTTCGCTTACATCAACGAGCAGCGGGTAGAGGCGGTCAAAAGGCAGTTGCAGCAGGGGCGACACCATACGCTTACCCTCATGGCCATCGCCGAAAACTGCGGCTTTCGCAGTGAGAGCTCTTTCTACCGCATTTTCAAATCACAAACAGGCATCACGCCCAAAGCCTACATCCGCAGGCAGGCTAAGTAGCAGATTTCTCTCATCCAATGGGTTGGGAGTAAGCAGCTGGGGAAATATAGGTTTAGAGCGACGGCTTTTGTGTAGCATTGTAGCAGACTGAGAAAATCTTACTGCTACTCGGTCTATGAAGTGCTACATAACCCAATTAACCATGAAAAACAGGATGCTCTTACTGCCTGTTGCCCTCTTGTTCATTACTTCTTGCTCATCTGCCCAGGATAGTGTTACCCTGAGCAAACTGCAATCTTACATAGATTTCAGGGCCAAGCACAGTCGCTACAGTGGGGTCACAGCGATTTACCAAATGGATTCCCTGCTTTTCTCGGCAGTTAGCGGTATGGCTAACCGTTCCTGGCAGGTAAAGAACAGTATTGATACCAGGTTTGACCTGGCATCAGTCACCAAACTGTTTACAGCTACAGCCATAGGTATACTATGGGAACGCGGGGATCTGGAACTGGATGAAAGCTTTATGCACTACTGGCCTGACTTTCCACTGCTGGAAGCCCGGGCGATCACCATCCGGCAACTGCTCTCGCATACCAGCGGTTTGTCGGACCTTTTTTTTGATAGAAATTACCTGCACTGCGACCGAAGCCGTTTACGAAAGCTGAGCGATTATGACCGCTTTTACCAATACCTGAAGCTTGGAGAAGTACCACAGGAGCGCATCACATACTCCAACACCAACTTCCTGATCCTGGGACGGATCATTGAAAAAGTGACAGGAACCGACTACTACACATTTGTGCAGGAGGAAGTCTTTTCGCCCTTGCGAATGGAGAGTACCGGTTTTTATGAAAAGGATGCCATAGTTCTCAAAAAGGCCGAAGGTTATTTCCGGGATGCCCAGGCAAGTATGGAGTTCGGCGTGCCGAATGATGGTCTGCTTCGTAACAACTCGGCCATACGTGCGGTGAAGGGCATGCCCGCCGGAGGCGCATACTCCACCGCTGCCGATATGTACCGTTTTATCAGGGGGTTGCGCTCAGGCAGCCTGCTTAGCGATACCACCCTGGCACTGATGACCACTGAAATGCAGGGCGGCTACGGGTTGGGCTTCCAGACCTATCGGCAGCAGGAGACTGAGGTATGGGGGCATTCGGGAGGTTTCTACGGGGCCAGTACGATGGTATTTTACCTGCCGGAAGAGCAAATTACTTTCATCAGCCTGACCAACCAGGATTTTGCTGCCCAAGCGGTGATGGATCGCTTCATCAATCTGCTTAGCGGGCAGCCAACGTATGAGCCCATCATGCTTACTGAAGGTGAATTGAGTAAGTTTGAGGGGTACTTTGAGATCGTGTCCGGAGAGATGCAAGGGCAGCAATTGCACATCGTAGCAAAAGCCGACCATCTGCTGTTTGACAATGCGCTGCAATTCTATCCCGTCGCCGATCATCAGTTTGTAGATATTGATAACGATGCTTTTGTGATGACTTTTTCTTTTTCTGAATCCGGGGAACTGCTCGGATTTGAACGGGGTGACAGTGGGATGTTTCAGCAGGAGGCCCGGAAAATTGATGCTTCGCAGGTCAGCGAACTCCAGGCTCTGACGATTCCAGACGAATTACTGCAGGAGTATACGGTAGCATTCCGTTTTATGGAAGACGGTATGATGCCGGGGCATCAGCCGGAATTTACGGTGGAGGATGGTGCACTACTCGTGGATAACATGATGCGCTTTCTGCCCTACGAGCGTGATAAATTTTTTCTGGCAGATGATACCGGAATGCGCCTGCACTTTTTGAGAAATGAAGAAAGCGAGATACATCAAATCCAGGTACTGCGGGGGGAAGAGGTAGTGGGGACTTTATTGCCAACTGGAGGAGCGAATTAAGAAAACATGATGCTAAAAAAATTAATTAATATCAGCTTAAGAGCTATTATCGGCCTGTTAATCATTGTTTTTCTTTATTGTTTTATAGGTTACTTATGGCCTTCACAAGCCTTACCACAGGCAAATCATCCACACCCCACCATCATTCTTTCTGACCCTACCATTGTGGACATTGAAAATAATAAATTGATATGCCATCAATCTATCCTTATTCAGGAAGGAGTCATTCAATCTATCGCTAGATACGACAGCCTGTTAAAAGTAGAGCCGCGGGCATTTATCATTGATCTGCAGGGTAGTTACGTAATACCTGGATTATGGGACATGCATGTACATACGATTCAGGCATCAACCCGGCTTCATTTTCCTTTACTATTCGCCAATGGAGTATTGGGTATTAGGGAAAAGGGCTTGCATTCAGTAAATCCGAAAGATCCTTTCTTTACTCAGATGGAACACAAACAAGTCTGGAATGACCAAATCAGAAATGGTACACTGATAGGTCCAAAAGTAATGGCTATAGCAAGCCATGTGATTGAAGATGAAGAAAGTCTGGCACATTTTCCGGGAAAAAACCTGTCTGAAAAAGTAAGATCGTTCGTAAGAGAATCAACTTTGCGTGGAGCAGATTTTATCAAGGTACAATTGAAAGGAGAGAATGCACCTGCCATCTTTACCAAGCTTATCAATAACGTAGATAGTTTGAAAGTACTGGGACACTTACCAAATGGTATCAGTTTGCATGAGGCCGCTGAGAAGGGTTTTTATAGCTTAGAGCATGCCAAAGCGATACTGTTGAGTTGTGCCCCTCTCAAAGATGATTTTACTTTAATAGGAGAGCATTTTGGAAAAGCTTCAGAGGCCTATAAAAAAGAAAAAGCTGCACCTATTTTAAGCTCAATGGCCAAAAATGATGTGTATTATTGTCCTACTCACTTGACAAGAAGATGGGAAGCTTATTTAGATGATGAGGATTTTCTGGCAGATGACAGATTAGCATATGTACCAATCATCCAAAGGCTTATGTGGAAAATGGATCAATGGATGATGCTTCGGCTGGATAAAACCGAAATAGGCAGAACTGGTTTTCGTAGTTTTTACAAGCAGGGGCTTATAGCAACGAGGGATGCACATGGGGCTGGTGTGAAAATACTAGCGGGCACAGATGCGCTGGACAGCTACATATTTTATGGTTTCAGCCTGCATGACGAACTGGCAGAACTGGTAAAAGCAGGACTCACACCAGCTGATGCATTACAGACGGCTACTTTAAATGCTGCAGAGTTTTTAGGAGTAGAGCAACATTATGGATCAGTGAAGAAAGGAAAAGTTGCTGATTTGCTCATCCTATCCCGGAATCCCCTTCAGGATATATCCAATACGAAAAGGATAGAAGGAATCTTGCAAGGCAGTAGATACTACTCAGCAGATCAGCTAGAAGTTATCAAAGCATTTGCAAAAGAAGAGGTTTCAGCTTTTGGTACCAATAGTAAATTAGTAATTACGCTACAAAAATCAATTCTTTTAAACTAAATACGTTCAGTAGATTAACATCACCCATGAAAACCGAACTTCTCCAAATTGAACCGGTACTCCCCAGTCAGGATATTGAAAGGGATATCAATTGGTATAAAAAACAGCTGGGCTTTAAGGTGGTACATCACGACAATATGTACGCCGTCTTGCAGAGAGAACATCTCTTCATCCACCTGCAATGGCATGCTGATACTGAGGATGATCCCTTGCTGGGTGGCTCAGTCATCAAAATTTTTGTGAAAAATATCCAGCCCATTTTTGAAGAAATGGTCAGCCGGGGAACGGTTCAAGAAGATGCTCTGCGCATGAATACGTCCTGGAAAACCCACGAATTTGGCTGCTATGATCTGAACAGGAATGTTATTTTTGTAGTAGAGGATGTGTAATACAGATCAAGAAACAGTTTTATTCCTCATTCATACCCCTCATTATAAAAAACCACCAGCCCATCTTTTCCGGCGACGATGATGTCGTTACGGCCGCTGCCGCGCAAATCGGCTACTGAGAAGTACAGACCGGCACCTTTGCCTTCTCCCAGTGGGCCGTAGCTGATGGTCTGCTTGGTGAAGGAATCGCCGTTCCACTGAAAATAGTACAGCCCCAGCGGATCGCCGCTGCCGGGATCTGTACCATTGTGGGCGCGAAAGCGTTTGCCGGTGATGAGTTCGGGCTTGCCGTCGCCGGTCACATCGGCCCACTCCATGGTATGGTACTGGGAATTGTAGGGATCAATCGGGCGTTTGATCCAGGCGCGCTTACCGGCATCGTCGGTACTTTGTTCAAACCAATCCAGGCCGTAGCCGTGGCCCTGCCCGGAGATGATATCGTTCTTTCCGTCGCCATTTACATCCACGATAAGAATGGGAACACTGGCCGTACCTAGCGAAAATTCTTCGTGCAGCTTCCACTTTCCGCTTAAGGGGTCAGCGGGCGCTTCCAGCCAGCCGTTGCTGATGATAAAATCGCCCCGACCGTCGCCATTGATATCGCCAAAGCCCAGTCCGTGCCCCTGCTTGTCAGCTACATTGACACGGATAAATTCACCAGTGGGCTGGCCTTGCTGATCTTTTTGTCGGAAATAAAACTTAAGCTGTTTGCCGGGATTGTTAGGTACGATCTCCGGATGACCGTCTCCATCCACATCCCACATGCGGGTACATTCTACCGGACCAGTAGTGTCAATGACATGCGTTTTCCAGAGGCCACCTGCCTGGGCTGGGTTCTCTACCCACCAGATATTGGCCCGTCCCCAGCTACCCGATACGAAATCGGTATAGCCGTCACCGTTGATATCCATGGGAATGGTGCTGAAATCATCGTAATACTGACCTCCACCCCAGCGGCTCACTTCCATCATGAGGTGCCGGTCTATAAAGTCCGGGCCTTCGTACCAGAAGTCACCGGATACCAGGTCCGGGTGATCGTCCCGGTTGACATCAAAGACACCTACTGACTCAAAACTCTCAGCAGCGATCAGCTTTTTCTGAAAATTGATCTGACGACCCAAAGAGGCATCCTGGGCGAAGCTGGGTAGCGTGAGCAGCAGAAAAAAGCCTGACAATACTATGGCTAAAGAAAAATTGGACGGAGCTTTCATAAAGTTCATGAATATTATTGTTCCAGTAGGTAAGTAAGCAATGCATTGAAATCATCCTGCTCCAGAGTTTCGCCAAAGTGGTCGGGCATCAGGGTGTAGCGAGAGGCTGTACGCTCGGCGATATTGGCTTTGGCCACAGCAAACTCATTTCCACCCATATCGGCAAAGATCATCGCTTCGCCTTCTTCCCGCCGGAAAAGGCCGGTCAGCACCTTTCCATCGCGGGTACGAATGGTGTAGGTCCGGAATGCTTCGGAAATATTACGGTTTGGGTCCAGAATTTTGGTCGCCAGGGCTTCAGCTCCCCAGTTGCCCACACCGCTTAGCTGCGGACCGATCATGCCCCCTTCGTTGGTGACCCTGTGGCAGCTTTTGCAGTGGATATTGAATACCATGACTCCGGAGGCCGCGATTGTATCGGCGGATTGAAAAGCTGTCAACCGGGTTTCAATCAGCTGGTCTCTTTCCGCATCTATGCCGGGTACTCGCTCTATCAACTGTTCGTATGTTGCCAACTGCCGGGAACTGATATTGCTTAGGAGTCTCTCCTTCACTTTGGGGTCCAGCAGGGCACGCCCCTGCATCTCACCTCGCTGTACTTTTTCAAAAAGCAGCGCGCGCCCCTCGTCTGAAGAAGCCAGGGCCATGGCGGTCTCCCGTTGCAGGGCAGGGTTGAGTTGGGTTGTATTTTCAAAAACAGGCCTACTGACAGCTAGCGGCATTTCTCCCAGCATACCGATCAGGCTACGCTTGAGCTCATCACTTTCCTGCTCATCCATCAGCATTTCACTGATAGGGCCGGTGTATTGAGCTGCATCCAAAGCCAGGAGTGCCCGGGCAGCATTGCTGCGAAGGGATGCTTCGGCAGTAGGGTTTTGAAGGATGCTGCTGATTTGTGTTACCCCAGAAGCTACCTCAAAGTGAGCAGCCAGATCAACCGCCAGCTGAAGCTTTTCCGTGGCTTCCGCTGAGATGGCTACATGATCAACATTCACTTCAGGATCGGAGGCACTGGGCATATATTCTTCCAGTATTGCCGAAGACAGTTGGGTGCCCCAGCTTTTCAGGTAACTATCGGTTTCACCGCCTCTCTGTACAAAACCTTCCTGCACGGCCCTGAAAGCCTGAAATTCCAACATAGGGTCGGAGGCGGACTGCTGCCGGGACAAGGTGACAGCTTTGGAAAGGTAGCCACCGGGTACAAAACGGATGATATGCTGCAGACGATCGGGGAGGCGCTCACTTTCTCCGCTTTGTTTGGCCAGGTAGTCGTACAGAAAAATACCGGCATCATGGTTTTCCACGCCGGTCATCACATCGGCCATTGCGCTACGCTGCTTATCGTCCCACTGTCGCAGCATCACCATCCGCATGATTTTCTCGTCCCGCAGCAGGTTGCGCAGCATCAGGCGGAGGGTATAGCGGTAGTGGTTGTCATACTCGGGGATGCGGCTATGCTGCGCCAGTAGCAGTGCCAGGCTTTCTTCTCCGGGATAGCTGGCCAGCGCCTCCACGGCGGCCCGCTGCACGTGCAGGCTTTCGTCGGCCAGCGCCTTTTTGACTATTTCCGCATGTTTTTGCTGAGGATCAGCCGTTTCCCGGATGATGCGCATCGCATGCGTCCGTATCTGTGGATCGGCATGGGTAGCGGCGGACTGTAGCATTTCCTCACTGAGCGCATCAGCACGGTGCAGTACCCAGAGGGCCAGGGCGTGTTGGCGGGCGCTTGCTTCAGCATTGCGTAATAATGCTGCCAGTGGTCGCGCAGCCTGTTGCCCAAAGCGGTCAGCCAGCTGGTCTGCGGCGGTCATGCGGATGTGCAGGTTGTCATCATCCAGTGCACTGATGAGCTGGTTGATGTTCTTCTCCTGCAGGTTGATGTTTTCGGTATTTTCTTTCGCGCCGGTGTAGGTAATGCGCCAGATTCTGCCCCGCACCTTGTCGCGTTTGGGGTGGTCCAGCGGCACTTCGTAGTGGCCGATGATGCTGTTGTAGAAATCGGCAACATAGAGCGCGCCATCCGGGCCCATCTTGATATCCACCGGCCTGAACCAGGGGTCGGCGCTTTTTACGAGGTCTTCTTCAGCTTTGGCGACGGGCGTGGAACCTTTGAATTCAAAAGAATTACGATGTATCCGGCAGGTGACCACATCGCCGATGTAGAAATTATGCTGGTATTCCTCCGGAAACTGGCTGGCAGCGTAGTAAACCAGGCCGGCCAGAGCGGTAGATTCTTCACCCATCGGCTTGCTGTCCGGGCCGAAGCCGATACCCACTTCTTTCTTGCCAAAATGAGGATAGTCTGCTCCACGAATTAGCTGGTAGATGGGCGAAGTGTGGCAGTCAGTAGAGTACAGGTAGCCCCATTCGTCAAAAGCCAGTCCGAAGGGGTTGACCTGCCCGAAGGTGGTCTGCTCCACCCGGCTGCCGTCGGGGCGAAAACGGAAGGTGTTGCCGGAAGTCATGCTGATGGAATCTCCGTCGGCCCCGGCGATGGTAGAGGTATTGGTGAAGCCGTGACAGGTGTAGACCCAGCCATCGTAGCCCCGGGTCAGGTTGTTGACCATGCCGTGGGTATCGCGGTGGCCAAACGCTCCCAGTACCACTTCGCTATGGTCAGCCTGCTGGTCGCCATCGGTATCGCTGAAGCGGTAGAGGTTGGGAATGCTGTAAGCAAAAGTCTCATCATTGACCGGCAGTACGCCGATGGGGATATTAAGCGTATCCTCAAAGTGGGTGAACTTGTCGGCTTTGCCATCGCCATCGGTATCTTCAAGAATAGAAAGGCGGTCGCTGCCCTCACCCGGTTCTGCCGGGAAGGGATATTCGTAAG
>CAZFFW010000228.1:0-9044 GCA_964518125.1 uncultured Porifericola sp.
CCCGCTTTATCTGTCCGGAGGGCGATGCCAGTTTACTCCATTCACCAGGTAGAGCGCGCAGAAGCCCTCTTGTATGAACTGCGGTCAAAAACCACGTATATTTTGACTTATCCGGCGCTGGACCGTACCTTGAGTATGCGTTGCCGGATAGACTTTTCAAACCAGGCCATTTCCTGGGTGGAGACCTATTCCAGCGGCATTGGGGAAAATATGCAAATGTTTACACTGATTGATACCCTGGATAAGAAATGTCCTGGAGGATTTGTTGTACCATGAAGAACTAAATCCTGATAAAATAAGATGATGAAAAGTGTGGTGTTTATGGTTCTATGGCTGGCGCTTACTTCTGTCGGTTTTGCCCAGCAAGCCAGCGTAGAAAGTGGCGCTTACAACCTGATGCTAAAGGGCCTGCTCAAAAGAGATGTACCCGAAGTAGATCCGCAAAAAGCCTCCCAGATACAGGAGCAGGTGGTATTTATTGACACCCGCAGCAGGGGTGAATTTGAAGTAAGCCATATCCGAAATGCGATATGGGTTGGTTATGATGATTTCGATATAAGCCGAATGCAGGGTATTGGAAAAAACACCAAAATCATCGCTTACTGCTCGGTCGGCGCAAGAAGTGAAAAGATTACCCGGCAACTGCTGGCTCTGGGTTACTCGGATGTCTCCAATCTGTACGGGGGTGTTTTTGAATGGGTCAACCAGGAGAAAGCTTTATATAATGAAAAGAATGAGACTACCGAGAAAGTACACGCATACAACAAAACCTGGGGCATATGGCTAAATAAAGGACAGAAGGTCTACTTTCCGAGGCCAGAATAAGCCTCATATCTATTTTCAAAGAAATTGCATGTACCGCATCTTTACGGAAGCATAGTATCAGGTTTTATCTTTGTATGGTTTCCATTGCTCATTTACTTAACATGCAACTAACCCAAAAGGGGCCTCTTGCCTGCACAAAGCATGGTTCACCATGACCAGGTCAACCCCCCCGCCTGGCTCCGGGATAGACTGCGAAAACCCGAAGTTACTGCTAACAAAGGTAAATTCTCAAGCCAGTTCCCTCACTTTTGAAAAGAAAATTCTGCCTGAATTCCTACATGGGGATGAGCGTTTACTTTTGGTCAACTTTGTAAGCAGGGTTCTTCTCAGGCATATTGGCTTGTACTGACTTTCGCCATGTATCCAGAAGACCATACATTTCCCTTGTTTTTAACTGATTTTGTGCTGACAAATCATTTTTTTCAGCAACATCTTCTTGTAGGTTATATAATTCTAAAGCTCCCGTTTCCAGGTTTTCAACCAGCTTCCAATCATGGTTACGAACGGCAGCAGCAGGTCTCCCTCCCTGACCGCTAAAATGAGGGTAATGCCAAAATATGGGGCCCCGATCAAACGAAGCATCATTATCCGATATAATAGGCAGAAAACTTTTGCCATCAATATCATTGGGATTTCCTTTGACTCCAGTGAGTTCCAGTATGGTAGGTAAAAAATCTGTGATGTTGATGTAGTGCTCATTGACCACTTTTGCCTGTATTTTGCCCTGCCAATGCATGATCAAAGGTACTCTGATTCCTCCTTCATACACATGTCCCTTCCAGGCACGCAAAGGCTCCATGCTGGTAGGCGTTGGCCCCAGTTGAGCCATCCCCACGCCGCCATTGTCAGACATAAAAATGATCAACGTATTGTCTTCAATGCCTGAATTTTTTAGCTGCTCAACGATTGCACCTACTCCATCATCCAGGCTTTCTATCATGGATGCGTAGTATGGATTGTATAAGTTGTCAAATTTATTGTACTTAAATAAATACTTTTTCAGCTTGTCGGCTTTAGGTACTATCAATACATGAGGGGCAGAATATGCCATATACAAGAAGAACGGTTTTCCTTTTTGCTCCCGGAGAAATTCCAATCCATATTCAGTCAGCTTGTCGGTGAGATAATGTGTGCCATCATCTTCAAAAACCACCTGATTTCTACTTGAAATAGCATAATGATAGTAATCCAGACCATTCTTGCTGATAATCCGGTCATAGTCAAATCCCTGGGCATGTGCTGAAACGGCTTCTTCATTTCCCAAATGCCATTTTCCTACAATTCCAGTCGTATACCCTGATTCCTTCAGTATTTCTGCTAAAGTTATTTCCGATGAAGGCAGTTCATCCACCATCTCTGCCGGCAAAACAGGGGAGTTGGGATCGATCCGGTTATTGCCCAGCGCCTGAGTAAGATGTAATCTGGCCGGGTGTTTACCGGTAAGGAACGCCGCCCTTGAAGGACTGCAGGCAGGAGCGGCATAGGCTTGGGTAAACTTCATGCCACCAGTGGCCAGCTGATCTAAATGAGGGGTTTCGTTGAAAGGGTTTCCATAACAGCCAAGATCTTTATACCCCATATCATCGGCCAGAATGAAAATGATATTCGGCCTTTGCTGAGCCTGTAGAGATATTGGTAAAAATATCAGCCAAAGGAAAAGATGTATTCCAGGAACTTTCATTCTGTACAATTCAGGAGCTGGTTTTACATACTTTTTCATGATGGGGGCTTTAGTAAACTTCTTTAAGTACATCAAGCTTATCATCTTTTCGGTCTTTAGGTGAAAAAAGTGAAAGCAGGTATAAACCGCCTAATGCTATCAAACTGTTGACGACCAGTATGCCGTATCCAAACTGGTATCCATTGAACCAGTTTTCTGCATTCAAATCAAGGATAAAGGAAGCAAGTGGTGCCACCACGGAAATGAAAGGAACCCAATGGTCATTGACTACTCGTTTGCTGAAAATTCCAAAGGCAAAAAGCCCTACCAGTGGTCCGTAAATAAAACCTGCGGCTCTTATAAATGCCGCTAATACGCTTTCATTATTGAAGGCATTGAAAACCAGAATGATCACATAGATGATAACGGTAAATCCCAGGTGTACCCCCTGGCGCAATCTGGTGTTGTCTGTTTTTTTATCTTCAAAATTCAATATATCAATGCAGAACGAGGTGGTAAGGCCTGTTAAGGAAGAATCTGCCGAAGAATAGGCAGCGGCGGCAATGCCTACCAGAAAAAAGATACCGGCAATCATCCCAAGGTTTTCCAGGGCCAGTAAAGGATATATGCTATCCGTTCGTGCTGGTAAGGCAATTCCCATCTGGGCGCTGAATAAATGAAGGGCGCCGCCCAGAAATAAAAAAAGGATGTTGACCACCAATAGAATCAGGGCCAGCGTTACCAGGTTTTTCTGGCTGTCGTTGATGTTCCTGCACGTCAGGTGTTTCTGCATGACCGATTGATCCAGTCCATTGGTCATGATGGTGAGTAAGGCACCGGCAAAAACAAGCTTGAAGAAGTTCTGGGGATGGTCCCACGCCCAGTAAAATACCTTTGTCAGATTTTGCTCCCGCATGTCATGGTACATGGCTGGAATGGAAAGATCCATCTGGCTGCTGATAGCCCAGATGCTAAGTAAGACTGCCAGAATCAGAAAAGTGGTTTGCAAAGTATCTGTTATGATCACGGTCTGAATTCCACCTCGGTAGGTATAAAGCCAGATCAACAGGAGGGTCACCAATACTGTAATCTCGAATGACCATCCTAAGCTGTCAAAGAGCAAAAGTTGTAGCACGTGCGCCATCAGGAAAAGCTTGAATGAAGCCGTGGCCACCTGTGCCAGTAAGAAAAACAGGGTGCCGGTTTGATGGGTGTATTTGCCAAAACGAAGTTTTAAAAACGAATAAATAGAAACCGCTTTAATTCGGTAAAAAATGGGAACCAGTACATAAGCCACAGTGATCAATCCGATGGAGTAACCTATCACCATCTGGAAGTAGGAAAATTGAGTGAGTGCTACCTGTCCGGGAACAGAAATAAACGTAATACCTGATATGGCAACACCGATCATCCCATATGCTACCAGGGGCCAGGGTGCATTCCTGTTGGCTATGAAAAAGGTAGCGGAGTCGGCGTTTTTCGAGCTTAGCCGGGATACCAGGAACAGTAATCCGAAATAGACGGTCAATATGAGTATTACCCATCCTGTACTCATGATGGATTGATGATGACAGTTTCAACACCCAAAAAATCTCCAATTTTCCTGATGACTTCAGCTTTGTGTCCTATGCCCAGGGCAAAATGATGGGTAGGCCCTTCCGAAAACCATCGCTTCAAAAATGTCCTGACGTCCGGTTTGAAAAATCCGCGGGTATTGGTGTTTCCGGTGGGTGGTATGGGCCCTGCTTTTGATGCTCCTTCTGCAATGATAAATTTAAATGAACCATCGGCTTTTTGAGTCACCCCCAGCATGGTGATGGGACCTTCCTTGATCTTAAATTCCACACTAGCCCCATTGCCGGGTTTGCCATGGTACTTGGACAAGCTGCGGATCACCGGTTTGCCCTGCGCTATGTTGATATGATGCGGGCCGTCATGCCCAACCAAGACAAACCCTTCCTGAAAATCCACCGGATGAAACTCTGCAAAACTTCCCCCGATGTCGAGTCTGTCCATGATCATCATGGCGATGCAGGTTTTCAAGTCCATCTCACCACACATGGGGAAGCCGCCCGCGGTGAGCAATGAATTACCGACAATAAAATTGGTGACTACTTTCCGCAGCTCAGATCCTTCCTTTCCCTCATAATAGTAGGCGAGGCCATCCAGTTTTTTATCCGCGATAAAATGGTTCAACGCTACGCCTACCTTAGCCGCGGTATGCAAATCTTCGGGAGTCAACTTGCTGGTTAAGGGGTCAGAAATCGGGTCTGGAGTATCAAAAAATCTTAATATGTTTTCTTTGTAATCAGTCACTTCATGTTCATCCGCATGCTGAAAGAAATGTAATACATCCTCAGGTTCAGTCTGTACGATATGGCACCCAAATGTACTGGTCAGTAGCGTTGAATCAGTATGCATGTCCAGCATGGCTTCCAGCACATGGCCCATTTGACCGATTCGGGCTGTGCGCAGGCTGTGCAAAACTTTTGCTATCTGGCAGTAATCAGCTATCTCCTGCGCTGCCAGTGGGTCGTCATACAGGGTTCCGATCACAATATGCGGGACCGGTTTGCCCAGTCTTTGTGCCACACAGGTAAATTCCGGAATGGCACAGATATCGTCATTGGCCAGCTGCATATAGGTACTGGCTTTGCTATAATCCAGCGCCTTAAGCGGCTGTAAGGCAACCAGAACGATAGGTACATTGATTTCCCGAAAAATGGCAGCCACAGAACTGGATGTGGCATAGGTAACCATATCAATGAAAAGCAGGTCAAGGTTGGCTGCTTTGATGGTTGGCAGCAGTTCATAGGCAGTCTCCGCACAATCGGATATGCCAAAATCAATGGCTTCCACCTGGTTCTTCTGAACCATCTCAATAAAAACACGCTGTTTGCCCGTCAATTCTTCCAGCAAGCCTTCAAACTGGGGCCAGTAAGTTTTATGCCCGACCCCCAATATTCCCACACGGGCAGTGAGCGGTTTCAGCCTCTTGATGGTCAGGGAAGCAGCAGTGTTTATTTCCTGCTCATTGTTTCTTTGTTCTTGCCGCATTGCATATAAAAATTGATATTGAATACATTTTGATAGAAAGCCTTGCTGCGTCTTGAAATTGCTTTTTCTAAATTTATGATCATTCAGGATATGTAGCCTATATCAATTGATAATAAACGTATACTTTATGATAACTCATGAAAAATTACAGTAAATATTTTGCCGTCAGTGAAGATGATAAATCCTGGGGAATCCACACTTTGAATTGCGGCACTTCCATGGTTAAACCGGGTGCGGTATTCCCTTCCACAGAGCATCCACAAACCTACAATTTAACCTGGCAGAGAGGCAGAATTCTGCATGAATACCAATTGATTTATCTGGTTGAAGGAAGTGGGATTTTTGAGAGCCAGGCCAGTGGAACGATTCAGTTATCGCCAGGGACGATGATCTTGATTTATCCTGAGATCTGGCATCGCTACAAACCTGAGGCGGACAATGTATGGCACTCCTACTGGGTAGGTTTTGGAGGAGTTTTGGCTGCCGAATTGATCCGTAAACTGGACCTGTCCATCCACCATCCGGTAAAAATTATCGCTTATCAGGAAAAGATTGTGCAGGTGTATCTGGACATACTTGCCACCAGCCAGCTCGAATATGTAGGCTACCAGCAGGTGTACGTCGGGGAAATCATCAAGCTGTTGGGCCTGATCCATTCCATCCATCGCAAATCGGAATTCAGGCAGGAAAACATTGACAGAATGATTCAACAGGCGAAACTTATCCTGATGGGGGGCAACTTCAGTATTCCTATGGAGGAAGTGGCAAATGAATTAAACATCGGCTACTCTTCTTTTCGGAAACTATTCAAAGATTATACAGGTATGTCGCCAGGACAATACCAGATGCAGCATAAAATCAACAATGCCATCAGTTTGCTGAACGAAGGCAAATGTAGCATCAAAGAAATTGCTTTGAAGCTGGAATTCGAGACCCCTCAATATTTTGCGCGTATTTTCAAGAAAAAAACCGGTAAGTCTCCAAAAGAATACAGCCAGCAATTGATGAGGCGAAACGGTAGTTAGAATTCAAACGAAATGGTATCTCATTTATTCCAGTGGCTCTAAAGTCACGAGCCGTACCGGGCCAAACAATCCCGATCTTAGCAAGGGCACATCTTTCCAGGGAATCCACTGATTGTTCAAACCTGCAATGTTGGTATTTGTAATATTTGTAGCGGTGTGGTTTTTTCCTGTCCTGGTATCGCCCACTATCCGGTTAGACCAGGTGTTGGCTATTTCCACGGTTAAAGTATTATACCCCGCTTTTAATTTTTCCGTAATGTCAAATCTATAGGGTTTAGTCCAGGTAATACCCAAAGGTTGATCATTTAACCATACTTCTCCCACATTAGATAAATCGCCTAAATCAAGGTAAATTCTTTGTTGTTCCTCCGCACTGGAATATATGTCAACCAGGAAAGTTTTTTTGTAAGTGGCTATTCCTGAAAAATACCTGATATTTTCATCTTCCATGTCAGTCCATGATGCTAGTTTGGGGAATATCACCTTTTCTGGAATGTTCCAGCCCTCGGGGAAATATACATCCCAGGCTCCGTCTAGCGCCTGAGTTCTGACATAATTGCTCACTTTCTTCATGCTGTCGGGGCCGGCTAGGTTGTATATCCCTTCTTCCCAAATAAATACGCCATCCTGCGTATGCCTGATCACTGGTGGGTGAAGTGAATTTCCGCTAACGGAAGTGTACTGAGGTTGAGGCTGGCCTTTTTTGAACACCAGCAGCAGGCTTTCATAGGGGGCAAGACTTACAGGAACCTGGGTATAATTTTCATCCTGGTCAAAAATTGTGACAGCGACAATCTCACCGGAAACAGGATCCCAGATTTCAGGAACTTTGTTTTTCTGCCGAAAGCCACATGTTCTCGTAATCCATTGTGCTGTTGTATTTCTGATCAAATAGAAATCAAGTTCCTCTCTGGCATAATGGATATAATCCAGGGTATAAAAATCCTGATCAGGATAAGTAAAATCCGGCACTACATTCATAGATTGAAGCATTTGCGCAGGTTTTATTCCCTCAAACACTTTAGGCTTACCATCCCTGAGCATTGCATTCCGGTCTGCCCAAAGCTGATCAATCTGTCTTTCGGATACCGAAATATCTTTATTCCACCTGGTCACGATTCCGCTTGGTTTGGGGCCAATGATAGCAGCTCCCTCTTCGGCCAGTTCATGTACTTTTTGCAGTACTTCCGGGTTGATTTCATTTTCTTCAGACAGAACCAGGAGGCTGAACTGGGCACCATTTCCAGGTAGGACCAGCTTCCGGTTTTTGACGGTAACTTCTTTGAGAATTTCCGTATTGATAATCTCATAATCGTAACCTGGTCCGGCTGAAAAGCGGCTGTTTTTGTGCCCGCCATAGTTTGGAATGGTATCCCCATAATAATACAGCACATCAGCTACAAAATCTGTTTCCTGAAGCACATAGGAAATACGTCCCAGGTATTCATTAAAAGGCCTGATCTTGGGCCACCAGACTCTCTTGTCGTTGAAGTGTGTTCCCGCTGCGTAAGCAATGCCCGGTACTCCTGTCCCCTCAGGATTATGGGTGGAACCATGAATCACCACTTTGTTCATGCCTTCGCAAAAGGCCCGATCACCGATGGGTTTCATCTCAAAGGGGCCTTCCTGCCATTGCTGAAAAGTGGTAAAAGCTTCCATTTCCACAATCCCTCTGTTGTAGATATGCGAGGCCGCTGAAACTTCTTTCACCACCCTCAAAATATCAATACCTTGTTCGTTTAACCTGGAATGGCTTTTCAGCCAGAACTCTCCTCTGGGAATATCCAGGCTTCCTAAAGCCTTCAGTGGCTCTACCGGCACATTGTGTAAAGGCAAGCCCGGGCCGCCCGCTTCACTGTTGTTTTTCAACCCATGCTGGTTGCAGATTTCCTTAGATTTTTTATAAAAGTTGTTGATCATCAGCTCCGACAAAGTGCGGTAATAATCGGCTTGGAAGTTTGCCTGGGCTTCAGCGGTAAAAAGACTATCGGAAAATAAGGCTGGTAGGAATTTCTCCACACCATAGCCATTGATTTTTTTGAAAGCATCAGGAAGGGTAGTCGTCCAGGTAAAACCTTTGGCCTCATAACTGGCCATATAGAGACTCTTCAACGCGGTATTACTCAAATCTCCCAGTACTGATCTTAACTTATCAATGATGTAATTAAAATGGAATGCAGTAGCGTCAGCATCAAAATGATCTACAATCGGCCCTGCGGAATACTGGCTGGGCCGGATTAAATTTTCACCAGAATTGGAACAAACGTACCTGTAGATTTCCCATTCTCCGGGTGGAGCGCTCCACTCTAAGCGCTCAGTTTTAGGGTTATAAAAAGAACTGACATCCATTATTTGCGCCGTGTCCAGAAGGTTGTTTCCTATGCTGGCAGGCACAGCAAGCACTGCTATTTCTTTGTAGAAAACAGGTTTACCGTCTCTTCCGTACTGAATGAGCCGGGTACGACCTCTGGGGTCTT
>CAZFFW010000229.1:0-8851 GCA_964518125.1 uncultured Porifericola sp.
GGCAGGGGGTTTTTGTTCTTTAGTGACTGGTCTGGGCGGGTTTTCGGTAAATCCTGAACACATAAGCCGACCATACGTTAAAATACTGTAAATCAGACTTTTTTAAACTTAATATAAATACTTATGCCGGTACTAGAAACTCCCATACAATATGCGCATGAAGACAGGCATCTGGCTTCCCAACTGCCCGACATTGGCAAGCCCCGGATCGTGATCATCGGTGGTGGCTTTGCAGGAATACAGATTGTCAAAAATCTCCGCATGAAGGATGTACAGGTAGTGATGCTGGACCGTAATAACTACCATACCTTTCAGCCGCTGCTCTACCAGGTGGCTACTGCCGGTCTTGAACCAGATTCTATTGCAGGGCCCATCCGTAAGATATTTGACGATGATGAAAATTTCTTTTTTCGTATGGCCAACGTAGAGTCGGTCAGTCCGGAAGAGAACATTGTCAACACTGATATTGGGCGTATCCATTATGATTACCTGATTATCGCGACCGGTACCAAAACCAATTATTTTGGGAATAAGTCTATAGAAGAACTGGCGTTTCCGATGAAGCAGGTGCCGCAGGCGCTGAATTTGAGGAGCCACATTCTGCAGAATTTTGAAAGGGCCGTTACCTCTGATGATGAAGAGGAAATTGACCGCCTGACCAACTTTGTCATAGTGGGGGGTGGGCCTACCGGCGTGGAAGTGGCCGGTGCCTTTGGAGAACTGAAGACCCACGTGCTGCCCCGCGACTATCCGGAAATTGACTTCAGCGACAGGATGAATATTTACCTGGTGGAAGGGCTGGAGCGTCTTTTACCTACTATGTCCGAAAAAGCAGGTAACAGGGCACAGAGCGATCTTGAGAAACGATTTAAGGTGAATGTAAGGCTCAAAACAATGGTAGAAGATTTTGATGGCTACCATGTAAAGCTGAACAATGGTGAGATCATCAATGCCGAAACCCTGATCTGGGCAGCAGGAGTATCCGGTATCATTATTCCGGGGCTGGAACAGGCCAAAACAGAAAAGAGTCGTTATGTAGTGGACCAGTTTAACCGTATTGCCGGCTATAATAATGTGTTTGCCGTAGGTGATGTGGCGGCTATGGCCAGTAAGGAGTTTCCGACCGGTCATCCGCAGGTAGCTCCGGTAGCCATGCAGCAGGGTAAGAACCTGGGCAAAAACTTAACCCGACTGATCAGGGGAGAAGATATGAAGCCCTTTCACTACGTGGATAAAGGCTACATGGCAACTATCGGTCGTAACCGAGCGGTAGCTGACCTGCCCGCCAACATTAAGTTTGGTGGCTTTCTCGCCTGGATTTTCTGGATGTTTGTACACCTCTTTTTTCTGGTGAGTTTCCGTCAGAAACTGGTGACACTGGGCAACTGGATATGGAACTACTTTACCTACGACAGGGGTACCCGACTGATCATTCGTCCTTTTGACTATCGCTCAGCCATTAACCGTAAACGAGATAAGATGAACAGGGGCGATGTACAGGTTGATGGGCAGGAAGAAAAACAGCAAAAGAAAGCAGAAGAAAAAGTACAGGAATAAAGCCGGGGCCGGGTTCTTCCCGGCTTTTTTTTATCTGCCAAAATCAAAGCGCAGACCCAGATTGAGGGGTAGGTAAGTAACATAGTCATCACTAGAGAAAATATGGCTGTACTGTAGGCTGCCTTCAAATGCCAGGCGTTCAGAGAGTGGATATAAAAAGCCTGCTACAGGCGAGAAACCAGCATAACTGGAATTGACATGGATACCCCGTATGCGGATAGAGTAGATGTAAATTCCCGCGTCCATTCCTACAAAAGCCTTCAGCCTGTCCCCGCTTGTGAGAAAATAGGCAAATCTGGCAGTAATCGGATCAACCCCAAAGGTGACTTCATTAAAATCAGAACGAAATCTGGAAAAACCGGCACTTAACCCTAGCGATATTCGACTGGTCAGCCAATAGCTGGCATCCAGGTGAAGTCCTGCTCCGAAATTTGCCGATTCGCTGAATTCTCCCAGGGGTATCGCCGGAGACAAGCGGGCTCCTAATGAAAATTGCGCGAGAGCAGGGGTGTTGCAGGAGGTCATTATGAGTAGTAATATGCCTGATAAAAAAATGAGCAGTAAGCGCATGCGGGTATCTGATAAAAAGTATGCAACCAAAAGTTACAGTAGATGATAGTATGAGATGTATGCCTGTCTGAAAAGTCTTCTGAAAAGTAAAAGGTTTAGCTCAAATAAAAAAGCCCCGCAAGTGCGGGGCTTTTGGCTTTATAAAGTAGACTACTAAAACTTGAATGAAAAGCCGAAATTGACCGGGATGAATCTTATATCCTGGTTGATATTGAAATCCGCTACCGGGATGGTTTCGTTCAGGTACATCATGTGGTACTGGGCGCTGGCAAAGAAATCAATCTTGTCATTCACCGGGTAAAGTACGCCCAGCGAAGGGGCCAGTCCCCAGTATTCGCGGGTGGTGTTAAAGCCAACTGCCCCCACATTAAAATTATACAGGCCACCCTCCAGGCCAATATACGGGCGAATGCCAGCACCGGGAAGTACATATTTTACTGTAGCAGTGATTGGGGTGACCTTAAAATTGACTGCATCTATACTGAAGCCCAGCACTTCCGCATTGAAGCGGTGCTGACTGGCAGATACGCCTACCCTGAAATTGTCATTGATGGCATAGTCCAGGTCCAGGCCGTAGCCGAAACCGTTGCCCGCAATATTGTCCAGCAAGCCCTGTGGCATGCTCAGGGAAGCGCGGGGAGTAATAGAAACCTGCGCCTGTGCCGCAGCATACAGGCCGGTGATAAGGTATATGGTGAATAGTATCTTTTTCATAACATGGATATTGTGGTTGGTAAATGCTTACAAACTTACATAGGCAACATCCATGCTAAAACTGGCTTGCTTCAAAAAAATAAGCATGATTTTTGTTAATGAAAAATTTCAAATTGTTGATAATCAGATATTTATAAGCAATAATGGGCCTTTATTGTAGTAAAAAAAGGTCTGATGCAATGCGGTCGGCCAGCAATTTACCCTGATTTGTCAAAATTAATTGCTGACCTTGCATGCTGATTTTTTCCTCTTGCTGTAGACGGTCCAGATATGCCTGATGCTGCTGGTATAAGTCATATCCATATTTCTGGTTAATCTTTTGTAAATCAATACCCCACTTGGTACGCAGCCCGGTCATGATGTATTCGTTGACCTGGTCGTGAGGTTGCAGTACGTCCAGTTCAGCGGGTATCTTATCTTCAGCCAGGGATTTCAGGTACAGGCTATTATTGGATACGTTGTACTGCCGGCTTGGGCCGTTGTAGGAGTGTGCACCTGGCCCCACACCCAGGTACTTTTCTTTGCGCCAGTAGTTGCTATTATGCCTTGATTCATATTTGGGGAGGCAAAAATTCGAGATTTCGTACTGCTCATAGCCCTTGCGCTGCAATGTCTCCAGCAGCATTTCAAACTGTTCGGCGGCAAAATCTTCCTCTACCTCATTTATCTTTCCTTTCCTGAGCCAGTTGCCAAAAGCTGTTTTATCCTCAATCGTCAGGCAGTAGGAAGAAATATGTTGCGGCCGCAGATCCATTGCCTGCGCCATATCACTTCGCCAGATTTGATGATCTTCAGCCGGAATGGCATAAATCAGGTCAATGCTGATGTTGTCAAAACTCTGATCCTGTGCCAGTTTAACGCAATTTTGTGCTTCTGTGGCGTTATGCGCTCGGTTGAGGTAGCGCAGATGCGGCTCATGGAAGGACTGTATGCCGATGCTCAGGCGGTTGATTCCTACCTGCCGCATCATTTTCAGCTTATCAGCTTTAAGGTCGTCCGGATTGGCTTCCAGGGTAATTTCGGCTCCCTCGCTTACCGGGAAAAGCTGATGCATTTTTTCCAGCAGAAGATTCAGTTCTTCTTCAGACAAAAGAGAAGGTGTACCCCCGCCAAAATAAATAGTGTTAATGGGTTCTGTACCCAGGTAGGTCTGCTGCAACTTAAGTTCGCGAGCAATCGCTTCTACCATTTCTGTTTTCCGGCTGGTATTGGTACTGAAATGGAAGTCGCAGTAATGACAAGCCTGCTTGCAAAAGGGTATGTGTAGATAGATTCCGGCCACAATGAGGGTGTAATAGTGTTATGGTGTTAAAGTATTATAGTTTAAACGTAAAAACTATAACACCATAACACTAAGAACTGTAACACTATTATTAATTTTACTGCAAACATAATCACTACCAAGCGAAGCTATGAGTAACTTATTACATAAAGTATTTGATCCCGAAAATTTTCGTCATTCCGGTCACCAGTTAATAGATATGTTAGCCGACTACCTGCAGGAAGTGCAGTCAGAAAGCAGCATGAAAACCATTCCCTGGAAAAGTCCGGAGGAACAGCTAAAGCAGTGGCAGGCCGATGAGGCCGCCGGCAAAGGAGATGTAATGCAGCTTTTCAGGGCGGTGATAGACGAATCTATCCACGTGCACCATCCTAAATACATGGGGCATCAGGTTGCGGCTCCTGCTCCGGTCACGGCACTGGCGAGCCTGCTAAGCAGCCTGCTGAACAATGGGGGCGCCGTATATGAAATGGGAGCGGCCTCTACCGCCATAGAGCGCGTAGTGGTGCAGCGCATCTGCCGTGAGATCGGCTGGCAGCAGGAGAGCGGCGGCTTCCTGACTTCGGGAGGGACACTGGCCAATCTTACGGCTCTGCTGGCTGCCCGTAGGGTAAAATCTGCCGAAGATGTATGGCTACAAGGCTCTGGCAAAAAGCTGGCCCTGATGGTTTCGGAAGAGGCACACTACTGCGTAGACCGTGCCGCCCGGGTGATGGGCTGGGGCGATGCCGGTATCATCAAAATTCCCGCAGACAATCGCCTGCGAATGCGTACCGAACTGCTGGGAGAATATCTGCAAAAAGCCAGGTCAGAAGATGTAGAAGTCATCGCCGTAGTAGGCAGTGCCTGTACTACTTCTTCCGGTACCTATGACGACCTGGAAGCTATCGCTGCTTTCTGTCAGCAGCATAGCCTTTGGTTTCATGTGGATGGGGCGCACGGAGGCGCCGCGGTTTTCTCTCCCAAATATCGTTCGCTGGTAAAAGGGATAGAGGAGGCCGATTCGGTGGTGATTGACCTGCACAAAATGATGCTGACACCTGCCCTGACTACGGCCTTACTCTTCAAGCATGAGCAGAACTCTTACCGCACCTTTGCCCAGCAGGCACAGTACCTCTGGAGTGACCAGGAGGAGCCAGAATGGTTCAATATGGGTAAGCGTACCATGGAATGTACCAAGCTGATGATGGGCGTAAAAGCCTATGCTCTTTTGAAAAGCTACGGCACCGAACTCATTGACGAATATGTAACCCGGCAGTATGACCTCGGAAAGGAGTTTGCCAATATGCTCGAAGCCCGGGAAGGCTGGGAACTGGCTATGCGCCCGGCTACCAATATCGTCTGCTTTCGCTACTGCCCGGATGAGATGGAGGAGGCCGAGGCCGAGCGCCTGAATGCCTTCATCCGTCAGCAACTGCTGGAAGAAGGGGAATTTTATATCGTACAGACCCGCTTAAAAAATAAATTCTATCTTCGCACCACCCTGATGAATGCTTTTACTACGGAAAAAGAACTTACCGCCCTGCTGGAACGCATAGAAGAGGTGGCAGCCACATGGAAATCAACTACATTGAATTATTAGCCCTCATTTTTGGCGTAGTCTCAGTATTGTTCAACACCCGGGAAATCGTCTGGGGCTGGCCTACCGGGATCATAGGTACGGTACTGAGCGGCATCCTTTTCTGGGAGGTGAAGCTCTATTCTGACCTGATTCTGCACGTTTTTTACGTCATCCTCGGCTTCTACGGCTGGTACGAATGGCTGTATGGCGGCCGTAGCGCCGGCCGGAACAAACAGGAATTGAGGGTAAGTCTCCTGAGTAAAAAACGTATGCTCCTACTACTAACATTGGGGCTACTGGGCCTGGCAGGGTTCGGCTATTTCTTTGACCGTTTTTCTGATGCTGACCTGCCTTACTGGGATGCCTTTACCACTTCTTTCAGTTTTGTGGGAACCTATATGCTGGCCAGGAAGAAACTGGAAAACTGGCTCCTCTGGATCGTGGTGGATGCGGTAGCGGCCGGAATTTATTTTTACAAAGAGCTGTATCTGCTGGCATTACTATACTTTCTTTATCTGGGGCTGGCGACTTATGGGTTTATCAATTGGAGAAAATCGCTCTTAAAATTTGATGTACAGGAATGAATTTTCCATCAACAAAAAAAATCACCATCACCGGACCGGAATCCAGCGGAAAAACGACACTAGCCCGTCAACTGGCAGAAGCATTTGATACACACTGGGTGCCCGAATACGCCAGGGCGTACCTGGGTCAACTGGACAGGCCATACCGGGAATCTGATCTGCTAGAGATTGCCCGGGGGCAGATAGCGCGGGAAGATGAGTTTGCAGAAAAATCGGGTGAACTACTTTTCTGCGATACCAGCCTGGAAGTGATCAAAATCTGGAGCGACTACCGTTACGGCCGCTGCCATCCCTGGATACTGAAACAACTGGAAAAAAGACAGCCGGACCTCTACCTGCTTTGCGCTCCCGACCTTCCCTGGGAGTACGACCCGCAGCGGGAAAACCCGAATGACCGGGACGCCCTGTTTGACATCTACCGTAAAGAACTTACCGGAAAAAAGGTAAGGGAAATCAGGGGGGAAGGTGAAGATAGGACACAAAAAGCCATAGAGACTGTCCAAAGCTTGCGCGCTTAACATTTCCTCCTTAAGTTTGTTGCTTTACTGAATAAGGGGTGCCCTAATATAACGGGCTGAGATTATACCCATTGAACCTGATCCCGGTAATGCGGGCGAAGGGAAAGGTATGGTAAATAAAATTTTGGAGGCTATCCCCTGGTCTTCGGTTTATTAACCAATTTATCAATTTTAACATGCGAATTTTATGGATGCAGGTGCTGGCAGCTATCCTGCTGCCGGCAAGTGTGTGGGCACAGACTGTCGTAACCGGAAAAGTGACTGACGCCCAGACCAAGGAAGCCCTGGTGGGTGCCAATATTACGGTGCCGGGTACCAACCTGGGAACAACTACCAATGTAGATGGCGAGTATCGCCTGCAAATCAGTCAGACTCCGGCTAAGCTTAAGGTTAGCTACGTGGGCTTTTCTGCTAAAGAAGTGACCATCAGCGGAGAACAGGATGCGGTGACACAGAATTTTGCGCTGTCTGTCTCCCGTTCCCTGGAAGAAGTAGTGATCAATGCCATCCGTGCCGACCAAAAGGCGCCGGTGACGCAGAAAACCATCACCCGGCAGGATATTGAGGAACTCTATGTGGGGCAGGATGCGCTTTTTGTGCTGGAACAGAAAACACCTTCTATACTGGCCTATTCCGAATCCGGCACCCGCCTGACCAACTACGGGCAGATGCGCCTGCGGGGCATTGACCAGACCCGCATCAACATCACCCTGAATGGTGTACCCCTCAACGACATGATCGACCAGGGCGTGTTCTTTTCCAATTTCACCGACTTTGGCAACAGCATAGAATCCGTACAGGTGCAGCGGGGTGTGGGCACCAGTACCAATGGTACGGCCTCTTACGCCGGCTCTATCAATTTTGAGTCAGTCAACCTGCAGGATAGCGTAGCCAGTGCCGAGGCGCAGTTTCTGGGTGGCTCATTTGGTACATACCGCGCCAGCGGTGAGGTGAAGACCGGCCTGCTCAACGACAAATTCTCCTTCTACACCCGCTTTACCCGTACCAGTTCGGAGGGTTATCGCTACCACAGCGGTACGGAGTCTTATTCTTTCTTCTTTTCCGGAGGCTATTTTGGAGAAAAAGATATGGTCAAGATTACCGGCTTTACCGGTCGCACCCGCAATGAACTGGCTTATTTACCTACAGCTTTACCGGATATTGAAGCTGATCCCAGGACAAATTATGTGTCGGAGAACGATATCGACAATTTTGGCCAGCACCTTGTTCAGTTGGAGTATACCCGTTTTCTGACACCGAAGACTTCCTGGGTTTCGTCTGTTTACTATGGCGGGGCAGGAGGCGACTTCCCGGCCGGTTTCCCCGATGCCGAGGGCAACTTTATGCAGATTAATTATCCGCTCTACAATGACCACTACGGCCTCATGTCTTACCTCAATCATGCGTCAGATAATGGTCGCTGGGATTTTAACGCCGGTTTGCATGCTTACACTTTTCAGCGGGAAAACATAGAAGCCGTCATTCCTAATTACGCCGATCCTTACTACCAGGATGAATCACAAAAAGACGAGATCAGCCTCTTTGCCAAAGCCAGCTACGAACTGGGCGACCTGATTTTTTTCGGGGATGTGCAGTTTCGCACCGTACAACTGGACCTGGATGCGGATGAAACATTTCTCGGACAATCCGCCGATATCCCAACCCGCAGTTGGACCTTCCTGAACCCGAAAGTAGGACTTACCTACACTGTAGACAGCCGTACTAATCTCTACGCTTCCTTCGGCCGGAGCGGACGCGAGCCTACGAGGTTTGACATCCTGGGTTCTACCCAGATCAATGCCTTCAACCTGGCCAGCGTACAGGATGTAGAGCAGGTGCAGGCAGAGTATGTGAATGACTTCGAGAGTGGGGTTCGCTTCAACAATGGCAAACTCAGTGGACAGGCCAATGTCTTCTACATGCAGTTTGAGAATGAGATTGCCCCCATCGGGCAGGCCATTCCCGAAGGCTTTGTGCAGCTACGCAAAAATGTGCCCAGCAGCTTCCGCCGGGGTGTGGAGGTGGACTGGAATTACCGGCCTTTTGCCCAGCTATCTTTCAGCGG
>CAZFFW010000230.1:0-8842 GCA_964518125.1 uncultured Porifericola sp.
GCTCCCGTGTCACTGGCTCAGTACACCAAGGGCGGTCCTCCTCAATTTGAGCAGGAACTGACAACCCTCATTACCCGAGGTGATGAAGATGGGTTGATTGCGGTGGACCAGCTCACACCACCCTTTGACAACCCCTGGGACAGCCGGATGAAGTTGAGTGGGATAGACTTTATGGAAGATCCCAACAAAGCCGTAGTCTGCACCACCGATGGAGACATCTGGACAATCACCGGCCTCACCGAAGAAAGCGGGCAGTTGAAATGGAGAAGGATTGGTGCCGGATTGTTCCAGCCCCTGGGCATCAAAGTGCTGGATGAAAAAATTTATGTCACCTGTCGGGATCAGATTGTGCTGCTGCGTGATTTGAACGGGGATGGAGAAACCGATTTTTATGAGAGTTTCAACCACGATCACCAGGTCACCGACCATTTCCATGAGTTTGCGATGGGCTTACAGGCTGATGAGGAAGGTAATCTGTACTATGCCAAAAGCGGGCGGCATGCCCGTGAAGCGCTCATTCCTCAGCACGGAACGCTGCTCAAAGTCAGTAAAGATGGTTCAACCACAGAGATCATTGCTACCGGATTCCGTGCTGCCAATGGCGTATGCCTCAATCCGGACGGTAGTTTCATCGTCACCGATCAGCAGGGATTCTGGAACCCTATGAACCGGGTAAACTGGGTAGACGGTGAGGGTAATTTCTATGGCAATATGTGGGGCTATAATCCTCCTGAAGATACTTCACGGGCAGCCATGCAAGCCCCACTGGCCTGGGTAGATATGGATTTTGACCGTTCTCCCTCCGAACTACTTTGGGTAGAAAGTAAGGAGTGGGGGCCGCTTAACGGCAGCCTTTTGAGCTTATCTTACGGCTATGGTAAGGTCCAACTGGTTTTCAATGAAGAGGTAAACGGCCAGATGCAGGGTGGTGTGATTGATCTACCCGGTGTTAAATTTATGACTGGCGTCATGCGAGGCAGGTTCAATCCGGGTGACGGACAGTTATATGCCTGTGGCATGTCTGCCTGGGGCACCAACCAGATGATGAAAGGAGGAGGTTTGTACCGGCTCAGGTATACAGGCAAACCCCTGCCCATACCTGTACAACTGAATGCCGAGCAAAAGGGGATGAAGCTTGTTTTCGCTACTGAGCTTGATCCTGCCAAAGCCACAGACCCTACTAACTATAAGGTAAAAACCTGGAGATTGGTGAGAAGCAGTAAATACGGCTCTGACCGTTACGATGTGCAGGAATTGACCATTGCCAAAGCTGAACTGGGTGAGGATAGCAAGACCGTTAAGCTGTTTTTGCCGGATATCGCGCCGGTAGATGTGATGACCATCAGCTATGATTTGTCGGATATTGAGGGCAACAAAATGGAGGGAACCCTACAGAACACCATCCACAATTTAAAGCCTGTTTCTGCAATGAATCTAATGAGCAGTAAAGATTAGTTAGCAAAACCTCCCATAGCCTGATACCTGGATTTATCAGGCTATTTTTTTTTGTGAGAATGAATTACCCTGACAGCAATACTTCATTGACTATGAATGCATTGCAAACAGGGGGTGTCTTATTCTCCCAGCCATGCCTCCTGATAACGGCGAAAACCTGAAAAATGCTTCCTGTGCTTCCTCTAAGGCTGTTTTTTGTACCGATGTTAAAATAGTATAGTCATTTGATAATTTTGTGGTTTATCGGCCATATCAGATGTTCTACCTTCATTTTAATTATTACTACTATCTACCTAAAACTACTTTCTATGATACGCTTTAACACCGGCTAGTTATTCCCCTAAAATACGTCCTCCATCCTTTCTATGACTTGGCTGTTTTTTTAAGACTATGAAGTCGACAAAATTACAAGTTAAGGGCTTTGCTATGCCTTGAGGTCTCGGCAGTAGCACCAATCTATTTATTAACTAACAAGTTTTGATATGAAAAATACTTTTACCAGGATACTTATGTATTCTTCATTCTGTATTTTAATACAGATCTGCCTGTCAGAATTTGCGCTAGCGCAGTCTATTACAATATCAGGGAAAATCACTGATGAGGCAGGCAGCGAACTACCCGGCGTAAATGTGCTTTCCAAAGGTACGACTACCGGAGCGATTACGGATATAGATGGAAACTACAGGATCAGTGTTACTGACCAGAATGCTACACTTATATTCTCCTATATAGGATATTTTACACAGGAAATACGTGTTAATGGTAGGTCCACGGTAAATGTGACCTTGGGAGAAGACGTTCAGAGTCTCGAGGAGGTTGTCGTGGTGGGCTATGGCACCAAAAAGAAAATCAATCTCACGGGTGCTGTCTCTGTAGCCAGTAAAGAAGATCTTGAAAACCGGCCGGTAGGTAATGTACAGCAGGCATTGCAGGGTGTGGTCAGTAACCTGGTCATTCAACCCAACGCAGCCGGTGGAGAGCCTGGTTCCGACATGAACATGAGCATCAGGGGGCTGGCCTCATTCGAGGGCAGTAGCGCCCCTTTTGTGTTGGTTGATGGGATTCCTATGAATATCAATGACATTGATCCGAATGATATAGAATCAGTCTCTGTACTAAAAGACGCGGCATCCACTTCCATTTACGGAGCGCGGGCCGCCTATGGAGTGATACTGATCACTACTAAAAAGGGCTCCAAGGGATCAAGAATTAGCTACTCTACCAATTATGCGTGGAGTACACCTACCGTATGGCCCAAGCTGGCAGGAGGAATGGATTGGGCACATGCACTCAATGATGCTATCACCAATGCTGGGGGATCGCCTTTTTATCCTGAAGAAGCGCTTAATCGGCTGCAGCAGAATCTGGATAATCCGGGAAGTGCTCCAGGCATGTTGCCCAGACCGGATGGATTAGACTGGGATATCATGAACACAGGTACGAGGGGCGTGGCCAATGATAACATCCAGGATTTGATCCTGAGAGATAATGCCCCGAGGTTTAAGCATAGCCTTGCGGTTTCTGGTGGTAATGAAAATATCAATTATTATGTAGCGGGTACCTATTATAGTGAGAAGGGCCTATTGACTTTTGGCGATGAATCGTACAATCGCCTCACTTTGGATGCCAAAGTAGGAGCTAAAGCTACGGAGTGGTTGGATATTAATTTCATGGCTAAATACAAACAGGAAGATGAGAGTTTTCCATGGAACCAGAATTTTGGACGCGCCTGGTACATGAACTGGATCGGGAAACTCAAGCCCGGTACTCCTGCAAAATACGATGGGACAGATATCTGGACCCAGCAGACTAATGTAGAGCAGTGGAGAAATGTGAGACAAACCATCGCCGATAATCAGATAGTCCTTTCGCCAGAAATAGTGCTGGAGCCGATAGAAGGCTGGGTCACCAATGTCAGGCTGAATTATACTGCCAATCAGATTGAAGATATAAGATATGCCAAACAATTTCCCTGGGTAAGACCCTCCGGTCAGGTTGATTTTATACCTGAAAACCGGGCCCAGACCCAGTACAGAAATGCAGTCAATACCAATACTTATCTGTCTCCCAATATCTGGTCCACGTACACCAAAGAATTTGGAAAACACAATGTAGAGGCCATGGTAGGTTTTCAGCAGGAAGAGTATAACTATAGTAATATAGGCGCACAAAGTGTTTATCTGCTAAGCGATGCGGTTCCGGCTCTCAGTACGGCGGTAGGCGAACAACTGGTGAGTGATGAAGTGGGACACTGGGCGATCCGGAGTTATTTTGGAAGGTTGAACTATCGTTTTGCTGATAAGTACCTGCTGGAAGTAAACTTCAGAGCGGATGGTTCTTCTCGCTTTGATGCGGATAACCGCTGGGGATACTTTCCTTCAGCTTCAGCCGGATGGATCATATCAGAGGAAAATTTCTTCCCCAAAACAAACGTATTAAATACCCTGAAAATAAGGGGTTCTTACGGTAGCCTGGGAAATCAGAATGTGGATAATTATCTGTACATCCCGACCCTGCCGGTCCAGCAAACCAACTTTTGGTTATTTGGCGGGAACCGGGCATGGACCGTAGGCGCACCAAATTTAAGCAGTGTGAATCTGACATGGGAGACTGTATCAACCTTAGACCTGGGTTTGGATGCTGCCCTATTTGACGATCGCTTAAACCTGATGTTTGGAGTTTATGAATCCGTAACGTCTAACCTGGTAGGCCCGGGCCGGCCCCTGCCTGCCGTACTGGGAACAACTGTACCCAAGCGTAATGAAGGAGAGATCAATACCCGTGGATGGGAGCTTGAGGTTTCCTGGAGAAACACGTTAAGCAATGATTTTAAATACCAGATCAAAGGTCAGTTGTCCGATTATCAGAGCAAAGTTGTCAATTATACCAATCCGACACTTTTGATAGACCGCCCCTACAACGGGCAGATCATGGGTGAAATCTGGGGGATGACCTACGATGGACATTACCAATCTGAGGCTGACGTGGCTGAACATGCAGTGGATCAGAGTTTTATCTGGTCAGGAGCCTGGACACCGGGAGATTTTAAATACAAGGATCTGAACGGTGACGGAAGCGTTAATATTGGTGACAACACCTTTGATAATCCCGGAGACCTGTCAGTGATTGGAAATACCACGCCCCGTTTTGTGTTCGGT
Source organism: uncultured Porifericola sp. (assembly GCA_964518125.1). Lineage (GTDB taxonomy): Bacteria > Bacteroidota > Bacteroidia > Cytophagales > Cyclobacteriaceae > Catalinimonas. The sequence continues at coordinate 4,614 of CAZFFW010000230.1, forward strand.
TTTAGCCTCGGCGCCGAGTGGAAAAACTTTGATGCCTCGGTATTTTTCCAGGGAACTGGCAAAAGAGATTGGGCTTTTGCAGGAACCAGTGCGTCCGTATTCCGGGGTCCGGCCGGAGGTCCTATGCACAACAATGTGCTGGAAGAGCACCTGGACTACTGGCGCGACGAAACCAGTGCTTTAGGCGCTAATCCTAATGCCTATTTCCCCAAACCTTACGCACAGTTTTTTGGGCAAAATGCCAAAAACTACAGTTATGCGACGGATCATCTTATGCAGGATGCCTCTTATCTGAGGCTTAAAAATCTACAGATAGGCTACTCATTGCCCCGGTATCTTGCCGAGAAAGTATGGATGAGCAGTGCCAGGATTTATGTCTCTGGTGAAAACCTTCTGACATTTACTGATCTGCTATTTTTTGACCCGGAGGCGCTGCAGGGCAGATGGTATGGAGCAGGCGATGCGTATCCATTAAGCAAGTCATGGTCGGTAGGTCTCAATGTTAACTTCTAAAAACCAAGAAGATGAAAAGAATATTCAGCTATATAGTAATACTTTCAGGGATAACGCTTTATTCCTGTAACGATGATTTCCTGGACAGAACGCCGCTGGATCAGATATCTGATCCGGACTTTTGGCAAAGCGAGGCCGACCTGGAATTGTTCCTGAACAATTTTTACGACAACTTTGAGGGATGGTGGGTATCCGGAGGTGGTGCCGCCCCCACCTATGATCGTGGTACTGATGTCGCATTACCCAATCCTAATGTGTACGGTAATGACTGGACAATCCGACTTGATGGTTCTGAAAATGTTCCGGCCTCGTCGTCGAACGATTACTGGAACTGGACTAGTATACGAAACATCAACTACTTTCTTCAGAATGCAGCGCGGGTACAAGCAGGCGGTAGTATGACCGAGCACTACATTGGTGAAGGCCATTTTCTCAGGGCCTGGTATTATTATGATCTGATGAAGACGTTTGGAGATTTGCCTATCTACACCGAACCTATTGATGCGGATAACGATGACCTTTTATATAGTGCCCGTGCTGACCGGACAGAGGTGTTTGATTTCATCATGGAGGACATAGACATGGCTATCTCCAAAATGAAGCACAGCTCTGAACTTACCACACCCGGTACCCGCTTAAGCAAAGACATCGCCCTGATGTTTAAAGCCAGGGCAGCACTGTATGAAGGTACCTGGGAGAAGTATCATCAGGGCTCAGTGTTTGAAGGCCAAACCGATGGTACTGCTTATCTGCAGGAAGCCGCCGCGGCAGCTAAACGACTCATTGACGAGGGCAACTTTGCGCTGGTAACAGGAGATCCCAATAATGTTTACTTTGAACTGTTCAATAAGACTGATTATTCGGGTAATACTGAGGTGCTGTTTTATAAGCACTTTGACAGGGAAGCCTATGGGTCTAACTTCAGTAACCAGTTGTGGAACTGGCCCAATGGATACGGCCTGACCCAGGATCTGACCAGGTTTTACCTGAGCGAAGATGGCCTTCCTATTGCGGTTAGTCCGCTCTTTGAAGGTGATAGCACGCTGGCAATTTTAGAAAATAACCGTGATCCAAGACTGGCACAGACCGTGATGGTTCCCGGAGATATCTTAAGAATTAATGGAACGGATACTGCCTTCTATACCTCTCCCGACGTATTCAATTCAGGGACAGCCATGGAGTCGCAAAAATTCCGTCACATTGTGGTAGATCCGGCAGCCGGTATCCAGAATGGCAGCGTTGATTACATCATCATGCGATATGCTGAGGCTTTATTGATCTATGCAGAGGCAAAAGCAGAACTGGGTGAACTAACGCAGGAGGATGTGGATATGACCATCAACCAGTTGAGAGCCCGCGTTGCCATGCCGCCCCTGGTATTGGCCAACATTACCCCTGACCCGAACTGGCCGGATTACGGCTATTCTATGCCTGATTATCTGCAGGAAATCAGAAGAGAGCGTACAGTTGAGCTATATGGAGAAGGGTTCCGCTTTGATGACCTGATGCGCTGGAGAGCCCATGAATATTTGATCGGGCGCAGATTCACGGGTACTTATTATACCGAAGAATTAAGGGCAATAGACCCGAACATGCCGGTCAATGAAGACGGCTATCTGGATCCCTTGATGAATATTCTGACCGGACCAAATAATGGATACGGCTTTGACCCGGAAAGAGATTACTTGATGCCAATTCCTACCAATGAGTTGACATTGAATACGAATCTGAATCAAAACCCTGGTTGGTAAAAATTTAATTGTGATTTGGTAAAAAGGTGCTGGCTTATCAAGTCAGTACTTTTTTTTAAATTACAATCGTTCGGTTCTATCAATCAAATAAAACCCTGCGAATCGTTTTACAGGAAAGTATTGGAAAAAATAAAGCAATTCAAAAAAAAAGCATTTATTTAGATAGTCTATGGGCTATAAGAAAATAAAAAGTACGCTATCCTTTCTGCTTATTCTGAGTTTGCTGGCTTGCGGTAATAACGAGGAAAACGGTCAATATGATAACCCGCTTATCTTTTATCAAAATCAGCAAGCAAACTGGGTTACTGACGGAAGGGAATTGCCTGAAAGGGATTCCCTCTTTTATCTTGACAATCCCGCACCACTTTTTAGAAAAGAATTTAGCTTAGATAAGCAGATTGATTCTGCCATGCTCTATATCACTGCCGCTGGCTATTACCAGGCTACGCTCAATGGTGAACGGATCGGTAAAAATGTGCTTGACCCTGCCTGGACAGACTTCAGCAAAAGGATATACTTCTCCGAATATGATGTAACTTCTCTGATGAGCGATGGTGCCAATTGCCTGGGCGTACTGCTGGGTAATGGCTTTTACAACCCGCTACCCATGAGAAAATGGGGCAGGAGAAACCTGCGGGAAGACCTTGCTGAAGTGGGTAAACCTGCTTTCATCGCCAAACTTATCATCAACTATGCAGACGGATCTTCTGAAGAGATTGTTTCTGATGCATCCTGGAAGTACAATTATGGACCGCTCATCAGAAATAGTGTATATCTGGGCGTAGCCTATGATGCCCGGGAGGAAATTGATGACTGGAACAAAGCAGGTTTTGATGCCAGTGCCTGGGAGGCCGCTGTGATTAGCCAAGGTCCCGGAGGCGAGCTGCAGCCAGCCTTTTTTCCTCCCGTTCAGCTTACTAAAGAAATCTCACCAGTAGCTGTTTACGCGCCTGAGCCTGGAGTCTGGATGGTAGATATGGGTGTGAATTTTACCGGAACCTACAAAATAAAACTTACTGGGGACTACGGGGACACCATTGCTTTTCGTTTTGGTGAGCGTGTATACGAAGATGGAACACTGAACCCTATGACCACCGTCATTGGTCAGATCAAGAAAAAAGGGGTAGGAGGCCCGGGTGCACCCGACGTAGCCTGGCAGACCGATAGCTATGTAATTGGTGATGCATCAGAAGCCTGGTTTCAGCCGGACTTCACCTATCATGTGTACCGCTACATGGAGATCCGGGGGCTGGAAGAAAAGCCTGCTATTGCTGACATTACAGGCCTGATGCTGAACTCCGATGTTGCTGACCAGAATCATTTTTCCAGCTCCTCAGCGCTGCTCAATGAAATCCAGGAAGCCACTGAAAGAACTTTCCTGTCTAACCTGGTGAGCGTACAGTCTGACTGTGCCGCCCGTGAAAAGTTCGGCTACGGAGGAGATCTCAACGCGACCGCTGAGTCGTTTATCTACAACTACGACATGCAGTCATTCTACCGCAAAACTATCTATGACTGGGTAGATGCAATGAACGATAGCACTTTCGTAGATACTGCTCCCTATGCGGGGGTTCAGTACTGCGGTATCAGTTGGGAATCCGCTTTCCTGACCACCCAATATTACCTTTACCTGTATTACCATGACACTGCTATCGTCAGGGAGCTGTATGAACTGGATAAGCAGTGGATGGATAAAGTTGCCCGCATTCATCCGGATGGTCTGGTGGAAGAAGGCCTCAGCGATCACGAATCCCTTAAGCCTGTGCCGGTAGAATTGACCGGGACTACTCACTACCTTCAGTGTGCCCGCATTATGCAGGAGTTTGCTGGCCTCATGGGAGAGGCAGACAAGGAAAAAGAGTATCAGCAATTAGCCGATAAGCTGGAAACGCTGGTCAGGGAAAAATTCTGGGAGCAGCCGGTAACAGAAGACATTAACCGGCAGACCCTGTTTGCGACCTTGCT
>CAZFFW010000231.1:0-8801 GCA_964518125.1 uncultured Porifericola sp.
GGTCTCGGCCACCTTTTTTTATTGCTTATTGTCCTACCTGGACGTTAATATCCAGGGATTTCCAACCCTGCTCTTCTAACGCCAGATAAAGATCGTTGTAAGGGTCATACTTCAGATTGTCATATTTGAGCGGAATGGTACTCATACCATTTGTAGTGAGTAGGCCATAGCGCCCATTTCTACTGATAATCACAAAACCATTACCCAGATCCTTAAGGGAGTCATATTTTGGGTAAATCAGTTGCATACCTTCTTCACTCACCAGCCCCACCTGTTTTTCTCCATCGTCCTTAGATAGTTCTACAGTGAACCGGTTGTGTTTGGCAGGCATTATCTTATCATATTCTGTAGGCACTACAGTTTCACCTTTTTTATTGACCATACCAAACTTACCATCTCTGCGTACCACAGCAAGACCTTCCACAAAAGGGTAGGCTTTCTCGAAGTGAGGCTGTACTACCAAAGTTTCAGAACGGTTAATATAACCCCAGCGACCCAGGAGTTTGATGGCTGCCATATTACTTTCAAAGTGGGTGATAGAATCATAACGGTTGGCAATCCTCAAACGTCCTAAAGTATCTACAAACCCAAACTTATCTTCAATCTTTACGCCCAAGAAATGGTTGCTCATTTCGTATAACTCCTGAAAGTTATTGTCAAGATCTACGAGTATATGTCCGTCTCGGTTCATGACACCATAATGACCGTCTTTCTGGAATGTGTAAATAACTCCCTCCTGAAGGGCAGAAATTGTGTCGTACTTAGTTTCTAATATACGCTTGCCCTCATAGCTCACCAGCCCATACTTTCCCTGGTTATTTTTCTCCCACACGGTATGTCCGTTATTTTGCAGAGCATACTGGCTCACGTAGATTTCTTTACCTTCACTATTGACAAGTCCATATCGCGCAGGTTCGTAACCATGAGGAGTAGTACTGAATACATAAAGATCATCATGTATACGATCCAGGCTCAGGCTTGCTCCTTTGTACTTAAAAGGCTTAATGGTCCAGTTCCCTTCTGTATCAATGACGCCCTGTCCATCAATAAAATCTACACTAGCCCGGTCATGGCTAAATGACCTCACGCTGAGATATTGACATGGTATTACTTCTTCACCATTTTCGTCCAGAAATCCCCAGTAGCCTTTTCTTTTAGCTGCAAATCTACCCTCACTGCCGGTTTTAATATCCTGGTATACGTAGCTGGTAAGCTTAGTCCCGGCGGCATCGTACATAGCCCAGCTATATGCGCCTCCATCGAGTTCACTTGCAGCCATAAGGCGCTCGCCATCAATAAAAAGAGTATCGTAAATTGTATCGAGAATAATTTTTTTGGAACCGGATTTTGCCCCGACCATTACACCATACTTGGTTCCTTTTTTTAGTACTGCAAAATCATTCTGCAGAGAACTTATCTGCCAGCTTTCTGATAATACAGGTGCACCTTCGTTGTTCACAAAGGTAGCCAGATTACCCAGCTTGATACGATATAGGTCAACACCTGTCGGTTCAATATCCTCGAAAGTATAACTTCTGATTTTTTCATTTTCGCCAGTCATTACATACCACTTATTGAATGGCAAAACATTAATTTCTCCTTTGGCACCAATTTTAACGCGTTGATATTCTATGGGCACAAGTACGGTACCATCTTCACGGATCACACCCTGCTTACCATTCTGATAAGCAATAGCCAGAGCATTATCATCAAAAGGAGATATGCTGTCATACTCGAAACCAGTCATCGTTTTGCCAACGGCAGAGATGAGTGCCATTTTGTTATCCTGGTTGAAAGCGGCGTAGGTTTTATCGGATAAGCCCACGATTTTACTGTATTGAAATCCAATAACTGCCTGACCTTTGTGGTCAACTACTCCATAGGAAGGAGCATCATTTATGACTATTGAGGCTACTAACTGCTCATGATGAGGCTTGAGCGAATGGTAACGAAAATCCAGTTCTTCATGCCCTTTGTTGTCTATCAGGCCATACACCCGCTTGCGGCTGTTAGGAGTGCCTTTGGAGGCAATGATCAGCTTCTGGGTATAAGGTACAAGGCTATAATAGACGGCATCGGTAATCTTGCGATTTTTGATGTCAATCAGCCCCCAACGGTTTCGTTCTCTATAGCCAATAACATTATTAAATACCTGAGGCATTCCTCCGGTCCACCCCAGATCCTCGTAGGCAATAGGTATGATTACATTTCCTTCTTCATCAAAAAGACCCTTTAGATCATTCTCTTCAACGATCGTAAACTGCATTTCATCTCCTACCGGATCCCATGCGGCAAATGCCGTAAGGCTTAGCAGGCAGGCAAAAACGGCGGCGCCGATTCTCTTACTCATATAGTTTTCCCTTGTGAAATTACTTGATGCTGACTGTAGATACTAATCATGAATTATACAAATAATTCACCAATTTGTAAAATAGATGAGTAAAAACAGAACAAATTATCAGACAAATAATGGCTATGTTACATAAAACAGGAATTAAGTCTAAAACATGATATGCTAATCACTGGAATACTGCTTCAAAAGTTCGTCTACTTCGTTCAGGAGGTCGTTAGCATAATCACGTTGCCTGCGGATTTCTTCCCTGACACCCTCTTCTAACTGTTCCATATCCAGTGCCTGATCGTATTGATCAATAGCATCTTTCTCAGCGCGTGCACAAGCCTTAAGTATGGCAGATTCGTTTCTGCGTACGATGATGGAAGCAAAATCCAGCCAAAAGCGATCAGCCTCAGACTTCAGGCTGGTTTTGTCTCCGGTATTACCTCCCATCTGCTGTATCTTTTGTTTTATCTGATTTGCAAAACCGTCATGTTTATTGGCGGCATCTTCAAAAAAAACGGTAAGTGGCTTATTATGTACATTCTTAGATGCATTCTTGTAAGCTTCCCTGGCGTTTACCGTACGAGAAAGTAATGTCTCCAGTTGATGCATAGTTTCCTGGTCATTCTTCATAAATAATGCTGGTTGATTTCAGATTAAAAAACATTCATTAACATCTTCTTAACTAAGAAAAATGAATTTTGTGATAATTTGTCCGGCTTATCCTCCATAGACATGCCTGTAGGTCAGATGAAAACAGCATTTGTTTCTTTTTCGCACGTCTTATCAAAAGAGATTTTTTGGCAGTAAAGGTACATCATGGAAGCGCACAAATCTAAATGACATATCTATACGCCACTACACACACTGAATTTGAATATAGCAATTAGCTTTCCTGTTTTATCCAAAGAAAAACACCTTGCTACCCTGCTGCCTGTACAATGTACAAATAAGCATATCTCTCCGAATCTGGTTCAATAAATTATATTCATACTTAATAAAAACATATTCAAAGCAAGTATCAGGCAGCAGACTAATGAAAAAATTACATACCCAAAAAGGCCAGTAATTAGTAAGCTATACCTTTACAGCCTTTCTGTTGTAGAATATTACGTTGTAAACTATTCACATTTTATAGTATGGGAAACAGCTCTAAATTGCCGAAAATTAATGATTACCAGAAATAGAACATTCTTCTTTTTTCAATTAGTGCTAGTACTTAAATCCTTATGGTAAAGCAAGCGCCATACATATTCTTCTTTCTGTCGCTGTTGATGGGCATTTCGTTTGGCCTGTTTGGGCAGGACAACAAGGAACTTGCGCGGCAACAAGTAGAAATTGGTGATGAAATCTACTATGAACAGAAAGCCCCGGAAGTAGCCAAGGAATTCTATATCCTTGCCGCTGAAGCAGATCCTGACAATATCAAGGCCAACTATATGGCCGCTAAAACCATCACCGAAACCATCAATAAAGGTGAAGCCACTCCTTATTATCTGAGAGTGTATGAGCTTGACCCGGACTACCGATTTGATATTCTTTACTCAATAGGCAGGGCCTATCAGTATGGGTTGATGTTCGAGGAAGCTGTAGATTTTTACCAGCAATATTTGAGCAGACTGGAGAAGGAAACTGATTATCGGGGTGAAGATAAAATTCCGCTTAACCAGGTTAAAAGGAGAATCTACGAATGTGAAAACGGGCTTGAATTTGTTAACAATGCCCGCAATTTTGATATCGTGAATCTCGGAGCTCAGATAAATTCCAACAGCCTTGATTACGCCCCCGTCATCAATGCGGACGAGACCATGATGATCTTTACCTCGCGCCGCAAAGAAGACAACCTGAACGAAAACGTATACGACGATAACTTTGCCTACGAAGATATTTTTATTTCTTACAAAGTAGATGGAAAGTGGATGCCTGCGGAAAATATAGGCCCTACTGTAAATACCCTTTATTTTGAGTCAAACCTGGCCCTATCAGCAGATGGGCAGCAACTCTATATTTACCGAGACGAAAATAATGGTGATATTTACGTGTCAGACCGCAAAAGCGACGGCAGTTGGTCGCAGCCAACGCCCCTGAGCGATAATATTAACTCAAGCTATTCTGAAAATTCTGTGTCTATTTCTCCTGACGGACAGACTCTATACTTTTCCAGTAACCGCCCCGGTGGCTATGGTGGTCTAGACATTTATAAATGTGAAAAGGACCGCAGAGGTATGTGGGGCAAGGTTACCAACCTGGGAGATAAGGTCAATACTCCTTATGATGAAGATGGGGTATTTATTGACTATGATGGTAAGACACTCTTTTTCAGCTCTCGCGGCCGTAAAGGTATGGGCGGCTATGATATTTTCAAGTCTGAATACGATTCGGAAAACGATAACTGGGGAGACCCTATCAACCTGGGCTACCCAATTAACACTCCGGATGATGATATTTTCTTCGTCAGCAGCAAAGATGGAAAAAGGGGCTACTATGCTACTGTAAGAAGCGGAGGTACCGGCTACCTTGATATCTACATGGTAGAGATCCCTGAAATGACTGAAGAAGAAAAGAAGCTTGAAAATAATAAGAACCAAGAGCTGGCACAGAATAAAGATTCCATAAAAAGAGATCTGCAGAAAGTAGAAAACATACAGCAGGAAACTCCTGTAGAGGTCCTTGCTGAAGAAGAAACTCCAGCCACACTGGAGAATGCCTCTACTCTTCAGGCAGTACAGTTGCTTCTCAAAGTAGAAGATGCCTCTACCCAGCAGGCAATGGAAGCCCAGGTTAAGCTGAAAGCACTCAGCGGAAGTGAGACCATTAGCCCCGACCGTGTGGACGAAGGTATTTACAGCTTTAATATCATTTCAGACCAGGAAAAGGAATATGTACTTTCTGTCGAAAAGGGTGGCTATGTATTCAAGAGCCTGAAAGTAGGTATACCGGCAGCCACCAATGAAGCCCAGGAATTCAGAAAGAAAGTAGCGCTGGATCGTATATCAGCTAATTACAAAATGATACTTAATTTTGTCTACTTTGACTTTAACAGTGCTCAACTGCAGAACGAGTCTTTTGACGAACTGAATCGTCTCAAGCAGTTTCTCATGGGCAACCCGGATACCAGTATTGAAATTGCCGGGCATACTGACAGCGTAGGCCCCAAAGAATACAACAAACAGTTATCACAAAAACGAGCACAGGCTATTGTAGATTTCCTTATCAGCGAAGGAATCCCTTCAGAAAGGCTGATCGCTCAAGGTTATGGAGAAGAAGACCCTCTCGCTTCCAACGACGATGAAGACGAAGGGCGTGAGCTCAACCGCAGGGTTGAAATGCGGATACTGGAAAGCAGTAACAACCAGGCTATCAATCTTGACCAGGAGTAAACACTTTTCCTCGGCATGGGTAACAAAAGTATGTTTTGCTGTGTTGATTACTGCGAAAACATATACCTTTGTGCCCCATGGCAGTAGTTCCGTATAAAGATCAGACAAGCAGTAAAAAAGAGCAGGTTGCCACGATGTTCAACAACATCAGCAAGAGATACGACCTGCTCAACCATCTCCTCAGCCTCGGTATTGATATTTACTGGCGTAAGCAGGCTATCAAGCATCTTAAAGCTGAACGCCCCCAGCTCATCATGGATATGGCTACCGGTACCGCGGATTTTGCCATAGAATCACTATCCCTGAATCCACAAAAAGTCATCGGTGTGGATATCTCTGAAGGTATGCTGGAGGTAGGGCGCAAAAAACTGAAAAAAATGAAGCTTGATCAGCGTATAGAGCTGAAACTGGGCGACTCTGAAAGAATTCCTTTTGACGATAATATATTTGATGCCATCATCGTTGCTTTTGGTGTAAGGAACTTTGAAAATCTGGAGCAGGGTCTCGCCGATATGTACCGGGTACTCAAGCCAGGAGGCAAAGTGGTAGTACTGGAATTTTCCAAGCCTACCGTATTTCCCTTAAAGCAGTTGTATAATTTTTACTTTAAATCAATTCTACCTCTGGTAGGGAGAATTATTTCTAAAGATCAATCGGCTTACACCTATCTGCCTGAGTCGGTACAGGCTTTCCCTGATGGAAAAGCCTTCCTGAAAGTACTACAAAAGGTGGGTTATCATGAAACAACATGCAATACACTCACATTTGGCATCAGTTCAATTTACACCGGAAGAAAGTAAGTCTACTTCTTCCTTTTCTGCTATTATTATGCTTTGCTGATGCTCATGCCCAGCGAAATCGTACGGATAACCTGCCAAATTATGATAATCGCTGGCTGCACTATGGTTTCTCTATAGGTGTACATTCCTCGGGTTACAGAGTAAAATATGCCGATGATTTTACTTCGCCATCTTTTGACTCTCTGCATTCGGTCATGGCCAATAGCTCCTTTGGCTTTTCGTTAGGCTTGATTGCCAACTTTCGCCTGGCAGAATTTCTGGACCTCAGGGTGATGCCTGAAGTAGTGTTCTATGAAAACCAGGTGGATTATAACTATATACGGGGTGGACAGGCGATGATAGATGAGCAGGTGGTAGAAACCACTTTTGTTGAATTTCCAATACTCTTCAAGTATAAATCCATGCGGCGCGGTAATACCCGCATGTACCTGGTGGGTGGCGTAGAGCCCGGTATAGAAGCTACCGGCAAAAAAGAAGATCAGGATGACGATGACAAACTCCTGGTCAACGGGACCAATCTATCAGTTCAGGTAGGCTTTGGGTTGGATGTGTATTTTCCCCTTTTCAAATTTGCTCCGGAAATCCGCTTTTCAAGGGGGCTGCTCAATATGAAAAATGAACGAGAAAATGCCTATGGCGCCCCTATTCAGAGCCTGGCTACCAATACCGTCACACTATACCTGCTGTTTGAGTAAGCTGGTTAAACCTAATTTTTTATAGAACATTCTCAGTGTTTTCGCTGTTTTTCTGCCGTGGAAAATCAGGGAATCAATGTAGTCTGGTTTAAGCGCGACCTGCGGCTTACTGACCATGCTCCTCTACATCATGCTATTCAAAACGGCCGACCAACCCTCCTGCTGACCTTCTTTGAACCTTCACTGATGGAGGCTCAGGAGAGTAGTGTGCGCCACTGGCGATTTGTATATGAATCTATCGGTGAGATGCAGGAGCAATTAGCAGTATACCAGGTCAGGCTGTATGCTTTTCACCAGGAAGTCTTAACAGTGTTACAGGCTATCCATGCTCAGTTTACTATCCATACGCTGCATGCATATCAGGAAAGCGGACTGGCCGTTACTTACCAGCGAGATAAAACAATAGCCAGTTTTTGCCGAGAATCCGGTATCCGTTGGCATGAGTATCAAAATAATGGTGTCATTCGTGGGCTGAAAAACCGGGATAAGTGGTCAGATGCCTGGCATGCATTTATGCAGCAGCCTGAAGATACAGTTAATCTCAGAAAGCTTCACCCCTTCAGCTTACCGCAGGATTTTTATGCTTCACAGCAGGGACCTCCTTTACCTCAGGAGGTCATCCACAGAGACCAGCACTTCCAGCCGGGGGGCAGCCAGTATGCTCTGCGTTACTTGACTTCTTTCCTGAAGCAGCGCGTAAAGCAGTACAACCGGCACATTTCCAAACCTGAACTCAGCCGCAGGAGTTGCAGCCGCCTTTCGCCCTATATAGCCTGGGGGAATATTTCAATCCGTCAGGTTTTTCAGGCAGCAGAGGCTTTCAAAGGATGGGTTCCTCACAAGAAGGAGATCAGTAATTTTGCTTCCAGGCTCCGCTGGCATTGTCACTTTATCCAGAAGTTTGAGATGGAATGCCGCATTGAGTTTGAAAACTTTAACCCGGCCTATGATAGTATCCGTACTACGGCTAACGAACAACTGCTTCAAGCCTGGAAAACAGGGCAGACCGGCTACCCGCTGGTAGATGCTGCCATGCGCTGTGTCAACCATACCGGCTACCTTAATTTTCGTATGCGAGCTATGCTGGTTTCCTTTCTGACGCATCACCTATGGCAGCCCTGGAAAGAAGGGGCAACCCATCTTGCCCGGCAATTTCTGGATTTTGACCCGGGAATCCATTTTCCCCAGTTTCAGATGCAGGCTGGTACTACCGGTATTCATACCATTCGTATCTATAACCCGGTGAGGCAGTCGTTAAGCCATGACCCGCAGGCAGTATTTATCAAGAAATGGGTACCCGAACTTGCCCATCTACCCGATGGCTTTGTACATCAACCCTGGGAAATGACTCCGATAGAACAGCAGATGTATCGTTGCCTGCTCGGAAAAGATTATCCGGCACCTGTAACAGACATCAGACAAAGTGGAAAAAATGCCCGTGACCAGCTCTGGAAAATGATGAAAGAAGAAAATGTCAAACTGGAAGGCGACCGTATCATCGCAAAGCACACGACGCGGGATAGGATGGTGTGAGAGGGTGTTAGGGTGTTAGGGTGTTAGGGTGTTAGGGTGTTAGGGTGTTAGGGTG
>CAZFFW010000232.1:0-8765 GCA_964518125.1 uncultured Porifericola sp.
GCAGGAATTTGTTGAGCGTAGGCATTGGCCATGAGCAGGCTGGTCAGGATAAGCAAGAATAAATTTTTCATAGGAATAAAGTTTTCACCAAACATAATCCGAATAAAGGGGTGCGTATTAATGCCAGCAGCCAACTGACTAGTGCAAAAAGCCAGAACTACTAAACCGAGGAGGGCAAGGCCTCAAAATGCTTTTTGTAAGCTGCCGTAAAATTGGAGGGATGGGCAAAACCCAGCCGGTAGCTCATTTCAGTAGGGGTACACTCACCCGACTGCAAAGCATCACGGGCATATTCCATCCGGATCTTGTTCCGGTAGGCCAGGGGCGGTTTACCAAAGACTTTTTTAAACAAATCTTTAAACTTGGACGGACTCATATGCGCCGCCTCTGCCAGTTGTCGGATAGAAGGCGCCTGGTTTTCCAGTGGGTTGCGGAGCATTACACTTACTTTAAAGATATTTTCCAGGTCCTGCGGGTGACACTTTTCCGAATGGATTACCCGATCGTGCTGCCCGAGCTTTTTAAAGAACACAGACAGAAACTCCAGAATATGCGCATGGCAGCTGATCTTGTCCTGCATACAGGAAATAGCCAGCATGAGTTTTTTTTCCAGTACTTCATCCAGGTCTTCGTAGGCGATGCTCCGCTCCAGGTCAAAGCGTTGTTCCACATCCCCAAAATAATCCCGCAGGAAAGATTTACTGAAACGGATAGAAGCCACTTCGGCATCCACGCCAGGGGGTATGGTGGTGTTCATCTCCAGCTTCTGACCACAAAAAAGGATTCCGATTGGCAGGTGCTTATGAAAACTGACCTGCTCGTCGTTGATTTGCTTTCTTTGCGCCACTAAGGAGAGATTGATGTGGATAAGGTACCACTCTGATTCCTCGCTGTTGATGGTTTGCATTTCTAAAGGCTCACTAAAGCGGGTCAGGCCGAAGTGATACAATTCCAGCGTGCCGGGAAACTCAACGAAAGTACAAGGGACGGCAGGGCTTCCTAAATCCGGATGCAAGACGAAGCCATTGGGCAAAGGCTCGCCCCCCATGCGGGCAGCAAACTGAGGGCTCAGATGGCGGGCTATGTCTATAAACAGCTTCAATGTAGTGCGGGCCTTTCGGCACTGATTAATTTATTACTGAAGAAGTCATTTCCCGAAGTAGCTCCTAATACCCCATATTCTTTTTTTTTGCAGTACCTGGCAAAGCCTCATGATCGGGTAGTTTAAAGTTTGTGCAGGGTAGCAGCATCAACATGCATATAAATTAATCTTTTTCCGCTCCTTTACAAAATGGCAGCCAGATCATCTACCTCCCTGACCTCCCCTGCCTTCATATCTCCCAGCCTGATCTGCCCGATCCTTACACGAACCAGCCGCAGGGTGGGAAACCCTACTACGGCAGTCATCTTACGTACCTGCCGGAATTTACCTTCGGTGAGGGTGATGGATATCCAGCTGGTAGGGCCGTGCCGGGCATCCCTGATTTTTTTGCCGCGCGGCGCAAAATCAGGAACCGTTTCCAGGCGATGTGCCCGGCAGGGCAGTGTCATGTATTTCTTGCCGTTTACCCCGATTTCCACCCCCTGCCTTAGCTGGTTCAGGGCTTGTTCGCTGATCTCACCGTCCAGTTGGGCATAGTATTCTTTCTCTACTTTCTTGCTGCGTACCTGCATACTCACCCGGCCGTCGGTGGTCAGGAGCAGCAGGCCTTCGGAGTCCTGGTCCAGCCGACCGATCGCCATGGTGCCTTCCGGAAAATCGTAAAGTTCACCCAGCAGTTGCTTGTTCTTCCGCCGGTTCTGGTGGTTGACAAACTGCGAGAGGTAGCCGAAGGGTTTATGGAGTATGAAGTGGCGGTGGAAACTCATCCGGATATTATTAGCATGCTATCAAGTCTTAGGAAAAAAATGTATCGTAGGCTTGTCAAAACCATCGTACACTGGCGGGCTATTCCCTATGATAACAATGCTCAATTACTTTCTTTAAGTATATCACAATTCGTAGTCTCTGTGGTATATGCTAAGCTCATTATCTTCCATGAGTCATCAATTTTAAAAAGCGTAAAGACGTCAATGCCACAGTGAGAAAACGCATTGTTTACAAAGAATTCGTACGGAACCCAAGCCACGGCAATACTTTCATGAACTTTGATCTCATAATCTGTCGCGACTTCTTTAACTACTGGCATCGCATCCAATCTCAATATATCATCCTCAATGAAACGTGTCCTGATGCGATAAGGGCGTTCCATGAGACTTATGCTCGAGATCTGCGCATTAGCCATGACTGCATTTTTCATGATCGTACTGTCCTTTTTTTCTAAGGCCTCAAAAAATTGATTTACTACCACTTGCACCTTCTGGATATCGGTAGTTGTTGAATCTTGGGCATAAGCATTGAAAGCGATTAGAAACAGTAAAGGAAGTAAGGATTTTTTCAACTTAAACATGTTGCATTTATTTCGTTTTTGTATCGGCTTATGACCCAAACAGGGTGGGTAAGCGTAAAGTAAAGTTGCCATGACCGGAAATAAAAAGGAGCGAAGACTCAAAGGTAATTACTCCAGCGCCCAGACTTTAATATTCTTGTACCTGGCGTTGCGGGTGTACATATGCCGCAGGCCAATCCTTCCTGACTCACATACTGGAAATTTAGCGATATCCCAGCTACAGGTCAAACTTTCTGAAGTGTCCTGGGAGCTTTGAATATGCATCTCAATCTGGTCTTTATATTTTACCACCTGGATATGGTAGGTCACACCGGTTTTGAATAGGCCAGTCCGGAAATGGTCTCCCGGCACATCGGTTTCTGACAGCCCGGTTTTTTCCGGATTGTACCGGCGTAATCTGATGTAATCGTTGGAGCCTGAATACTCCCGGGCAGAAAAAGCGGCATAGCTTATATGATACGTATGCATATTATTGAAATAAGTGCGCATACTCGCTACTTTTCGTTTGTCATTCCATAAAGCGATATCTTTAGGATGATCAGTATCGCCCTTTCCGGTAGCCAGAAAGTAGAGGATGTTCACACATCGGGTGGTGGTATCGGTACGGGTGTAATCATATTCAATGCTGATATTACCCTGGAAACGCTGCTTTGTCCACAGCACCATATGAGCTGAATCATTACCGTGTTCAGTACCGGCGATAAGCTCCATTCCTTTATCGGTATTGATCACCCTGCCCTGCAGCCCGTCCAGCATCCATTTCTCTTTCCAATTATCTGTGCCAGTATCTTCAAACAGGAGGTCAGTTTTCGTCCAGGGTTCTTCTTCTGCACTTTTGTTTTGACAACCCACCACAGAAAAGGTGAAATAAGCCATGAAAAGGTAAGGTAAATACTTCATCCTGCCTGCCTGGTTTGGGATATAAAAAAGCCCACCATTTCAAATATGGCAGGCTTTGTAAGATTTGAGTGAGGGTTAGAACGAACGGTATGCACTATCCAGGTATTTGTTGGCCTTTTCCTCAGCAAACCTGGCACTACCGGCATCCCAGTGCAGTGTCTCATCAGGAAAACGGCCGGCAATCACGCCCAGCAGGATGGTTTCGGTTAAGTTGGCAGAATAAGAGAAAGGCGCACTGGTTTCTGCATTGCCCAGGCAGGCATCCACAAACTGGTGATAGTGCTTCTTCCCTTCGCTGGCGTAATCACGCACCGGTTCACCCATGTTGTACTGGGCAAGATCCACCTCCTGGTATTCTCCATCTACGATCAGGCGGGGAAGTATCTGGAAGTGCGGCAGGTACAACCTTCCTTTCTCCCCAATAAACATAGCCCCCTGATCGTGCAGTGCCTCGCCCCCGGGCAGCATGAGGTCTTGACGCTGCTGGTCGGCACCGGCACCATCATACCACACCCATTTCAGCGTATCGGCGGTATATTCCGTACCCGGAAACTCGTAGGTGACCATATTTTTTTCAGGATAGCCAAAGCCATTGGGTTTCCTGCAGTTGGTCGTGATCGTCCTGGGTACATCCAGCGCCAGGGCATTATAGGGTGTATCAAAAATATGGACGCCCATATCGCCCAGTGTGCCACAGCCGTAGTCTACCAGCTTACGCCAGTTGCCCGGATGATACACGCCTTCTTTGTAGGGTCTTTCCGCCGAAGTTCCCAGCCAGAGGTTCCAGTCCAGGTACTCGGGTACGGGATCTTTCCCCTGGGGCAATGGCCCATCGTAGCCCCAGTTCTTGGGAGACCAGGCCCGCACGGTGTGCACCTTGCCCACGATACCCGACTGTATCATTTTCGTAGCCAGCTTATAATCGTAGAAGGAATGCACCTGAATGCCCATCTGGGTGACCAGCTGCTTATCTGCAGCCAGCTTCTTCATCGCTCTCGCTTCGCTTACGTGATGGGTAAGCGGCTTCTGGCAGTAAACGGGCTTATCCATTTGCATGGCCATCATAGAGGCCGGGGCATGCGTATGGTCGGGCGTAGATACGACCACGGCATCTATTTTTTTGCCCATTTCCTCAAACATTACCCGGTAGTCGGAAAAGGTCTTGGCCTTGGGGTGTTTCTGGAGCGCCGCGGCCAGGTTATTGGCATCCACATCGCAGAGGGCGACCACATCTACCAGCTCGTGGGAAGAAATGGCTTCCAGGTCTGCCGCCCCCATATTGCCCACACCGATATGGGCGGTACGCAGGCGTTTATCCTTGGCCAAAGCCCAGGCACCGGAAGGTAAAAAAGCAATTGAGGATAAGGTTGATGCAGTCTTTAGAAATTCTCTTTTATTCATCTTGACAGGTGTCTTTTATAGTTTTCTGATTTTGATATTCCTGAACCATATAGGGCTGGCGTGGTCCTGCAGACCGATATAGCCGGTTTTGAATTTCCCGTAATCGGGACTGTTCTTCCATTTATCCGAGTTCTTTTTCTCCTCCCAGGCTTCGTCCCAGGGCACAAAAGATAGCAGTTTTTTGCCGTTGAGCCAGTGCTCTACATTCTCAGGGGTAAAAACAATCTTTGTGGAATTCCATTCGCCAGCAGGGTGCAGCACCTTCTGGCTGGCATCAGGGGGATGCATAGCGTAGTCTGCGCCGGTACTTTGCAGCGGTTTCAGTTCTTCCGGTTTGTCGGTATAGCCCAGGCTTGTATTATAGGCGGTCAGATCGTGGAGTTTGGCGTAATTTTCATCGTCAATCAGCTGGTACTCGGGGGCCACCTGCGGTGGACTGTCAAAGCCTTCTTTCAGGTGGTAGAAAATACCGCTGTTGCCTCCGGCCGGAAGTTTCCACTCCAGGTAAAGCTCAAAGTTATCAAACTCCTCTGCGCCGTAGATGATGTCTTTGCCGCCTTCGTAGTCTTGTTCTAAGGCTAGCTCAGTATCAAACGACAGTTCACCATCTTTGACAACCCAGCCGGGAGGTAGTGCTTCGCCATTGTACGCACGCCAGCCTTCGGTGCTACTGCCGTCAAAGAGGTAAATCCAGTCATCGGCATCGGAGGAGGTTTTAGCAGCAGCCGTTTCCGATTGATCCGCATTTTTTTCAGGAGAGCAGGCCACCATAAGCAACAGCAGCAGTGGCAAGGTCATGATTTTCATTTTCATGTTGTCTGTGAATGAGTAGTGTAAAGGATTGAAATATTGAATAACAGTCCTAAAGTAGCTTTTTTCTTCAGCTTCTTCAAAAAATAAGGCTGTCCGAATTACAGTCTCCTGGGTGAAAGCCTGCATTAAGCCATGTAATAGGCTTTGCCCTGATTGTTAGGCTTCAGGAATAGTATTGAGGGGAGGTTACAAACTTTAACATATGCCTGAGCCTCAGTGGGAAGGTGAGGCTAGAGGGGATGTCAGTGATGTACTCCAATTTATATTTTTGTCAATGTTAAGTCTTATTTCGTAGAGCTACACGCCAGGCAGGTTTCGCCTCTGATGTCTGTCAGGACACTCTTGGCAGGGTTTCTATTTCCTATCATACAGCCAGTCACTATTATCTTGAGGAATGTATTCACCGGCCAGATATTTTTTAATTCTGCTGACTCTTAAATCATTTTCCTCTCTTTTATTCAGGTAATGAAAAGTAAATGGCGCACGAATCATACTGATCAATGCTAAATACTCATCTTCATCAAGTTCTTTGAACTTCTTATTGAAGTAAAAATCTGCAGCATCTTCAAAACCATATAAAGCCTTTCCATCCTTTTGGCCCATATAGGCGTGATTGACGAATATTTTGAGAATCGTATCCTTTGGTGTCATCACATCAAAGGCAAATCTGGCTATTAAGGTTTGCGCTATCTTCTTGATTCCAGGTTTAAACTCGTCAAAGTAAAAAATTTTTACCAGCCCCTGACTTAATGAAGTGATTCCTGCACCCGGAGTTGTAAAGTCAAACCCTTTGTGCTTATAAAAATTAGGGTCTTGAATCTTTATCAGGGCATCTAGCTGTTTGCTGGTAAGATCATCTAAGTCAAGAGGGGCTTTTGTAGGGCTTAAAGCCGCTCTTACTATTTCTGGAGTTCTAGCCCTTGCAATCATCACAGTTACAAAATAATAGACAAAGATGGCTGCCAGCAACAGCCCAAACGCCAGGAGAATAATTCTTACTTTGCTCATTGCATTTATTTAATTTTATGCCTGCCGACGTTTAGTGTATGGTACGTATCCCGAAGAGTATGCACCATATACCGCATTATGCACTTGTTTTCATTTAAATTGTTTCAGAAGCGCTAAGCTTCTTACCAGATATTGCAAGGTGTAATTTTCATCAATTGAAGTTTTAGGGGAGCTATTAAAGGCAATGACCAACCTTTTACCTGGGGAAATATACAGAGCCTGTCCTCCAAAACCATGTTTTACAAAATCTCCATCTTCAAAGACAATCTTCCAGTGATAGCTCTGAAACATGGCTCCCTGACCCTCATATTGTTTAGACCATACTAAATCCCCAAAGCCGCCCTTAGACAGAAATAATTCATGATTACCTTTTCTAATTTCCTTCAAATACCTGTCAGATGCAATTTTGATATCGGCATCTTCAGTGAATGCCAGCCCATACCTTGCCATATCTCTCAAAGTCATCATCATCGGACCATAGCTTCCCGAAATACCAGTACTAGCCATTGAAATTAGTGCATCCTGCTCCGCTCCAATCTTAGACCATCAGCAGTTCGGCCTTCCACTGGTAATCATAGACAGACCAGTTTGCTGTAATAAACGCATAGCGCTCCGGACCTTCTGCCGGGGCTTCCCGCAGGATGATGATATAGACAAATCCTGTCGCCAGCAGGTAAAACGAGGCAAGGGTCCATAAATACTTAGCAATATTCATTTTCAGTGTTTGGTTTAGCTAAAGATATCAGGCTACCTAGCAGGGCGCATCCGTCAATTAATGATATTTATAACAAAGAGAATAGCACATCAGGTAGGCTGTGTCACTTTCTCGCCGACAGGCAGGGGTACATTTCTCCAGTAAGACGCTCCTAAAAACAGGGGCACCAGAAAGCTGGCAATAGCCACGACTGTTGTGGAAGCCATGCCGGCCAACAGCAGTACAAGTGCAGCCACAAATAAGACCAGCACGGCTATGGCCCACCCTCGTGGTACTTGTCCCTCCCTCCACACCTCTTACATCACCAGGGCATATACTGTGATCAGAAAGATGAGGCCGCTATAGGTGAGGAAGTGTATCCTTCTCAGCCGTATGATGTCGTAGACAATCAGCGAAATCCACAGCAGCAACCATAGCAGCGGGGCTACTACCATAGCATCCGTTCCGGTATTCATGCCGACCCGGCTGAGCATGGGTTCCATCATGAGCAGTATGCCCACCATGATGAGGTGTTTGTGCAGCTCCGGTTTGTCTCTTTTCAGGTAAGCCAGCAGAATCATCACCGCAAAGACCGGGAAGAAGATACGGTTGGCCTTACCAAAGAAAGGAAGTTCGTCGTAAGCCTGCCCAATGGTATTGAGGTAGGCGATGCTCAGGATCATCAGCAGGGCGATCACAAAGCCGGTGATACCCAGGCGGATGTGCGCCTTAGTATTCAGTCTGCGGATGTGGTTGGTCTGTACGACGGTGACGCCCAGCCATGCGTACATGAGCAGCCCGTGGGCGATAAAGCGGGGATCGCTGTTGCTTTCCTGCCCTACGTCAAAATAGAAATTGTCGGAGAAGGCGATCAGGCCGATGATAAGAACGGTCAGGCTCAGCCCGAAGAAGTAGTTTTTGGTGTAGAAGTTAGAGCGTTTTTTCATTGTAAAAGGCAGTATGTGTGATAGGTAAAATCGCCATGGCCCAGCTGTAAATACCTTTGGACTACGAAGTTTCCGACGGAAAAGAGGCTCAGCGAAAAGCCGACGAGGATGAATACACCAAAATAGCCTAACTGCTTATGGTAATGAAAGCTGCGTCGGCGGATCAATACGCTTTGAACCGCATATAATAATATCCAGACAGCAGAAAAGGCACCGTGGATGTGTACCCCTGTCGGCACAGCTAAGCTGCCGCTGGAACTGGAAATAGATACCAGGTAAGTGTAGCCGCCGACCAGTGCGGCGAAGACTCCCAGTAAACCAAAAACGAGGTAGAATGAAGGCTGTACAAGCCTCTTGGTTGGAATAGCAGTAGCTTGGTTTTTCATGATGCGTAGCGATACGTTGAACTCAGCGGATATACATTTAGCGATCAAATGCTTTAAGTTCTGAATGAGCACTACGACCCAGTTCAGTTGATTTAATCAGCAGCTACGGCTTATCTCCACTACTCTTCCAGGGCTGATTCGTGTATGTGGACGAGCTTCCCTGCAC
>CAZFFW010000233.1:0-8760 GCA_964518125.1 uncultured Porifericola sp.
CGGTATGCTGGAAGAAGGCATCCACTTCATTTTTCTTCACCCGGTTTTCAATATCCGGCACAATCCAGTATTTGGCGGTTTTGTCAAACCACTCAAACTGATGAACCACCGTCACATCTACGCCATTGCGGTAGAGGTCCAGGGCAGTTTCTATGGCCGAGTTGGCACCACCCACCACCACTGCTTTGGATCCGGTGTAGCGATAGGCCTCGTCATAATAATGCGTCACATGCGGCAGTTCTTCGCCAGGAATATTCAGGCTGCGGGGAATGTCGTAGTAGCCGATCGCCAGGATCACTTTTCTGGCCAGGTACTCGCCCTTGCTGGTGTACAGTTTCCAAAGCCCGTCTTCTTCCCGCACATCTTCCACCTGGGTGAAGGTATGCACCTCCAGGCCAAAATGCTGCACCACCTTCCGATAGTATTTGAGGGCTTCTACCCGGCTGGGCCTGAGGTTCAGTGAGGTAAAAGGGACATCTCCGATGGATATATTATCAGCACTGGAAAAGAAGGTCATTTCCACCGGATAACGGCGCACCGATTCGGTAATACTTCCTTTGTCCAGTACGGCATAGCTTAATCCGTTTTTCTGCGCCTCAATGCCGCAGGCCAGTCCGCAGGGACCCGCCCCCACAATGAGGACATCATATATTTTCATGCTTTGTCTGTTTTTTATTTTTCACATCGCCAGAAGCGGCAAATATACAACAAAGAGAAATAAGATGCCGTTCAGCCGGCACCTGCTGCATATTTGTGTCAAAAGGCTTTTCCATCAAGCTAGTTGATTAGCTTTTGCTGAGCGATTTGTGTTCAGGCGCAAATGTAACCTTCAGCATCTCCTCACTGATCTCCCACAGCCGCTTAGCATTATAATCATTACTGGCAATTTTGGTGGTTGATACCGGCTTACGGCTCCTGAAATATTTACCACTCACCCGGTAGCCCTCGTCAGAGGTGGCCAGGTAGATGGTCGTTCGGGCCCCTTTGTCCTCTTTGGGCAGAAAAGGTTTGGTAAGCTTGGCGATAAAACCAAAAACGCCGGGAACTCCTTCGTACAGGCCGGTGGCGATACCGCCAGGATGCAGGGCATTGGTGACTACATGCGTACCTGCCAGCCTTTTTGCCAGTTCGTGGGTGAAGAGAATATTAAGAAGTTTAGAATTGGCGTAAGCCTTTAGCCCATAGTAGCCTTTCTCCAGTTGCAGGTTGTTGAAGTCAAGGTTGGCAAAGCGGTGGGCTTCGGAAGAAACGTTGATGATATTGCCGTGCTTGCTGGCAAAAACCTTATCCATCAGTTTGTAGGTCAGCAGGAAATGCGAGAGGTGGTTCACCTGGAAAGTCATCTCGTAGCCGTCTTCGGTCAGCACCCGCTTATCACCCATCAGGATACCGGCATTGTTGTTCAACACGTCAATTCGGGGGTAAGTAGCATTGATATGGTCGGCGGCTTCGCTTACCTGCTGCAGGGAAGAAAAGTCCGCCAGCACGATATCTACCCGGTCGTGTCCGCAGACTTTGAGAATATCTTCTTTGGCCCGCTCTGCTTTTTCTTCATTGCGGCAAAGCATGATGATATGAGCGCCCTGTTTAGCCAGTTCTATAGCCGCCACTTTTCCAATCCCGGAGTTGGCTCCGCTGATCAGGCATATTTTATCTTTCATGTCCATGAAGGTGGTATTTAAATCATTTTGAAGCTTACTTGCTAAATAAGCATATTGAAGGTATTGTTTTGGGCAGCACTAAATTTTAGGTTAAATTTCCAGCAAGCTGTCCCGTTGGACAAAAGCCGAAGATACTACTACAACCTAAACTTATGAGAAGAATCTTCTTAGCCTGGCTAATCACGTTCTCCAGCGCTTCCTGCCTCATAGCCCAGGTTCAGTATAAACGCCTGCACCAGGATATTATGGCTGACCTGCACGATGGTAAAGTCCAGGAAAGTCTGCAAAACCTGGAAGCCCTCCTGCAGCAAAATCCCCGCGACCCGGAGTCCCATTATACCCTGGCAGTAGCCTACACCCTGGACAAAAAGCTGGACAAAGCCATGGACCATGTGCTGCAGTCGCTGAAATACGGTCTGCCCTTTGACCGCTACCTGGCCGGCCCCCGGGATTGGCTGAAGCCACTGGTAGCCAGCCGTGATTTTCAGCGACTGATGGATAATCCTAACCCTATCGTCCATGGCCCCATGCTGGGAGATTTTACAGAAGAAAGCGCATCAGTCTGGGTCAGGACTTTTGAGGAAAGCCCGGTAAGGGTAATGTACAGCACCTCCATGAAAATGGAAGATGCGCAAACTTCCTCCAGCGTACAAAGTCAGGCCGAAACAGATTATACTGCTGTCGTAAACATTAGCGGCCTGGAGCCGGAAACCGAATATTACTACCAGATCGTGGTGGGCGAGGATACCCTGCGCTCAGAAGAATGGTCATTTGTCACTTTTCCGGAAAAGGGGCAGCCTTTCAACCGGGAGATCGGCTTCGGGGCCTGTGCCGGTTATACCCCGCAGTATACCCACATGTGGAGTATGCTGGCCGCGCACCGCTTCCCGGTTTTCCTGATGCTGGGTGACAATGTCTATATAGATCATCCGGAGCGTCCGGCGATCCAGGATTATACCTACTACCGTCGTCAGTCCGAAAACCGCTATAAGTCGTTCATCTCCCGCACACCCATCTATGCGGTATGGGATGACCATGACTTCGGCACCAATGACAGCTGGGGCACATCGGCTAAGTATGAGCCGGCCTGGAAATACGATGTCTGGAAGAAATACCGCCACAACTGGAACAACCCCTACTACGGAGGCGGTGAGGAGCAGCCCGGCGTCTGGACTGATTTTTCTTACGGCGATGTGGATTTCTTCATGCTGGACAGCCGCTATTACCGTACCGAATCCGAAGACAGCCAACCTGATATGCTGGGCGAAGCGCAGATGGCCTGGCTCAAGGAAAAACTCCGAAACTCAAATGCCACTTTTAAAGTGATCGCTTCGCCAGTGCCCTGGTCTTATGACTCCAAAACCGGTACGCAGATGACCCCGGCCGGTCGCCGCCCCGGCGGACTGGATACCTGGCTGGGCTTTCAGGAGCAGCGCAAGGAGATTTTTGACTTTCTGCACGATGAACGTATTGAGGGCATTATCCTCATCTCCGGCGACCGTCACCGCTCCGATGCCTGGAAAATCCAGCGGGAGGAGGGCTACGACTTCTACGAATTTGAAAGTGCCCGACTGACCAATATCCACACCCACGGCCTGATGCCCGAAGCGATATTTGGCTATAACGAAAAGAACTCCTTCGGCATCCTGCATTTTGATACTACCCAGGCTGATCCTGTGGTAACTTACAAGATTTATAATATTGAAAACGAACTGATCAACCAGCTAACACTGAAGCGTTCGCAACTGGAATACTAAAATATTTATGCTAAAACAACACAACCTCAAAATCGCATTATTTTTCATTTGCTGTACCTTGTTTGCCTGCCAACCCGAGCAGGAAGGTTTTCAGCAGCATTTTGACAGCACCGCCGACCGCATCTGGATTGGCGAGGATTTCTGGGCCATTCCGATGGAAGACTGGC
This sequence comes from uncultured Porifericola sp., assembly GCA_964518125.1. Lineage (GTDB taxonomy): Bacteria > Bacteroidota > Bacteroidia > Cytophagales > Cyclobacteriaceae > Catalinimonas. The sequence continues at coordinate 3,586 of CAZFFW010000233.1, forward strand.
AGGTCAGTAATGGCCGCATAGAATTACTAGGCAATCATCCAGACTCACGGGTGCATGTGCTGACGCAGGAAATGCAGGAGGAAGCTGCCGAATTTACAGCCGAAGTTCGCCTGGGCTTGCTCAATACGGAAGCACAGCAGGGACGCGCCGGTCTGCTACTGGGCGTGCACGATCCGGTGGATACCGACGTGAAAGCCGCCGCGTACTATGGGGAAGGTCTACCCGCCGGTGTTTCTGCCGATGGCAGTATTTTTATCGGAGAAACAGCACAGGCATTACCGGAAAACTTTGACCTTAGCGACCTGAAACTCCGCATCAATGGGCAGCCCGAAGAAGAAAGCATACGCCTGACTTTGACTGCCGAAGATACCAACGGGCAACAGGCCAGCATGGAATATCTTCATTCGGAAAACCTGCAGGGGCTGGTATCGCTCTTCAACCGTTCAGAAGAAGGGGGTCGCTTCTGGTTTGACGACATTTCGCTCTCCGGTCCCAAAATACAGGCAAAAGAAGAAAATGCTTTCGGACCCATTCTCTGGGCAATGCACACGCTTGATAAGGGCACCTTTCGTCTTACTGCCCAGATGCCGCCCCTGGGAGCGGATGACGCTCAGGTAGTCAGCCTGCAAATCCGGGAAAATGATGAGTGGCAGGAAGTGCAACAGCAGCCTATTGAATCCATTTCCCGTACTGCCCTCTTTACCCTCAGCGACTGGAATAGCCAGCAGGATACAGATTACCGACTGGTTTACGCAAATCAGGAGGAAGAACATTATTACGAAGGCACCATCCGGCAAGAACCACAAGGTCGTCCGCTGGTGATGGCCGGGCTTACCTGCCAGAATGGTAACGGCTACCCTTATACCCCGCTGGTGATGAATTTGCAGGCCAAAAACCCGGACATGCTCTACTTCTCGGGCGACCAACTCTACGAAGGCAACGGTGGCTATCCTATCAAGCGGGAGCCGGAAGATATGGCGGTGCTGAGCTACCTGGGCAAGTGGTACATGTTTGGCTGGGCCTTTCGCGACCTGATGCGCAACGCCCCTACCGTCACCACGCCGGATGACCACGATGTGTTCCAGGGCAATCTCTGGGGCGAAGGCGGCGAACTGCGCACCATTGAAGAATGGAACCAGCGCAAGGATGCCTACGGCGGCTATGTTCAGTCCCCCAAAATGGTCAATGCCGTAGCCCGTACCCAATGCGGCCATTTGCCTCCACCACCCGATACAAGTCCGGTGGAGTCGGGTATAGATGTCTGGTACTCCCACCTCACCTACGGCGGCGTGAGCTTTGCCATCATCAGCGACCGTATGTTCAAATCCGGTCCGGAAGAAGCCCGACCCGATGCAGAAGGTCGCATTGACCATGTGAAAGAGCCGATGGCCGCAGAAATCCTAAACCCTGAGGGACTGGATATGCTGGGACAAAGGCAACTTGATTTTCTGGAAAACTGGGTGACGGACTGGGAAGGGGCCAGCATGAAAGCCCTGCTGTCGCAGACGGTTTTTGCCAATATCGCTACCCACCACGGCGGCGACCGTATGCTGCTCTACGGTGACCTGGACTCGGGCGGCTGGCCCAAATCACCCCGCGACCGGGTAGTGGAACTGATGCGCAAAGCCTTTGCGCTGCACATCAACGGCGACCAGCATGTGCCTTTCCTGGTACACTACGGGCTGGATGCGTGCAGCGATGCCGGCTGGAGCTTTTGCACCCCGGCCATCTCCACTGGCTACGAACGCCGCTTCCATCCCGACCGCATTGGTTTTCCCATTACCGACCGGCCGGAGCACGGGCTGGACAATACCGGCTGCTACGAGGATGTCTTTGGCAACCGCAATATGGTCTATGCGGTGGGTAATCCGGAAGATGATGTGAGCGGCGAGAACCGTTATATCCGCGCCCGCAGGAAAGCCTCCGGCTACGGCCTCATCAGTTTTGACACGCAGGAGCGCAGTATCCGTATGGATGCCTATAAATTTCCGGAAAGTGTAGACCAGGCTCTGGAAGACACACAGTTTCCCGGCTGGCCGCATACTATCCGGCAGGAAGATAATTTCGGGGAAACGCCCTATGGTTTTCTGCCTACGTTGGAATTAGAACAACCCGACCAGCTAGTGCAGGTACAGAAGCAGGATGGAGCACTGGTATATGCCCTGCGGATCAAGGGACAAACTTTTGCACCGGAGGTCTTTGAAGCTGGTCAGTATACCATCATTGTGGGGGAAGGTGAGCAGCAGCAGGAATTTAATGGATTACGGCCGGAAAGCGGTCAAAACAATGAAACGATCAGTGTAATTTTGGAATCACAGCAAAAGCAAAGCGCTGATGCCGGTTGATCACTAACTCACAGGACTTTTATCAACAAACAAAAAATACGACTCTTATGAACCTGACAAATTCTTTTAAAACCCTGACGATTCTCAGCCTGACGGCAGTCTTTTTCACCGCCTGCCAGTCCGGGCAGCAGGAAAACAGCGAAACGATGTCCGAAGAAGCCACAGCAGCAGAGACTTCCGGCGAAGAATGGACGATGCTGTTCAATGGCGAGGACTTCAGCGGCTGGCATGAGGAAGATGGCGACCCTAATTTTTACATTGAAGACGAAACCATCATCGGAATCACCGAAGAGGGGCTGCCCAATACTTTCCTGGTCACCGACAAAACTTACGACGACTTTGTGCTGGAGTTGGATTTCAAAATTGACAGCTCCATTAATTCGGGCGTACAGATCAGAAGCACCTCTTACGAAGAAGATACCACTACGCCTCACCTCACCGGTCAGTTGGAAGAAGTCACCCGCGACTGGGAAGCAGGTAAGTTCTACGGCTATCAGGTGGAGATTGATCCCTCTGATCGGGCCTGGACCGGCGGCTTTTACGAGGAAGGCGGTCGCGGCTGGTTGCAACCGGTGACCGAAAACGAGGAAGGCCGCAAAGCTTTTAAACCCGGCGAGTGGAACCACATGCGGATAGAAGCGGAAGGTGATCACTTCCAGACTTATGTCAATGGCGTCAAAGTCAGCGACTACCGTGATGATAGTGCCAGCAGCGGCCACATTGGGCTGCAGTTGCACGGCGCCTGGCGCGAGGAGCAGATCGGTCAGCAGGTGATGTATAAGAATATTAAGCTCAGGGAGCTTTAGGCTGTCTTTTGAACCATGAGGGCAAAATTGGATAAGCATGAAAGGGTTTGAAGACTAGACTCGCCAAACCCTTTTTTTTGCTTACCAAATAACACTGGGACGCTTTGTTATAAGCTGTTTTGTCAGAGAGTTTTACCGGCATGCTGGCTTCAATAATATTATTTATCGGGATCAACCTTTGTTGTTGACATTGAACCATCAATACCCTAGATTTCATCCTTTAGCAATACTTTCTTCTTTTATGACTAGGGCTTTTGTGGGTAAGCATTGTAGGTAAACCTTGAAAACCAGTTGAAAAAGACTACACCTATAGGTTTTGGCCTTTTTTGCAGCTGATGCTGGTTGGACTTTATTCTTCTGCACATAAATTACTAAACCATACTATCCATATCAATACACCCCTATGTCCAAGAGCAAAATTACTCAGCTATGTATTGCTAATAATGGCGTGCCTACCTGGGGTTTCTCACAAAGCGATGTAACTGTAGTCACCAAAATTTTTGGGAATCCTGTTACACGCTGGGGAATATGTGCCGGCCTCTCAGCCAAATGGATCAAACAACACGCTGATGGTGGGTCAATGGCCAATGATCTGGGAGGGGGAGGATTGAAAATTAGTAAAAACCCTAATAATCCTAACAACAATAATAATGTTGTTGAGGAAGTTGATATTCCACTGAATATCAAACAGCTACAGGTGGTTGCCAATCTTCATGCAAGTAACAGTGGACCCGGAAATGATCAGAAAACGGGGATAGGTAACTGGCTTGAAAGCGGTGATGTCAAACCTATGTCTAATTCCAGGATTTATAAAGGAGAGAACCATAAGGGCAAATACTGGCAGGGCAGAGCTACTCCCAGAGAAGAAATGGGAAATGGCATTCATATCGCTAACATTGCCAACGAAATAGTGAATGCTTTAATGAAACTGCACTCCTGCTACGTCAGAATTAACTTTGGGGGTAAAATATTCGGGCTTAAAGAATCAGCACATTGTGTGGCAGCATGGATCGGACAGCCATCCTACTCCTCTTCCGGAGATATACTGTTCTTTGACCCTAACTACGGTGAATTCTGGTTTGAACACAGGAGTGATTTTTTTAAATTCTTTCCCCTTTACTACCAAGAAGCCTACTTATCAAAGACCATTCGTTTTGATTCTAGCTGGGAGGTGCTGCCCTCCGCACCCACGGTATAAATCATGCTAATTCAGCCTTGGCCGGAAAAAATCATCTTATGAAATTCGGATTTTGAACCAAGTAATGATCATGGAATTCAGCCTGAACTTTCACTTTCAGGCTATAGCTTCATCCTCAGTATCGTCATACAGGTCTTGATACCATCGGCTATTTTGCGCATTTTTGCTGAAAGTCAGGGCAGCATCATGGGAAATAACGGTAAATTTCCTTTCTGTGAAGTACCCTTTGAAATGTCAGAACATCATCTTGGTAACTCACTCCCACTCTGTAATTACCAAACCTGATACGGTAATATGTCTGATAACCTTTCAATTTTTCAAAGACACCACCCTCTTCTACCGAACTGATCTTTTTGCTTTGCTTAAAGACAAACTGCTCAATCTTCTGGCGATCTCTCGTAGGAATACCAGACAGATCTTTCAAAAACTTCTTATTAACTTTGACGGTCACTTGCTCAGCTTTTCTTCAACTGATCATAAAACTCTTTAGCAGCCTGTAAATCCATATCTTCTGCAGGGTCATTTTCTTTGATGAGTTCGCCAAGTGCGTAATCCTCCAGAATCTGCTCAATTTTTTCAAAATCGGCAATATCAATTTGAACCGCAATTTTGTTCTGGTGCTCGTCAACGATGTATCTTTTCTTAATTTCTTCCATAATCTTTCTTTGTAGAAACTCTCTAACCTCAAGTTAACACATTTTATCTCTATACTGCTTTTAGAATGTTAATTATACCGGCTGCTAAACCACTCAGTTTTTCAGAAGTTCTCACAAATCCATCCTCAGTATCGTCATACAGGTCTTGATGCCATCGGCTATGTTGCCGA
>CAZFFW010000234.1:0-8754 GCA_964518125.1 uncultured Porifericola sp.
TAGAGGTTCATGCTTCTGAAGATGATGCGTCTTATTATATCAAGGTACAGGATACAGGCTGTGGTATACATCCCAATCAATTAAATGATCTGTTCAACTGGGATATAAAGGTCAGTACTTGTGGTACTGCGGGAGAAAAGGGCGCAGGGCTGGGTTTGGTCATCTGTAAAGAATTCGTGGAAAAGCATCATGGTAAAATAGGTGTAAGCAGCCAGTTGGGGAAGGGAAGCATTTTTACATTCAGTATTTCTAAAGAACTATGCGTTGATCATATAGGCTTTTTATGATTTTTATCATTTCCGCTTCTGCAATTTGTGCGATTTGCGCTATATTCATGCCGATTTAAAATATACCTAAACCTTTGATGATGATAAGACTACACAACCTTTGTTGGTGGAGCACTACCTTTTTGCTTTCAACATTGCTTCTTTTTTCTTTTTCTAATGCAGACGCCCAGCGTAGAAACAGAAACCAGCCCCAGAATACCCTTCAGTACGATACTGCTCTCTACAGTGGCCTTAACTGGCGGTCAATAGGCCCATACCGTGGCGGTCGTTCCAGCACTGTAACAGGCGTGCCCGGTCAGCCCAATCTTTATTACTTCGGCTCTGCCGGGGGTGGGGTATGGCGGACCCAGGACGGCGGACAGACGTGGGAGAATATCTCTGATGGCTATTTCGGCGGTTCTATAGGAGCGGTAGCCGTTAGTGAATATGATAACAATGTGATCTATGTAGGTGGTGGAGAAAAAACAGTCAGGGGGAATGTCTCCTATGGCTATGGTGTGTGGAAAACCACTGATGCCGGCAAAAGCTGGAAAAACGTTGGCCTGAACGAGACCCGGCAGGTGGGTCGTATCCGTATCCATCCCCGCAATCCGGACATTGTCTACGTTGCAGCCATGGGTAACCTGTATGCTCCTCATGAGCAGAGAGGCGTCTTTCGCTCTATGGATGGAGGGAAAAGCTGGGAAAAAGTCCTGTACGTAAACGATCAGGCAGGCGCAGTTGACCTGGTATTTGATCCGAACAACCCTCGTATCATGTATGCCAGTACCTGGCGGATAAAGAGAACGCCTTACAGCCTGGAAAGTGGTGGAGAAGGCTCCGGGCTTTGGAAAACCACCGATGGTGGAGACAATTGGACAGAAATTTCTCATAATAAAGGACTACCTCAGGGTACACTGGGTATCATCGGGGTGGCAGTGTCACCTGTTAACTCAGAAAGAGTATTTGCCATCGTAGAAGCCGAAGACGGCGGCGTATTCCGCTCGGATGATGCCGGCCAAACCTGGACCAAAACCAATGACAGCCGTAGCCTGAGGCAGAGAGCCTGGTACTACTCAAGGATATATGCCGATACGCAGGATGAAGATATTGTGTACGTGATGAATGTACGCTATCATAAGTCCAAAGACGGGGGTAAAACTTTTGAACCCTATGTGGCCCCTCATGGCGACCATCACGACCTGTGGATAGCTCCTGAAAATAATCAGCGCATGGTCATAGGCGATGACGGCGGAGCGCAGGTAAGTGTAGACGGTGGTAACAACTGGACGACTTATCACAATCAGCCAACTGCCCAGTTTTACCGGGTGATTACCGACAATCATTTTCCTTACCGTATCTATGGTGCGCAGCAGGATAATTCTACGGTCCGTATACAGCATCGTAGTGACGACTATAGCATCAACGAAAACCACTGGGAAGAAACTGCGGGTGGCGAAAGTGCCCATATCGCAGTAGATCCAGACAATAATGATATTGTCTATGGTGGTAGCTATGGCGGCTTCCTGTCCAGGGTGAACCATGATAATAACCAGATTCGGGTGATCAACGTATGGCCGGACAACCCCATGGGCTACGGTGCCGAAGGCATGAAATACCGCTTTCAGTGGAATTTCCCGATATTTTTCTCCCCCCACAACAATGATAAACTGTATGTAGCCTCCAACCATCTGCATGTATCTACAGATGAAGGACAAAGCTGGGAACTGATCAGCCCTGACCTTACGCGCAATGATTCTACCAAACTGGGATCTTCAGGCGGGCCGATTACAAAAGATAATACCGGAGTGGAGTACTATGCGACCATTTTTGCCGCAACTGAATCTCCTTACGAAAAAGACCTGCTGTGGACCGGATCTGACGACGGCCTGATCCATGTAAGCCGTGACGGTGGTAAAAACTGGGAAAATGTAACACCTCCTTCCATGCCGGAGTGGATGATGATCAATAGCATAGATGTTGACCCTTTTGTGAAAGGTGGCGCATATGTGGCCGGAACGCGCTATAAGCTAGGGGACTTTAAGCCCTACATGTATAAAACCAAAGATTATGGCAAAAGCTGGGAGCTGATTGTGAATGGAGTTGATAATGAGCACTTTACCAGGGTAGTCAGGGCAGACCCCAAGCGTGAGGGTTTGTTATATGCCGGTACTGAGACAGGCATGTATATCTCCTTTGATGATGGTGCCAGCTGGTCTCCTTTCCAGCTTAACCTGCCAGTTGTACCTATTACGGACCTGGCGGTTAAAGAAAACAACCTCATTGCGGCAACGCAGGGGCGTAGTTTCTGGCTGATAGATGATCTCACCCCGCTACACCAGCTCAACAATGAAATCGCCGGTAGTAACCAGTATCTGTACAAGCCAATGGATACTTACCGCATGGATGGTGGTCAGAGAGGTGATTCTCCCACAGAAGGTACTAACCATCCCGGTGGAGTCATGATTCATTATTACCTGAAGAATACACCAGATACCAGCACTACCGTAAGCCTGAAGATTATGGACGCCGCTGGTGAGTTGATCAAAGATTTTAGTACTGAATACAGCGAGAAGGAAGATGACCTGGGCAAAGCCAAACTGGAAGCAAGCCAGGGATTTAATACTTTCAACTGGGATATGCGCTATCCGGACGCCCTGGGCTTTGATGGATTAATCCTATGGGGCGGCGGCCTGAACGGACCTAAAGCAGTACCCGGTGAGTACAAGGCTGTATTGAGCGTCAATGGACAGGAGCAGGAGCAGAACTTCAGAATTCTGGCAGATCCCCGCTGGGACGCTGCTCCCGCTGACCTGCAGGCACAGTTTGACTTTCTGATCTCTGTCAGAGATAAACTTACTGAAACCCATGAGGCCATTAACAATATCAGGGAAATCAGGTCTCAGATAAACACCGTAGTGGAAAAAGTAAAGGGTGATGAGTCCAAACAGGATATCGTGGATCTGGCTAAGAATATTGATAAGCAGATTACGCAGATTGAGCAGGAACTTTACCAGACCAAGAACAGGAGTAACCAGGATCCGCTTAATTATCCTATCAAGCTGAATAATAAGCTGGCCAATGTAGGCTCGCAGGTAAGCTACGGCAACTTCCGTCCTACAAAGCAGGCTTTTGATTTCAAAAATGAAATCACCCGGCAGATTGATCAGCAGTTGAAGGAATATCGGGAAGTGGTCAATGAAGAATTACCCAGGTTCAATCAGCTGGTACAGCAAAAAAATGTAAGTGCTGTCAGTCTGAAAGAAAAAGAAGAAATGGTGAACCCATAAAAATAAAAAAGGCACTGAACCAATCAGTGCCTTTACTTTTTAGTTATGCATACATAAAGCCCTTTTGACTTTTTTGGGCGCATCAATTATTTTTTTTGTTATGTCTAGTATTTCAACCAAAAGCAACCTATATCGCTGGGCTGCATTCCTGTTTCTTGCCACCCTTATTGTCCATATCATGATCGTTGGCCGGGCGGTGATCATACCCCTGGTTTTTGCCGGTTTTATTGCGGTTTTATTTTCCCCGGTAAGCACCTGGCTGGAAAATAAATTACGTTTTCCCCGCTGGCTTGCTTCCCTTATCTGCCTCATTCTGGCACTTACCATTTTAGCCGGTATCATCACTTTTTTTTCCACCCAAACCAGTAATTTCTCCGGTGATCTGGAAACGCTGGGGGCTAGCATCAACAAGCTGATCGCTGACTTTGGTGACTGGGTCAATGAAACTACCGGCGATTCGGAGATGATCCAACTGGATACCTTCGAGGAGGCACTGGGGGCCCTGCTGCAGAATAATAGTAACATGATCACCGATGGGCTGGCTCAGGCTACTGCCAGTTTGATACAAATCATGTTGTTTATGACTTTTGTCGTGTCTTTTCTGATCTACCGGGATGAAATCCTCAAGTTCATGCTAAAGGCGATCAAAGGTGAGGAATCACAGGTCAGAGGCATGGTGCTGAAAGTAAAGGATGTCGTCAGGAACTACATCATTGGCATTTTCCTGGTGATCCTGGTGCTGGCATTTTTCAACAGCATAGCACTGCTGGCAATGGGAATTGAGCATGCCATCTTTTTTGCGGTTTTTGCTGCGGTGCTCAATATTGTTCCCTTTATAGGTCCGCTGCTTGGTTCTTTGCTACCAGCCATTTTTGCTTTGGTGATGAAAGATTCACTTTGGTACCCATTTGGAGTGCTGCTTTACTTTATCGTTATTCAGTCTTTTGAGAGCTACCTGATCACGCCCAATATTGTAGGGCGTAAGGTAAGCGTCAACCCTATGTTCACCATCCTGGCCATTTTTGTGGGAAATATGGTCTGGGGAGTGGCGGGAATGATCCTTTTTATTCCCTTTACAGCCATGCTCAAACAGATATTTGATGAGGTGGATTCACTTAAACCTTATGGCTACATCATGGGAGGAATGGGGCCTGAGAAATAGCGACTAAGCGCATGATTGTTCATTCAATTCTCTGATGGTATTTTGTTGGTCTTGCCGCATAACTTTTAATACAAAATTTTTCGTATATATTTAATATCATTATTTTCGTGATGTATTGGCAGAAGCTGGTTTAGAATTGCATTTTATTAATTATTTCCTTTGTTTTTCAAGAACATCTTCATCCGATTTTCATTTGTTTCTTCAAAAGTCTTAAGCAACATTCTATTGGGTAAAAATTCTGTATGAAGGTTATCAAATTTTTGCTGTCATTTGCAGTCACACTAGCCATCACGGTAGTATTTTCCATCAAAATCAACGCAATCCCACCCCTTGGTAAATTTCTTGATCCCTTCCATGGATTCTGGCAGAATGCCGAAAGTGCACTACCTGATTATGAAAGGAACCTTGAACTGAATGGTGTTCAGGCCCCGGTTGAAGTGGTTTATGATTCACTGCTCATCCCCCACATATTTGCACAAAATGAATATGATCTGTATTTCACCCAGGGATACCTGATGGCTAACCTTCGGCTGTGGCAAATGGAATTTGTCACCCACCTGGCCGCCGGACGGGTATCGGAGATTGTTGGAGAAAGAGCCCTGAACCTGGATCGTCTGAACCGCCGTAAAGGCCTGATGTATGCTGCTGAAAATAATTTGAAAGAATGGATGGATGATCAGGCCATCCGTCAGCAGTTAGAAGCCTACACCTCTGGTGTAAACCGCCATATCGCTAAACTGACCTACGAAGATCTGCCAATAGAATATAAATTACTGGATTACCGACCTGAGCCCTGGACACCTCTAAAAAGTGTCCTGTTGCTTTCTTACATGACTGACATGCTGGCCGGGGGTGATGGGGATCTGGAAAATACCAATGCCCTTCGGCTGCTGGGTAAAGAAAACTTTGAATTGCTCTTTCCCACTGATTTACCCAATCCTGCGCCAATTATTCCCACAAGCAAAGAGTGGAATATAAAGGCCGTTCCCCTGGATACCCCCCAGGTAGCTCTCGCCGATACCACTGACTACATCCTGAAAGTAATTGACCAGCCTGATCCGGACAATGGTAGTAATAATTGGGCTGTAGCCGGTAGCAAGACCCGCAGTGGCAATCCAATCCTGGCCAGCGATCCGCACCTGGGCCTGAACATGCCCTCCATCTGGACAGCCATGCAACTGAATGCCCCCGGCATCAATGTCATGGGGGTAACACTCCCCGGCGCTCCCGGAATCATTATCGGGTTCAATGACTCTATCGCCTGGGGACCTACCAATGCCCGGCAGGATGTACTGGACTGGTACAGGATCAGCTTTAGTGATGCGGCAAAATCTGAGTATCTGTATGATAACAGAAGGCTCAAATCGCAGAAGAGAGTGGAGAGCATCAAAATCAGGGATGGTGGCGTATTTTTGGATACGGTTACCTACACCCATTTTGGACCGGTTGTGTATGATGAGCATTTTCCGGTAGATACCATCGTCAACAACCGCAGACAGTATGCAATGAAATGGGTAGGGCATAGTCCTTTTAACGGGGCCAAAGCCTTTTATCTCCTGAACAAAGCTCAGAACTACCAGGATTTCACCCAGGCCATGGCATACCACCATGCGCCCGCACAGAACTTTGCCTTTGCTTCCGCAAGTGGAGATATTGCTCTCTGGGTACAGGGTAAATTTCCCGCCAAATGGAAAAACCAGGGCAAATTTCTGATGGATGGGACTGATTCCAGGCTGGAGTGGCAGGATATTATCCCGCAGAATCAGAATCCCCACATATTGAATCCTGAGCGTGGATTTGTCAGTTCCGCCAACCAGTATCCGGTCGCCGACGCGTATCCCTATTATGTGTACGACCATCATTATGAGGATTACCGCAATCGTAGGATTAACCAGCGACTGGAGCAGATGAAAAATATTACGGTGCGGGATATGATGGACCTGCAAAACGATACCTATAATCTGCAGGCGTCTGAGGCACTGCCTTTCTTATTGGATACCCTTGATTTAGGCGCTTTCAGTACGGAAGAAAAAGAAGCTTTTGACCTGCTCCGCAATTGGAATTATTATAATAATGTCAATTACAAGGCTCCCTCACTTTATCAGGTTTGGTGGAATACTTTTCACGACCTGATCTGGGACGAGCTGGATAACCAGGCCATGGATTTGCGCAAACCCGAAAATGATGTCACCATCCACATTCTCAAAAACTATCCTGACAATGAATTTATAGACCTTCAGAGTACTACCAGGGTGGAAAGCCTGCAGGAAATTGCCCAGGAGTCGTTTAGCATGGCAGTAAACGAGCTGGCTCAGTGGGAAGAGGAAAATGGCCAGGAGGCATTCTGGGGAAATTACAAAAATACGACCCTTAGCCATATGCTGAGATTACAACCTTTTTCTATCAGCGGGCTTCCGATAGGAGGGGGCAGAAGCATAGTAGCAGCCAATAGCAGTACCCATGGTCAATCGTGGAAGATGATCGTAGAATTAGGCCAAAACGTAAAAGCGTGGGCAGTATATCCGGGAGGGCAATCCGGAAATCCGGGTAGTCCTTATTACGATAACCTTGTCGGTGCCTGGGCCAGCGGAAATTATTATCCGCTCTTATTCATGCAAAACCCCGAGCAAAACCCAGAGAGGGTAATGTTCAGACAAAATATTTTTCCAGTAAACACTGAAGACGAATAATCCTTATGCGCTTCATATTCAAAATTATTTTTATCGCCGCACTTTCTTACCTGCTGGAATTATTTCTTCCCTGGTGGTCGGTAATTATGGCCGCTTTTATCGTCAATATGTGGGTACCCACCAAAGGATTTAATGCTTTTCTGAGCGGATTTCTTGGGGTTGGGCTTTTGTGGCTTTTATATGCATGGCTCATAGATGCTGAAAGTAGCAGCATCATGTCTTCGCGCATGGCTGGTATTTTTAGTCTGGCTAATCCAGCCTTGATGATTGCCCTCACCGGGCTGGCCGGTGGAATAGCCGGCGGTTTCGCGGCACTTAGTGGCAGCCAGTTCAGGCGCATTTTTATGAAAGATGCGCCCAAACGTGGTTACTACTCCTGAGTTACTTTTTTAGCGTATCCTGGTATCTTTTCTGTGAATCCCTGATGGCGTTCAGGGCTGCTATTTTGCCTTCCCAGCCTTCAATGCCTACCTTCTTCTTTTCCAGATCTTTATATACCTGGAAAAAATGCTCAATTTCCATTTTGAGATGCGGGTTCACTTCTTCAAGTGTAGAAACCTTGTTCCAGATCGGGTCGCTTACCGGAACACAGAGAATTTTATCATCCGTACCTTTTTCATCATACATTTTAAACAGACCGATAGGCTTCACTTCTATCAGGCAGCCCGGAAAAGTAGGTTCAGTAACCAATACCAGCACATCAAGTGCATCTCCATCCTCAGCCAGGGTATCAGGTATAAAGCCATAATCACTGGGATAGAACATAGAGGAGAAAATCATACGATCATAACGGATCATCTTTTTCTCTTTGTCATATTCGTATTTGTTGCGGCTCCCTTTGGGAATTTCAATTACTGCATCAATGGTAAATTCAGGTGTATTTGACATAAGTTTTGTTTGGTTAAATTTGAAACATCATTAAGCGGTATTTGATTATTGTTCAAAAAGTATAGATGTACACCAGTTTTAAAAAACATACGCTCAATTTCCGATTTCTGGCCGGCACATCCCGTGGTGTTTTACGACACAAAGATTCTTATTTTATTAAAGTTTCCCAAGACAAAGGTGCAAAGCTTTGTGCCTGGGGCGAATGTGCTCCCCTGCGTGGTTTGAGTGTAGAAAATTTCGCCTCCCTGGAACAGAAAATTGCTGATGTATGTGACTATATCAACCACCATGAGATTTCTTTTGAAGATGAAGCAGCAGCTTACACCCTGGCCGCTCAACTGGCTGATGAACAATGGCCGTCCCTTCGCTTTGGACTGGAGACAGCTTTTCTGGATTATTTTCATGGCTGTGACAGAAAAATCATGGATAATCCCTGGTCAGAAAGTCCTTTTCAGCCT
>CAZFFW010000235.1:0-8721 GCA_964518125.1 uncultured Porifericola sp.
TAACTTCTTTCCATACTTATGTAATACTTTATGTATTAAATAGAGACACCTTTGATATGTGGAAAATTAATCCACCAACAAAATCATGAGAAACATAAACAAATTTATCAGTTCATTAAAAAACAATAATCATAAACAACGCCAGACAAAGCGCAGGCAAGGCAAACCTTCAACAACAGGCAGAATGGATGCGATGGCTTATCAGGTGTGGGGCAAAATTGAAGAGGTAAAAACAAAAATAGGAAACTTGCTTGCCAAGGCGTTTTCATCACCCTCATCCCGGGAAATGAAAACTCAAACGGTTACAAAGAGAAAAACGGGTAAAATGATATTCATGCTGGCAATTGCCACCCTGATGGGCTCTACGCTTTTCACTGCCTGCGATACATCGGATCAAAAAGCAGCAGCGGTACAGGAGAATGAACCAGATTCTATGAAAACAGCGCAGGTCCAAGCTGATGAAGCCTATCTGGCGGATATGAAAAATTACAGAAAAGGAACAGTACAAAAGCTGGCCGTATACAATAAAGATATCCTTACACTAAAGGCAGGCATGCTGGACCAGAAACAGGAGGACAAAGCAGATTTTCGAAACAGGATTACCGCGCTGGAGCAGCAAAGCAGTACGCTGAAAATGAAAATGGATAATTACCAGGAGAGTGGAAAGGAACAGTGGGAGGTATTCAAAACTGAGTTAGATCAGGAAATGGATAAATTAAGTAAGGCATTGAATGACTCAAGCACTGTTAAAGAACTCTAATTCACATCTCTAAATTTATAGATGAGGATAATTTCACCGCTTAAAGCAAAAAAAATGAAAAAAATACTATTTATGTTCGTGGCAATGACCTTCATAGCCTATCAGGGCAGCGCCCAGGATGAAGGATTGCGAGAGAGAATTTTGGTAGGCCTGAAACTGGGCACCAATTATTCCAACGTATACGATACAAAGGGTGAAGCCTTTGATGCTAATGGAAAACTTGGTCTGGCCGCCGGTGCATTTATGTCCATTCCTATCGGAGAATTTATTGGAATTCAACCTGAAATATTAATTTCCCAGAAAGGATTCAAGGCAAAAGGTGATCTTTTCAGTAGCACTTATGAGCTCAAGCGTACCACTACCTACATTGATGTGCCTTTGTTATTTGCCGTAAAACCTGTGGGTTTTCTGACGCTGCTGGCTGGTCCTCAGTACTCTTACCTGATGAAACAGAAATATGAATTTGTAAATGCCGGCTCAACGATTGAGCAGGAGGAAGAATTCATCAACGATAACATTCGTAAAAACACCCTGGCCTTCCTGGCAGGCGTAGATGTCAACCTGGAGCATTTTGTCCTTGGCGCGAGGGTCGGATGGGATATCCTGAATAACAATGGAGACGGATCAAACACCACTCCCCGATATAAAAATACCTGGCTACAGGCAACCCTGGGCTATAGGTTTTATTATTAATTTCTTTCAAATAATGCTCTAAGCCACCTGGTCGCTTTCAGCGAGAGAATTCATGAGATGTACCAAAAGGTACATCTCTGTATGATCGGACATTAACAGAGACCAATTTTTAAGCAGTATTTTTAGCAACATTCATTCTAATTTTTAATCATTTTTTACATTCACTTCATTTTTACAATTATGGGAAACTTACTTTATCTTATTGCAGTCATCCTGGTAATCGCCTGGTTAATTGGGTTTATCGGTTACAGTGTGGGTGGTCTGATACACATTCTTTTGGTGATTGCAATCATTGCCATCGCATTCAGGCTCATCCAGGGAAGGAGTATCTGAGTCCCTACAATCGCTGCTAGGGTTTGAGCACCTTCTGGAACGGCAATTTTATTTTTCTTGTAGTCCAGCCTTTTGATTTTTCATATTTATACCTGCCCTGAAAATATATCAGGGATTTAGCGTAAGAAGGTGTATCTTTTACCCTTCTTACGCTCATTTCTTTTTCTTCCTGCTTATATGCGACTTTCCATAGAACGAAAACCCACCAAAGTATATCCTGATTCCAAACGCGTCATTGCCCGCTTCTTCTTCAATGGAGAGGAGCGAGCCAAAGAGCTGATCCAGCGAGTGATGCAATATAGCGGCGAGGAGGTATTCGGGATCATCTCGCCCCTGCTGCAGGAGTATTCCAGGAGGCATCGTAACATCACCAAAGTACTCAACCGGCATTGCAGCCGCTTGAAATACCTGTTTACGGACTTAGGCATAGACTACGACCTGCTGGATACGCATCGTAAATTACTGATTGGCTCTTTTTTCACCCACGAGTATTCTATAGAGTCTGCTGCCTTTTTTAACCCTTCCATCGTAGAAGATCCTGACCAGACAGACCTGGAAGAAGGGCAGAAGCGCGTCATCATAAGTTTCAGGGCCGTGGGCGAGGGACATATATCTTCCATAGCCTTTCGCAGAGCTTTGCTGGACAAGGACAACAACATTTGTGTGGATCCGGTAGGAAACCATGTGGATGAGGCCGATATTATCCATAGTACCCCTTACCGAAAAGAAGTTTTCTTTGATAATGACTTTAGCGGACAGATAAACGAGCAGGTCTTGCAGGAAGTAGCAGATCAGCTGGAAGACCACTTCGACTACAATATGCTCAAAAAGCTTATCGTGAAATTAAAAAAAACGGAGCCCGATGAGTATACCAGCAAAGAGTACGAAAAAGTACTATGGCTGGCTGACTCCTACTATGAAATCACCTTTTCCCTGGATACCGATATTTCCGACCGGGTGATTTTCCCTATTTCTGAATTTGAACGCAAAGGCATTGAGGATGCGCGCTTCGTACGCTTTACCGAAGACGATGGCAGCATTACTTATTTTGCTACCTATACCGCTTACGATGGGGAAACCATAGTTCCCAAAATGATGAAGACCCATGACTTTTATAATTTTAAGATCATGCCGCTCTATGGCGAGGGTACGCAGAACAAGAACTTTGCCCTCTTCCCCCGCAAGATTAACGGGCAGTTTGTGATGGCCTCACGCAACGATGGCTGGAACAACTACATCATGTATTCTGATAACATCAACCTGTGGAAAAACCCGATAAAGATACAGGCGCCTAAATATGCCTGGGAATTTATCCAGGTAGGCAACTGTGGCTCACCTATAGAAACTGAGTTTGGCTGGCTGCTGATTACCCACGGCGTAGGCCCCATGCGGCAGTATTGCATTGGTGCCAGCCTCCTGCAACTGGATGACCCTACCATAGAAATAGGCCACCTGGATGAACCTCTGCTCATTCCCAACAAAGATGAAAGGGAAGGCTACGTGCCTAATGTGCTGTATTCCTGTGGTTCTATTGTCCACAATGGGCAACTGATCATCCCTTACGGACTTTCCGATTATTGTTCTTCCTTCGCCACAGTAGATCTTAATGCTTTGCTGGACAAGCTATACAACAAAACGGTTTCACTTTAAAATCTGCTGGTAGAGCGACAGATAATCGCTCACCATCTTCTCTTGCGAGAACTGGCTGGTAGCCCATTCGCGGCAATGCAGGCGCTGAATCCACCGGGTTTGGCTGACCGCGCTCACCGCTTCAGCTACATTATTTACCAGAAAGCCCGTTTGCTCATGCCGGATCAGTTCCGGCATGGAGCCGCGGGCAAAGGCGATCACCGGTGTGCCGCATAGCATGGCTTCGGCTACGCTCAATCCGAATGGCTCATCAAAGCCGATAGGATGCAGCAAGGCACTGGCTTTACCCAAAAGCTGGTTGCGCTGCTCCGGGCCGGCAGCCCCTAAAAAAACAATCTGTTCGCTCAAAAAGGGCTTTACCTTTTCGTCAAAATAAGCCTGGTCCTGGACAATGCCCGCAATGAGAAGTTTCTTTTTACTTTGCTGGGCTATCTGTATGGCTTCGGCTGTCCCCTTATCCGGATGGATGCGCCCAAAAAAAAGCAGGTAATCCTCCGCCTGTGCTGTAAAGGTAAAGTCCTCCGTCCTTAAACCATTGTACACCGTAGCCAGATACTTAAGCGCCGCACTGCGGTCGCTATCGCTGATAGACACGTAGTGGCTGCTGTTATTGTATTTCTGAAAAACCGGGATAATTTTTGGAGAAGAAAACCCATGAATGGTAGTCAGCATGGGCGGAGCGATCAGCCGGGAATAGCTAAGCGGCAAAAAGTCAAAATGGTTGTGGATGATATCAAACTGCCCGGCCATCTCCATCAGGTGGCTGATATGCAGGCATTCCGCTACCTTGGCATCCTGGCTGCGGTCTTCTTCATATCCCTGGTCAATTACTGCCTCCAGTTTCCCTTGGGTAATGGCATCAGCCGTAGCGAAGAGGGTTACTTCCATGCCTGCCTGCACCAGGCCTTCGGTCACATTGGAAGCCATCTGCTCCCAGGGACCGTAATGTCGGGGTGGAGTACGCCAGGCAATGGGTGCCAGTACAGCTACTTTCATACTACCACTTCCAGCCTCTGTTCCGCAGGATTGTATTCGTATTCCAACTCCAGCGCTTGCAGTATGGTAAGGTGTGAAATCAGATAGGCAAGGGTGCTTTCTGCTCCCTGGTTGCGGTTGAGGGCCGTTTCCTGTAAACCATCACAGCAGCCCTTGGTCTCGTGGTCGTACAAGGGAACACGCAGAACATTTTCACCCAGAAACCACTGGTAACTCATAAACATTTTTTCCAGCAGCGCAGGCTCCTGGCTCACCTCATAGGCCTTCATATACATCAGCACCATGGCCATCGTTTCTATGGCCTGCTGGTCAAAAACCGGCACCTGCGCTTGTCCACGATGGTGCCAGCCAAGGTTACCCACAGGAGTAAGAAATCCATTCTTCAGCGTAAGATGATCCAGAAACCGTAGCGATTCCATGGCTACCTCTTTCACCTCCTCATTTCCGGTGATTTCACTGGAATGCAGCAGGGCCAGGGGCAAAATAGCATTGTCATAAGTAAGCTTTTCTTCAAACCAATGCCAGTCCTGGTCGTGATGCTGCTCGTAGGCCTGCATCAGCGGCCTGGTCAGGTTTTTCAATTCCTGTGTCAATAATTCATCCCCGGGGTGTGCTTTCAGGTAATAACTGATGCCGATCATGGTATTGGCGATCCCTCTGAGATGATGCAGCTGGCCAAAGTGAGGGACCGAACGGTGAAAAAGCTCACCGGCAAACTCCCGGTAGGAGTTATTGGGTGCGCAACTTACCAGAAAGCCCAGCGACCATACCGTACGGCCGAAAGCATCTTCCGAGCCTACTTCATCCAGGTACTCCCGCCTGAAGCTCAGGAAGTTTCTGAAGTTGCCATCATCACGCTGCATGTAGTGAATGAAACTGAGGTAGATGGGCAGCAGGCGCAGCGCTTCCTGGCTTTTGTTACGCTGGTACGCCATCAGGGCCATGATCAGGGCGCGGGCATTGTCATCCAGGCAATAGCCTTCCTTCAGGTTGGGGATGCCGTATTTGGCATGCTGCACGATACCGGTATCATCGGTAAGCCTGCTGGCATGCGCAAGGCTGAACTCCGGTATTCTTTCCGGATCTATGATCTGGAGCAGGTCTTTTTCAATGACAGGCTGATGTTCAATCACCTCCAGCATCATCCGGATGTAGTCGGCGCCTATTTTGGGCCAGCGTAAATGCAGTCCGTAATCGTAGGCATGCTGCTTCATATTTTGCAGTTGTGCGGGCTGCTCTAAGAGTTCACAGACTATTTCGGCCAGCATATCATGGTCCTTGAAATTGAATAGTCGTCCCCGCTCGTCTTCCAGCAGTTCAAGCGCATGCCAGTAGGGGGTAGAAAGCACCGCCGACCCGGCACCTACGGCATAAGACAAAGTACCACTGGTGATCTGCGCTTCATTGAGATAAGGCGTGACATAAATATGGGCTGCTGTGAGGTAGTTCATCAGCTCTGCTTCCGACACAAATTTATTGATAAACTTCAGGTGCTTATCCACTTTTAAGCGGACAGCCATGCGCTTCAGGTAGTCGCGGTATTCTTCGCCTGAATTGCGTAATATGCCCGGGTGGGTCTTGCCCAGCACCACGTACATCACATCAGGGTGCTGCGCTACAATTTGTGGCAAAGCTTTGATAACCGTTTCCAGTCCTTTGTTGCGGCTCAGCAGGCCGAAAGTCAGCAGTACCCTGTGGTTACGAAAAGGTAATACCTTTTTCAGCGGATTGACCACGGGTGCTTCCAGGTCGGGCACGCCGTGTTCCATGTATTGTATTTTCTCAGGGGCAATGTCATAGATGTCGTGCAGAAATTCTATGCCCCGGCGGCTCATGACGATCACTTTGGCAGAACGTTCGGCGATTTCCTGTATGATGAGTTTTTGGGTGTGGGAAGGCTCTCTGAGCACCGTATGCAGTATGGAAAACAAGGGCTTTTCCAGTCGGTGCAGCATGGGTAGTATGTATATTCCACTTTCACCGCCATAAATCCCAAACTCATGTTCCATCACCACCGCCTGTACATCACTGGTATTGATAAAATTGGCTGCCTGTATGTAGTCTTTCTGGTAATTCTGCCGGATGACATATTTGATATGCTCAGGATAATCATAGGTTTGCAGCTCTTCTGAGTCGTTGATGGCAATGCCGAAACCTTTTTCAGCATCAGTCTGGTCGGGGAAATTCGCATGAATGGCCCGCTCTACATTATCATTAAAGGTGGCAATACCGCATTCGCGGGGCAAATAGGTGGAGATAAAGGCGGTTTTCATGGTTCAGAAGGCAAAAAAGTGGAGAGCAAAAGGTTTAGGTGTAGTTTAGAAGATCGGCCAGAAAGGAGGATGATCCCTGTCAGTGCAACATGCTTTGCTTTAAGATTGGTTCATTTGTCGCTATTGTTTAAAAGACATTGTAAATGTAGTTCCTTTGCCAAATTCACTGCTAGTTTTCACACTTCCACCTGAAGCATCCATGATTTTTTTGACCAGGTACAGCCCGATTCCCTGCCCGTCTACCTGCTGGCCCAGGCGATGGTATAAGGTAAAGATATTTCCCAACTGATCTTTTTTTATGCCCATCCCGTTATCGCTGAAGGTCAGCACCAGAAAGCCTTGTGTCATCTCAGTACTGATCCTGATTTCAGGATCACGTTCCGGTGATTTATACTTGATGGCATTGTTAAACAGATTGTACAATAAGCTTCTCAGGTTTCTTTTAGAAAAGCGCATCTCCTCTACTTTAAAATCAGTAAGCAAAGTGGTATTGGTGGAAGTGACCTTGTCCAGCATACTCAACCTGATATCCTCCATGAGTACCCCGAAATTCACGCTATCCCAGATTTGATGCATTTCATTATCCACTTTCCCAATTTCTACCAGGTCTTTGATCACTGCTTTGAATTTATTGATAGAACTCACGATAAAACTGATTAGCTGCGCCTTTTCAATGTCAGTTTCATCCGTACTATCCAACAGCAGGCCGATCAGCCCTTCAATATTGGATAAAGGGCTCGTAAGGTCATGGGAGGCGGTATACACAAAGTTATCAAGCTCAGCGTTCTTCCTCATCAGGCTTTTGTTGATCTCGTCAAGATCGCTCTGCCCTCTTTTCAGGTTAGTAATATCATGAAAGGTAATGATGGCACCATCCCGTTGTTGCGTTGCCTGCCGGATGTAGGGCATGGTGGTCACCTGGTACCATTTTTCATATATGGATTGTACTTCTCTGACAATGATATTCCCTTCGCGAATAACTTTTCTGATGTCCTCAGCCAGGGTTTCAATCTTAATGTTGGTGGTGATATTATTGATAGGCCGTCCCAAATCTCTGTCCCTGAGATTGATCAGTTCAAAAGCCTTGGGCGAGAACTTTCTTAACAGAAGCTCATTATCCACATACAACTGCCCGCCTACATTGCTGCGGAAGTAATTATCCAGGTCATCGTTGAGCAACGATAATTCCCTGATGGTAGCCAGGTGTTCGCTATTGATGGTTTGCATCTCCTCATTCACCGACTCCTGCTCCTCGTTGGCACTCTGAAGCTCTTCGTTGGCGGAGAGTAATTCCTCGTTAAAAGACTGCATATTCTCGTTGGTGGCTTCCTGATGATCAAGTGCCGCCTGCAGTTTTTCCCTTATATCGTTAAGCTCTTCTTCCAGGTCTGCCACATAGGCCTGTATGTGCTGCTCAGGCTTGTATAGTTCATAGGCTGAGTCAGGTACCTGCTCGCCTTTATCCTCACGGAATAGCAGCAAGCTTACATTCTGGGAGGGTTTTTTCAATATCAGCGGCTTTACAAGCAGGTTGACATAAAGCAGCTGCTGGCCTTTCTCTACGGGAATTCGCCTGATGTTTACCTGCTCATGGCTCTTGACCGATTTAGAGATGGCTGCCCCCACCGCGACCCTGAGCTGTTCGGGCAGTAGTTCATGCAGGTTGAACGTAAACATTTTATGGATAAAGAAGGGGCTCGGGTCGCCAAAGGAATACACAATATCCTGTTTCTCATCCACACATACCCCGGAAATGCCGTATTCACTCCATAGCCATTCGTTTATGTGTTCCTGCATTTCTGCATTTTGATAGCCCCGGGCTTGTTGGGTAGAGGGCAGGCTGACGGTCTTTATTTCCTCATGCAGCATGATGTAGGAATCTAGCTGGTTGGTTCGCTTGGTTCTCACTTTCTGGAATACCTTACTTTTGTTGTCTGTTTCCACAAAATCCCGGGTGGTTACATTGGTATTTTCGCTGGCTCCCAGGAACAGATAGCCTCCTGTGTTAAGACCGAA
>CAZFFW010000236.1:0-8657 GCA_964518125.1 uncultured Porifericola sp.
CATATCGCAATATACATAGATTTTCAATACATCATAATTCTATGTATTTATATTTTCCTTTTTATTGGAAAGTTTTCATATGGTTAAAAAAAAATTAGGCTGACACTTTAGAGAAATGTCAGCCTTTTGCTACCAGTTGCGTATTGGCTTATTCGTAGTAGTAACGCACATCCAGGCTACCGGCCTGCGGATGGCTCGTCATCGTTTCCTTTCTGCGTAGCGGATACCCTGACTCATTGTAGGTATACTGGTACTCAAAGCGTTTCAATATTGCTCCGTTCACTATCTCCTGCTTATAAGCAGGGTTGTTTACCGATAGCTTTACACCCGGCAGGAAAAGATCTCCCATGATAAAAGGCTCGGGGTTCTTCCGGGTGTCGTAGTCGCCAAATTCTGTCCGGTGAATTTCCTGCAGATTCTGGGTATTGCCATTCACCGCTACCGAAACTTTGATGGAAGTTATATTGCCGCAATTGTCATAACTAAATTTGGTGATCTGCAATTCATCACTTGCCTGCTCATTGTAGACCAGGTTCCAGACTTCTTCCAGCTGATTATTTTCATTCAGGTTGAACACATACCAGCCCCTTACCTGATGATCCTGTCCAAAGAAAATCGCTTCTGAGATTTTTCCATCGTGGTAGAAATATTCCAGGTATTCACCGGCAGAGTTTTGTATGTAGCGCAGTGAATCCTGACGGTAGTCTACCGTAAGCTGGTAGGTTTGGGTCACATCCGGCGCCATATAGAGCCAGGCTGATTCGTAGCGGCTCAGCCTTTGCTGCCCATCATAGGCATAGCTGACATAGTCAGTAGGAGCCCACTGTTTTTTGGTCAGGAGCACACTTTCTTTTACAGTATCTGTTGGAACCTCAGTTATGGGTTCACGGCTTAGGGTATCCTCCTCTTCACAAGAGAATAAGGCCAGCGACAGTAGGGTGACTACCACCGGCAGAAATTTAACGTTAAACATGTCTGATAAAAAATTGGGTTAATGTTGATAATTATTTGACACAAAAAGCCCTTTGTAGGTTGCAGATGGGCGTAAATTATATTTTCTGAGTTGTTTTAACGTAGATAAGCCGGGTAGGAGATCTTACTCGGCTCATTCAATGATCTATATCAGAACCACTCGCCGATATAAGGGGAATTTTGAGGTAAGATCATGTCCCAATCCCCCAGGATGCCTACCACGGTTTTTTTGCCGCTCGGTAGTACCATATTTTTATGGGCATAGGATTCGTAAGTCTTCACATAGGCAGAATTTCCATCCTGCACAATGCGGTTGCTGCCATCAAAGGTTCGCTGCCCGTTTGCGTCAGGAAATTCAACATCGGTTATCATGAGCAGGCGGCCCTGGTGTAATTGCGGGTCCAGTTCGGAGAGGCGTACTTCCAGCGGATGAACCACCTGACCTTCGGCAACCACGGTGCCCGTGATGTCGGCAATACTTCGGATAGCTCTCTGTTCATTGACGTAATAGCCTTCACCACCTTTCAGGTTCAGGACTACCTTGTCACCCGCTTTAAGCATGGGTTCCTGGGTGAAATTAAGGAAGATACCAGCGGTTTCGTCCTGCAGATAAAGAACTTTTTCACTACTTACATTGCTACCTGAAGTGACAATGCCTTCTACGAAGTAGTCCTGAGGAAAGTAAAAGTTTCCGTTGAACTGCTCAAAGCGAGCTCTTACTTCGGCAATGGTATGGGTTTCTACCTGCGGCTCATCGTCGTCCTCTACTGTGAGCCTTAGCTGGCTGATTTCTCCGGCCTGTATACCTTCAGACACAGAAGCGATGCTGATTTTTATTTCATAATTTTCCTTCAGGAAGTAGTCATTCACCGGGTAAACACGGAAGCTCACCTCTTCCATACCGGGCACTATGTCCAGCGTGATCTGTCCCAGCACTACTGCCGGACTGGTGCTGAAATGTGTGCCGTAAATACGACCGGGCGTGGGCTTAACATTGAGCATGAGCAGGCCGCTATGCTGGACGTCACCTTCTATCTGCAGGCTGATTTCTACACCTTCCGTATCTGCTTCGGAGACGCTGAACAGGCTGTCGGTGAAGCTGATCGTGGCAGGCACCGGAGGCTCAGGCTCCTGCGTAGATGCTTCATCCTGCAGGTTAACCCTTGCCATAAATTTGTTTCCTTTCTGAAAAATGCCGGAAGTACTTTCAATGCTGAGGCTGATCAGGTGGTCATCCTCCTGCGCATCACGAAAAAGAGGGGTCAGCAGGAGTTCTAGAGTGCTTTGTCCTTTTTCCACAGCCAGCGTAATCAGTCCGTCTTCGGCAGCAGGGGTCGTGCTAAAGTGGCTGCCATAGTCGGCATCACCGCCCAGGCGGAGGGTCACTTCACCCGCTTCTCTGGCGGCAGGCTGGATGTCAATCTTGAGTGTAAGAGGAGCGGCTTTTTCGCTCAGGCTGATATTGTCCTGTACAAAATCCAGGCGGGATGCTGCCGGATTACGAGGATTCTCCAATACATCCGGTTCCTCACTGCACGCAAGGAGTCCGAACATGATCCCTAACAACAGGATCAGTGGTTTTTTCAAAAGGTTCATACATAATTAGGGTTAATGTTGATGAAAAATGAAACTTGGGTATTGATTTATTTGGGTTATAAAAAGCTGTTCAGTGGGTTAGGCTTATCAATTCTGCTTACAGTAAGGCCTGAGCTGAAACTTCAGACCTACGGTACAGGACCTGATGCTCAGCGGCCCCCGCTCTCGGTAGGTGGAGCCCAGTAAGTAGCTGACATTAGGCATGATATTAAGTTCAAAGCGATTCCCCACTCTGCGGTTATAGCCTGAATCCAACTGCAGATGATCGTTGCGTTGCTCCAGGGGATTCTCTCCGGATGGGCAAACCGCAGGCTGGCTTCAGTCTGGATGGTATCGTTCATATTTGGGGCCAGGCGTAGCTGAATATTATGGCCGTTATTATCAATGTAAGTATCATCAGGATGCGGCCGAATGTCTCTGAAGGCGACCTGTTCTGCGTTGGCACTGATATCGTCGCAGCCGCTGGGGAGCAGGCTGTGGGGCAACAGGGCGGTCAAAGGTTTAAAGGTGTTTTTCATTTGGTTTAATGTTGTTATTCTTATCGTGGTCAGACAGGCGACTTTGATGAATCGTTGCCCGGCCTGAAAAATATTTTTGTGATAGCTGAAAAGCGCGTCAATTACCTCAAGGGCAAGTATTTATTGAACTTTACAAATATTCAAGCAACCTTCAGATCGGGTAAAACTGATAGTCGGAAGTTTCTTATTCCTCTACCTCAAGCTAGTCTTTTCCGGAGAGGGCGATCAGATACAAAGGTCTTTCAGAAAAAGAGTGAGGGCAATACCTAAATGCTGGTGTCTTTCTACCGTATTGAAGGTATTTTTCATAAAAATTTGCTGCAATACAGTCATCTTGCATTTCCCTCAACGGCTAGGCTTCTTCCAATTTTTGCTGTTAATCCAATTTGCTTGCTTTCAGAAAAACCGTTTCTTCTTACCTTTACTGCATATCAATTTTTATCAGGCTTGGATCAGAAAAAAATAGTTGTCAAAGTCGGCTCTAATGTCATCACACGCAGCAATGGTGAAGTCAACCACGACCTGCTGGCTTCTCTCTGCTCCCAACTGGCGGCCCTGCGGCAGTCGGGCTACAGCCCATTGCTGGTCTCTTCCGGGGCGGTCGCTGCGGGACGAGGCCGTTTCCACCTGGAGAAGAAGACCGATATGGTGACACAACGGCAACTATTGGCAGCCGTGGGACAAACGCACCTGATGAATACCTACAGCCGCCTTTTGCAGGTGCACCATATCACCTGCGCGCAAGTGCTGGTGACCAAGGAAGACTTCCGCGACCGTCGCCACTACCTCAACATGCGCAACTGCCTGGAAGGGATGCTCTCCCACGGCGTGCTGCCCATCATCAATGAAAATGACGTGGTGTCGGTTACCGAGCTGATGTTTACCGATAATGATGAACTGGCCGGGCTGCTCGCTGCCATGGTGGATGCCCGCCTGCTCATCATCCTCACCAACGTGGCAGGTATCTACGACCGCAATCCCAAAGACCCTGAAGCACAGCTACTTCGTGAGGTGGATACCACACTTGACCTTCGCAGCATGGTATCAACCGAAAAATCTGATTTTGGCCGGGGAGGAATGCTCACTAAAGCTGCGATGGCGCAAAAACTGGCCGACATGGGTATAGAAGTACATATTGCGGGAGGCCATAGCGAGCAGGTGCTGCAGAAAATCGCTGCAGGAGAAGTAATCGGTACGCGTTTCTCCCCCGACAGGAAAGCCAAAAGCGTGAAGCGCTGGATTGGCCATGCCGGCGGTTATACCAGTGGCTCAGTGTACCTGAATGCAGGGGCCTGCCGGGCACTGATGGACTCCAAGAAAGCCACCAGCCTGCTGCCGGTAGGTATTGTATCCGTGGAAGGTGATTTTGAACGGGGCGATATTATTCGTCTGAAGGATGAAAAGGGTGAGGCCTTTGGTCTGGGCAAGGTGCAGTACGATGCCATAACAGCCCGGGAACTGGCCGGAAAGCAGGGCCAAAAGCCCCTGGTACATTATGATTATTTGTATTTGTTTCCTTAAAGCATAGTAACCCCTTTTCAGGGGATTAGGCTGTCTTGATAAGCACTATCTTCTTTCCTCCCCCTGCTTATCCAGCATATTTGGCATTTTTGGTAAGCTATCAGGTGAGATGAGTTCCTCTAGCCTGATCTCGGGCATGGGTTTTCCCTGTTTCAGGGGATTAATAATCATGGGGTGGTCTTTGGGTAAATCGTTACCAAGGATAGGCATATTACTTTCAAAAGAAGGCTTCCACACCCAGAGGTGATAGCCCTGCTGCCCATCTTCCGTTGGTGTAAAGCTGTATACAGAATCCGGGTTCGTAAAGATTAAGTTGGGACTAATCTCAATATCCTGGGCAACAGCGGCCCAACTCACAACAAATACGAAAGATAAAAAGCATAAAGTCTTCATAAGCATCAGCATTAACCCTCATATGAACATGACAGGCAACATGTTACCTGCTCTTACCTTCTTTCAATAAATATACGGATATACCAGGCAGCAAACAAAGGTGATCAGTCAAACAGATCTGAACTCAGGTATCGGTCGCCGCGGTCGCAGACGATGAAGACGATGACGCCTTCTTCAATTTCTTCAGCTATTTTGATGGCGGCAGTCAAGGCACCGCCACTGCTCATGCCGGAGAGGATGCTCTCCTCGCGCGCCAGCCGGCGGGCCATCACCCTGGCCTGGTCTTCACTCACATCAATCACCTGGTCCACGCGATCGGGTTCAAAAATTTTGGGTAAATACTCCGGCGACCAGCGGCGGATGCCGGGTATGCTGGAGCCTTCGGTCGGCTGTGTGCCTACGATCTGCACAGCAGGATTTTGCTCTTTGAGGTAGCGCGAAACACCCATGATGGTGCCGGTAGTGCCCATGGCTGAGACAAAGTGCGTCACTTTACCTTCCGTATCGCGCCAGATTTCCGGGCCGGTTGTTTGGTAGTGCATGCCGTAGTTATCCGGATTGGCAAACTGGTTGAGCATAAAGTAGCCTTCTTTTTCTACCATCTCTTCAGCCAGTTGGCGGGAGTATTCAATCGTCTTTTCCGCAGGTGTCAGTATCACTTCGGCGCCGTAGGCCCGCATGGCCAGCACCCTCTCACGGGTGGAGTTTTCGGGCATGAGCAGGGTCATCTTTACCCCCATAGACTGGGCGATCATGGCCAGGGCGATACCGGTATTGCCGCTGGTAGCTTCCACCAGTCGGTCGCCCTTTTTGATTTCTCCCCTATCCAGGGCACCTTTGATCATACCGTAGGCTGCCCGGTCCTTTACACTGCCTCCCGGATTGTCGCCTTCCAGCTTTCCGTAAATTGTGACGTTTTTCTTCAGATAAATATTCCTGATTTCCACCAGGGGGGTATTGCCGATAAGCTCAAATAAGGTCATGTGTTTAATGTTTCAGTACAATGAGGTCAATCTGTCCTTCTTCCGTATTGTGCATCTGTGCCTGGTAGTACACTTTGGAGTGCGGCGGTATACTTTTGGTCAGCCACACATTGCCGCCCACAATAGAGTGATGCCCGATGGTCGTGTTGCCGCCCAGTATGGTAGCCCCCGCATACAGTACCACATGGTCTTCTATGGTGGGGTGACGCTTGATGCTGGCATCCTGTTTACTGACACTCAGGGCTCCCAGGGTTACGCCCTGGTAGAGCTTGACATAGTTGCCAATGATAGCGGTTTCGCCAACAACAATGCCCGTTCCGTGGTCTATACAGAAATGTTCACCGATTTTTGCCCCGGGGTGAATGTCAATCCCGGTCCGGCTGTGGGCATGCTCCGTGATCATGCGTGGTACGCTCCTGATGCCCAACTGGTGCATGAGATGTGCTACCCTGTAGGCGGCCACCGCATAAAAGCCCGGATAGGCGCGGATTACTTCATCACGGCTCCGGGCAGCAGGGTCACCGCTGTAGGTAGCCTCAATGTCTTTCTGTAGTTTGTCATACACTTCCGGCAGCGACTGGAAAAAGGCTTCAACTACCTGTTCGGCAAGGTCCTCAGGGTTAAGCAGGTTATTGTACAGGATTTTATCCATATCCAGTTTGAGGGCACGGATGCGTTCCTCAAAGTCTTCTTCTGTTCCGGCCAGACGCTGTGAGAACGGAGGAAAGAGCAGCCCCATCATCTCATCAAAAAAGGCCACTATGGCGGGCGTAGATGGACATTTGGTGCATTCCTGATGACTTTGATAAATCCGCTGTACGAAAGAACGATCCATAATCTGTTTGCTTATAAAAATGATAAAGTGATCATGTATTAGTACGATCACGGCACAGGAAATGTTTGTAAACTTACTGGCAGTGCTGGTAGGTATACTTTTTCTCAAGCAGTATACCGATTATGGTTTGCCTAAGAAGAAACTGTAAAACAGGCTAAAGACTTCCGTTCGGCAGGGGAGGCTGATACTCCTTTATAACATACAACCCATACCAGCTTTTCAAAAGCTGGTATGGGTAGGTTTAATCAGACATCATTTAAATTGAGTGTATAACAAAGCAGGGGAGTATTATAGCGTCCCTATAGGGACATCATGTCGGTAGCTGTACAAATGGATACAGGTGATTTTTTGTGCCGTGAGGTACAAGATGTGGGCAATTGAATACAGCCATATCTGCCAGGCTATATGGCGTACCTATGGCACGCAGGTATTTCTTCCACTGTTTTTTCTACCCACATAAAGTCCCTTACGGGACTAGCTACCTATTGAAAAGGATCAATAACAAATGTATAAACCGCCCCCTATATGTTTTACACTCATTTAAATTTATCACTCTACTATAGCCTGGTAGACCAGCTGCTGGAATTTCTCTTTGTAGAAGTTGGTATAAGGCGCAAACTGCGTCATCATGATGCCTATGAGTTCTTCTTCAGGATCAATAAAGAAATAAGTATTATATGCGCCCGACCAGCCAAAGGTGCCCACGGAGCCCAGTTCTTCGGCAGCGGCCAGGTCGGTGCGTACCGAGAAGCCCAGTCCGAAGCCATAGCCGGCATCAGTAAACAGATCGCCCACATGGTTGACCGTCATCAGTTCTACTGTCTTGGGGCTCAGGATGCGTTTTCCATCCAGTGCGCCACCATTGAGCAGCATCTGACTGAAGCGCAGGTAATCATCGGCTGAAGAGAACAGGCCATGTGTACCGCCATAAATAGTATGGCCGGAGGTAGGTGTCTGATTGGGGCTGAGTCCGAGCGTACCATCCGGTGCTTTATAGTGCAGGGCCACTGCCTTTGAGTTTTTGTTCTTGGGCAGGTTATAGCCGGTGTCATCCATGCCCAGCGGGTCAAAGATGTTTTGCTGCAGGTAGTCTGCCGTATTCATTCCGGAGAATTTTTCTATCAGCAGGGCAAGCACATCGGGTGAGGCACTGTAGTACCATTGTTCGCCCGGATGTCCGAGCAGGGGCATTTCCGCCATGGCATTCACTCTTGCCTCAATATCAGGGTGCTTTTGCATATAGAGCGCTTCCCGGTACCTTTTGTCCAGGTCGCTGCCACCCAGGCCGTGCGATAAACCGGCGGTATGGCTCAGCAGGTTGGCAATGGTGATCTTACTTTCGGCAGGAACCTGGTATGTGCCTTTCTGCTCGTCGCTTATTTCTACCTGCCTGTCAGCAAACTGCGGCAGGTAATCTGATACCGGATCGTCCAGGTCAAAATAGCCCTGTTCGTACAGCATCATGATGCCTACGCTCACGATGGGCTTGGTCATAGACTGTATGTAGAATAGCTGATCCTGCTCCATAGGGCTTTGCTGCTCCATGTTCTTGTAGCCGTAAGTCTGGTAAAGGGCCGTAGCGCCTTTTCGCACCACCAGGGCTATTGCGCCCGGTAACCTTTTCTCTTCAATTTCTTTGTTCAGGTAAGCAGAAAGCCTTTCCAGCCGCTCTTCCGACATACCTGCGGCCTGTGGGTCAAGTGGTGGAACTTCCTGGGCATAAACAGGCAGTGTAAAAGTAAGCAGGAGATAGAGACAGAGCAGGCGGGACAGGTATTTCATCTTAGGGTTAGGGTTAGTTTGGGGCTGAAAATAAAGAGTTCCGGAACGATACGCAAT